>NZ_JAELTV010001000.1 GCF_016429005.1 Pedobacter sp. ASV19
GGATACGATAACGATAAGGGAGTAGATTTTAGTTCACAAAAACGTATTACATTATCAGCGGGAAATACTTACAAACCATTTAAAAATTTAGAAATTACAGTACCTGTTTATATTACAAGTAATAAAACTGTGTCAAATCCTGCCTATATAAATACAGTTTCTTTGAGTCCATATACCAGGCTGGCTGATGATGTAGGAAATGCATTAGATGTTAATTATTCCAATGGTTATAGTAAGTATTTTATAGGTGTAGTTAAAAATGCAGGACTATATGATTTGAGCTTTAATCCTATCCAAGAATTGGACGCAAACCAATTTGACAATACAATAACAACTCAAATAAGGTTAATTCCTGATATAAAGTATAAATTACCTTTTGGATTTACAGCACAAGTTCAATATCAATACAGCCGTGCCTTGACTAATGCAACCAGTTTGAGATCGGATTCTACATTTAGCGTAAAGAATATGATCAGTCAATATGCACAAATAGACGCTGGTGGAAACATTACCTATCCGATTGCGAAGGGTGGTAT
>NZ_JAELTV010001001.1 GCF_016429005.1 Pedobacter sp. ASV19
AGGTTGGATACTGGGAAAGCAATTGTCTGTAACGTTCTGCAGCACTGTGGCTTAATAGGGCTAAGACACGTTTCTGTAAAGCGATATTTCCCGTTGTGTATTTCTTCCGGAAAAAAAATTCCATTTTTCTGGAGCTGGCGCAAAGTCTTTCTTTACTTTCAAAAGAAATCGATAATGTTTCTGTATCCTCCAGGCAATCCACATTCAGCGTAGCAGGAATTCCGTTATTAAAGGCATTGGGATCAGAAAACCACCATTCTTCCATAGCAAGTTGCAGAATATGTTCTCTACCTTCCGGATCTGTATAAGCCGATTTAACGATCCCCTTTACAACAAAATGTTCGTGACTGTTTACATCACCAGCTTGTACAATATATTGGTGTTTCCTATATCTTCGCCTGGTAAAAAAGGTAATGGCATACTGGAATTCCTCATCGGTTAACTCTACAATCTGATGAATATGCTCCCTCAATTTTACTTCCATACTCACATCTATAGTTTAGTTACCCAAGGATTTAACTGAGTAACTTGTCTTT
>NZ_JAELTV010001002.1 GCF_016429005.1 Pedobacter sp. ASV19
AGATGTGTATAAGAGACAGTGGACAAGAGTAACCACTAGATTTTGTTCAGTAATCTGATCAATAATATTACCAGATTCTACATCAATAACCTCAACATGGAAGCTACCCTTTACAATTAATTTATCTTTATCCATTATACAGTTATTATTTCAACTTCCAGTATATCACTGTCAGAATTGTAGTTTTTTGTTCCATTATAATAGTAAGTCCCGTCGTATTTGAAATCACCTCCAGCAACAATAATATCTTCATCATCTACCGATGGGTTTTCTGAACTATCTTCGGTTAAAGTAACCGTATCCATACCCAAATCAATTGTATAAGTGATATCAATCAAATGACTCCGAGTATTTTTGTATTCCTGGATCATTTTAACCAACTCTTCAATTGCCGTTGCACTTACTGCATTATCTCCAGCATTCAATTCAATTCTAAAGGTAGCCCAGCCATGCTCTCCTGCAGATGCCTGTTCAATAATATTTGCTTCAGGG
>NZ_JAELTV010001003.1 GCF_016429005.1 Pedobacter sp. ASV19
AGATGTGTATAAGAGACAGGTACAAGGCTTGGGAAAAGATCTGTTGTTTGCGGAAAAAGAGAAGCGTATAAAAGATATTACCCTAAATGAATTGTCTGGCAAGGTGCTGGTAACATTTGAAGATTATTCCTTCCCTGAAAAGAACATCCTACTGAACACCTTGAATGGCAAAAGTACTTCTCCTTTAAACTACAAGAGAGCCTACGCGGCAAGCAATGACTTGAATAAACTGCTGGCTGCCCAGGAATCCTTCTTTACGGCTTTAAAAGACTCTCTTCACCATAATGATCTTGTTCGCCTGGATTGGCAATTAACTGAAGCCGGACAAGAAGCGGCTTTCATCTGCAGTGAATTTCAATCGCCTAAATCCAACCCTCTGATTGACGGAGCAAAGCTATTGGTGAATTCAATAAAGAAGAACAAAAGTATTATCGAGCTTGCGCGTATTGGTAATCAGGTATTGGTAGAAAAAG
>NZ_JAELTV010001004.1 GCF_016429005.1 Pedobacter sp. ASV19
AATACTGTGACAAGGATTTCGTAGTAGAGCCTCCCTACAAAGATTGGGAGCTTGCTTTGCACTAAATAAGATTTATATCGCGTTACGCCGGTGAAACAATCCATGTTCCTTCAGCGTTCTTCATGGCCGGCAAACGATCAAATTCTTTGACATATTTTTCCCAAACTGTGTTGTGTATAAACGCAAAATAATTAACTAAAACAATCAGCATAATAGGAGTACACTTGAAATGAGATAAATTTTATATTTCCTCTTCCAAGGAATGGTGGAGCGTAAAATAATAAAGAGTCCAGAATTAATACCTCTAGTATACAAATGGTACATGTAGCAGTAAAGTCACTTGGGAATTAATAAGACTTTTGAGAAAGTTGTTCAATAGCCTTTTCTTGTTGATTAATCCGCTGTTGAAGCACCTTTTCCCTTTCATCATTCTTCCTTTCTATTTCTATCAAATACAAAGTCAGTTCTTCTATCTTCTTTAATAATTTCGCATTCATATCTCCCAGATCAATGCCATTTTTCTTCACTTCTTC
>NZ_JAELTV010001005.1 GCF_016429005.1 Pedobacter sp. ASV19
GTTGCAACTTCAGCATCTGCCCATCTACCCGCGTGTGCTATTTGACACAACCAATGTTGTTGCAACTTCATCAACTGCCCATCTACCCATAAAAAGATAAGCCCTCGCCAACAGAGCTATTGCTGCCCATTTATTCGGTCTTACCCGTTCCTCCGATCCAGACGTATATTCTGTGATTCCGTCTCCTTTCAAGTAACCATTTCCTAACAAGTTTTGCGCAGCTTTCAGATCTGCTACCATCTGATCATAGACCTGCGCTTTTGCACTTCGCTTGACCAATGCATTGGTCTTATAGTCGGTATTCAGCACCAATGGTACATCTCCATATAGGTTCACCAGGTAGAAATAATAGAAAGCCCGCATAAAATAGGCCTCGCCCATTAAATGCTGCTTCACTAACGGAGTTAAACCTGAAGAAGATCCTAGCCCTTCTAAAGCAGCATTGACTACATATAATCTCTTATATGTGTTATTCCAAAAATCATTACCTACATTTAAAGAAGTGAGCGTATTTTGATAGTATACAGGAAGTC
>NZ_JAELTV010001006.1 GCF_016429005.1 Pedobacter sp. ASV19
TTATATAACAGAGTTGTGTCTCCAAACGTTCTGCAGCATCTGGAAGGTTCAGTAGCTGGCTTACGTTTTGATAAATTTGGGCAAAATGCTGGCGTAACAGGAACCTATACAAGGTATCCCCAAGGCACACCTCAGTTTAGTATAAGAGGCTTGAGTACAATAACTACTTATATCAATGGAGTGGCTGCAACTTCGGCTCAACCATTAATTGTAGTGGATAATTTCCCCTATAGTGGAGACATTAACAGCATAAATACTAATGATGTAGAATCAATTACCGTGTTAAAAGATGCTGCAGCTGCGAGTATATGGGGCGCCAGGGCTGGTAATGGTGTTGTAGTTATTACAACAAAAAGAGGTAAATACAATCAAAAACCTACTGTAGATTTCAACAGCAGTTTGACCATAAGTCAAAAGCCAGATTTGTTTTCTCAGCGTCAAATGTCCATTAGTGATTACATTGGTGTAGAAAGAGCTTTGTATAATCAGGGGAAGTATGCTGCTTTTGATAATACGAATGCAACCAATAACCT
>NZ_JAELTV010001007.1 GCF_016429005.1 Pedobacter sp. ASV19
CCCCCCCCCCTTTTTATCATGCCCCCGCCCCCCCCGACATCTACACCGGCTAACGTTCGTCGGCAGCGTCAGATGTGTATAAGAGACAGGCATAAATCCTCCTCCTCAGTAAGTGGCCTAAGTTTCCGCAGACACCTAAAAAGTGCCGCGAGGAACATGACTATAGTAGTCAGCCTTTGTTGGCCGTCTATAATAGCATATTTGTTCTTGCCTGCTTCCTGAAAAAGAAAATGACCAAAGTAGTATGGGCCTGATTTAACATAATGAAAATTCTCCAGCAAATCAGAGAGAAATACATCAGTATGTGTTTCTCTTTGACTGTCTTCCGATGGTGTCTCCCAAGAATATGCTCTTTGATAAGCGGGAACAAAAATTTGCTTTGCATGGAGCATCTCCCGAATTGTCGATGCCTTTTTTAGTGAAATCGTTTTCACCGAAGTGGACGGAGTTAAAGCTTGATTCATCAATTGCGTTTGGTTGGTTAACAGGTAAAATTATTATGCGTAGAAAAAAAGCCATATTCAAAGAATAG
>NZ_JAELTV010001008.1 GCF_016429005.1 Pedobacter sp. ASV19
AGATGTGTATAAGAGACAGAAACTGAAATTACCCGCATTCACAGCAGCCTTATTTTTTATGGCCAGCGCAGGATTAAATCCAGACATCACCATTGCCGGGTAGAGTCCTGCCAAAAAGCCCACGAAGAGAACCAGTCCAAACATAAAGGCAAAAATCATTGGGTGACCAAAGAGACTAAAATCAACACCTGGTTTATACAGGTTCTTCATACTCGGAATAACCAGTTCAGCTATAATGCAAGCCAGCAAAAGTGCCATTAAGGTAATGGTAAAAGTTTCTGTCAGAAACTGAACGATCAGCTGCTTCCGTTTGCTTCCCATTACTTTCCGCACACCAACTTCTTTTGATCGATTAATGGCCTGGGCAGTAGCCAGATTAATGAAATTAATACAAGCTGTAATCATCAAAAACAAACCTATAATCTGTCTCTTATACACATCT
>NZ_JAELTV010001009.1 GCF_016429005.1 Pedobacter sp. ASV19
ATAAGAGACAGGCTCACACCAAAGAAAGAGTCCCCTTTGTATTTCCACACTCCAGTATTTAATACTACCGAAATCAGAGGTAAATGAGATTCCCCTCTACCTATACTCAATCGCTTAAGTATGCTGCCAAAAGTAACATCAGGGTAATTGTAAGCTTCAATGATCTCTTTTTTTCTATGGTCCAGGTAGCTGAAGAAACTAAGTTGATCATCTATCACCGTTTTCAATGGAAGTACATTTACACAGTGACCTACCAAATTTTCATTTTCCATTAACTGTCCGGCAATAGGTAGCCCTGTAATCATAATTTCCTGCCCGGTTAAGCGATAAAGAAAAACTTCCAGGGCAGCACGCATGGTAATGGCGACACTGCAATTAGCGTTTGCGCCAATTTTTTTTAAACCTGTAGCGACCTTATCATCTACCTTGAATACAATCCTGTTGCTGGAGTATGTTCTTCTCTTAGGCCTTGGGAAATCTAACGGGAGTTCTAAGGGCATCAAATCAATTTTCATCTGATTGATCCAGTAT
>NZ_JAELTV010000100.1 GCF_016429005.1 Pedobacter sp. ASV19
CCCCCCCCCCCCCCCCCCCCCCCCCCCCCCCCCCCCCCCCATCCTCACCCCCCCCCCCACCCCCGACACCAACACCGGCTAACGTTCGTCGGCAGCGTCAGATGTGTATAAGAGACAGCCTATTCCAATACTACTAGATTCTGGAGAGAACAAAGTAGACTGACTGAAATAGGTTAAGTTCTGGCCGGTCACAGAAAAATTAATATTCTGGCTTTTCAAACGACTTGTCCACTTGACAGGTAGTGAATAGGTTAAATTCAACTCTCTAAGAGCAAGATAATCACCTTTTTTATAGAACATGCTCGACTCTCTGTAAGTGTTGTTTTTATAAAGTTGATCTGCCCAATAGTATGTTGGATATTTTGCATTAGGGTTTTCTGGTGTGTAGGTATCAAATACCTGATCTGTCGTATTAAATGTTCCCTGTGCATTACTTAAGAACCAAGCACTTGGTCCATCATACTGTACAAAACCTAACGCATAATCAAATCTGGTACTCATAGAAAGTCTTTTCCATTTCACATTCACACTGAAACCACCTGTCCATCTTGGCACTGTACGACCAATACGTTTCCTGTCAAAAGAATTAATCGTATCGTTACCATCCATATCCATCCATTTAACATCGCCAAGTGCAATTGGAAAGACAGCTGCTTTTTGAGCTGCAGTCATGTTATTATAGATACCTGGTCCAACCAACACTTTGGCTCCTAATAAGTCTCTTCTATTTGCATCTTTGTCCAAATCTGCCTGCGTTCTATAAAGGCCTTCTGCCACATAGGCATAAGCAACATTGGGATCCTGCCCCTCTTGGGTACCTCCAACAAAAATATTCTTCTTTGTTATCGGATCATATACTTCGAACCCGCCGATTCTATTGTTCGTCAAGCCATTATTAGGAAGCTTTAAGACTTTATTTGCATTATAGGCAACATTTGCAGACACACTTACCGTCCAATCATTTGTGCGAACTGCATTGTAATTCATCTCTGCCTCTACTCCCCTGTTCTGCATACTTCCATTGTTGGTGGTCAACTGTGTAAAGCCTGCGGTTGCGGGTAAATTAAATGAAGAAATTTTATTAAAGGTTTTACGACTATAATAGGATACCGTCAAATCTATTCTATTCAACAATCTGGTTTCCAATCCATATTCGTAAGTAGCAGAACTTTCCCACAATAAATTTGGAAATGGCAAACTATTAGCAAGATAGCCCACGCTTCCATTATATTTACTTGTGCCGTACTGTCCCTGAAGATTATACGCATTAATAATCCTATTGTCTGGGTCTGCATTCCCATTCCGGCCATAGCTTGCTCTTAGCTTCAAAGTATTAACTACATCTTTCAATGGCTTAAAAAAATCTTCTTTGTCTATATTCCACCCTAGTGAAATACCTGGAAAATTACCCCATCTGTTATTTAATAATTTAGAATAACCATCTCTTCTGAAGGTAGCTGTCATTAAATACTTGCCTTCGTAGTCGTAGTTAGCTCTCCCAAAAAAGGACAATATTCTTTGACGGGTATGGCCAGTACTGATGCTCCGTCTATCTTTATCAGAACTTGTCAAACCAAGAGCCATGAAATCATCCGATGGCGCTCCTGACCCTGATGCCGCCAACCCCTGCGTGTAAATATCATAGAACTCAGATCCACCCATAACGTCAAAATGGTGCTTCTCTCCAATATTTTTGGAGTATTTAAGCGCGCCATTATAAGTCTGGCTCATGCTACGAGAAAATGAAGCAGAACTGGATCTGGTCGTGTTAATCACTCCTGGACTGGCTAAGTAATCTTTATTGAAAGATTCATAATAACCTTCATCATAAAACCAGTTTGCGCTGGTGTTCAGTGTAATATTTGGTAAAAGATCAACTTTAAAGGATTGGGTCAATGTAAATTTATCCGTATTGTTTCTCCTGATAAACTTATCATCATTCACCATTGGGTTTCCATCTCCAGAATCCCGTCCAACCAAAAGATCGCCATTCTCGTTTGTCCCCCTCATTGTTGGAGGTGCTCCTAAAGATCTGGAAAGATAATTCCCCTCAGAATTGGTCACCGCATCCCTCCATTTGGCATCAGCAAAATTCAAGCTTGAAGTAGATGTTAACCAGGGCTTAATCTTGTATTCACCATTAAAAACAAAAGTTACCCTCTTATAAAAAGTATTAATTGGAAAACCATCCTCATTGTATGTACCCAAACCAGCATAATAATTTCCTTTTTCATTACCTCCGGTCATCGCTACATTATAGTCCTGGGTTAAAGCATGACTCCGCAAAGCATAATCTTTATAGTTGAAATCATTAAATATAATTTGCTTACCAGTTACCGGATCAGTCATGGTTTGCCATCCGTCCTGAAGCTTCACTTTATTCACATCGTCCAGAAACATCGGACTCCATACAGCTGCGGCATTCTTATTACCATCCAGAATATTACCATTTGCATCCTTATAAAGGTTACCAGTTCCAAAAGGACCTGTGGCCGTTAATTGTGCGAGTCTGCTCGGTTCGTAGATTCCAGAAGTTTGGATAGCTTTTCTGGACCAGTATAAATAATCTTTGGCATTCAAAAAGTTGTAAGGAATATTTAATGAATTGACACCCACTTTTGCTTTTACCGTAATGCTGGCAACACCGTCTTTTCCCTTTTTGGTCGTGATCAATATTACCCCATTGTTTGCTCTTGCTCCATAAATAGCTGTTGCCGATGCATCCTTTAATACTTCTATGGATTCAATATCATCTTGGTTGATCTCACTAAAACCAGACCTCAGAAAACCGTCTACAACAACCAAAGGTGACCCTGTTCCATTATACTCAGTACCTCCGCGTAGTATTACTGTAGCCACCGCGCCAGGCCTTCCAGAGGTTTGTTGCACTCTAAGCCCTGGAATGGTTCCTGCCAGAGCAGAAGAAGGATTGGAGCGTACGCCCGTTTCCAAAACCTTATGATCTAATTTGGACACAGATCCCGTTAAAAGTGACTTTTTCTGAGTTCCATAACCCAGTACAACCACTTCATCTAGTTTGGCATCATCATCTTTCAAGAAAATCTGAAGCGAGTTACTTTCACCAATAGTAACTTCTTTTGAAAGATATCCTATAGACGAAATAACAAGAATGTCTCCTTTAGCCGCCTTGATCTTAAACTCTCCAGACGAATTCGTTTGCGTCCCATTTTTTGTTCCTTTAACAACAACATTGACAGAGGGCAGGGTTATCTTATCTTTTTCTGCAACTACTCTCCCGGAAATACTCCGGTCCTGTGCATAAAGTACGGTAAATGACAATATCCCTATTATTGTCAAAACCGTTTTAATGTAAGTAAATTTTTGATTCATGAAATTTAGTTTAGGTTGGTTTGGTTTATGTTATATGTCATACATAAAGCAATAGTAATAAATAAAAAAGATTATTACCAAATAATTCATGTTTATTTTTACAATCTGATTTTCTGAGTGTTATAAATACACTTTATAAGAATCGAACGGAAGTAGCTGAGAACAAGGCCACACCCAGCTCAAGGAGTTATCATAATACAAGTAACATCCTTATGTCGAACATTCTCCTTTTAAAAATATGTTGTATGTTTGTTTTTGAGTCTTTCATGTGAAAAAAACATCAACGACTTCCATAAATTAAGCCTATGAAAGAAACAGATTTGATAGAAAGTCTAAAGAATATAGATACAAGCTCATTAGTAGACAAAGTTGAAAAAAGCCTGATAGAATTATTCATTGAAAAAAAATTCAAAGTTGGCGACAGTATTCCCAAGGAACTTGAACTTACGCAAGCTATGGGTGTGAGCAGAACGGTCATCAGAGAAGCTTTGCTGAGACTGCGAATGATCGGACTGATAGATTCAAAAAAACACCGTGGCGCTATTATTACCAGCCCCGATCTGACTTCCGTACTTCAAAAAAGCATGAAACCTCAAATGCTGGATGTCGCTACCCTAAAAGAAATCTTCGAAATGAGGCTTTCTCTGGAAATCGGTATGGCCGACTTTATTATTCAAAGAGTAACCCCGGAAGATATTGCAGAATTAAAAGAAATTGTTGCTTCAGAACCTAAAAAAGCAGATGCTTACATCTTTCGGATTGAACAGGAAATCAAGTTCCACGGAAAGCTCTACGACATTACAGGCAACCAGACCTTAAAAAACTTCCAGAAAATGCTATTGCCCGTATTTGACTATGTTCATCAGAGCGGCTTATTAAAGAAACAAATCTCTTCGAAAAATTTTGTATCCCACAAACAGATTGTAGAGCTCATAGAAAAAGGTTCTGCAGAACTGCTTAGAAATGGGATGCGAAATCACCTGGAAAGCCATTTCTCCAGATTATTTGATTAAACTGATAAAGTCATCGTCTTGTATATTTTGCAAACCCATTATTTGGATACACATCTGAACCCCGTATTCTGCAAACCCGTATCAGGCGATGATTTCATTCTTGCCGAAATCCGGTAGCCTTTACAATAAGAACTGTTACACATAAAAGAACCGCCCCTGGTTACTTTTTTAGGTACAGTAGGTTCATCCGGATCATAACTATCTTTTGGTCCGGTTGGATTAACACTGGTCGCCCCCTCTAAACCCTGATAGTAATCAGCCTTATACCAATCAGCCACCCATTCCCAAACATTTCCTGCCATATCAAATAACCCATATCCGTTTGCAGCAAATGAGCCTACTGGTGCAAGACTATGAAATCCATCCCAGTCGGTATTTTTGTCTGGAAAACTTCCCTGCCAGGTATTGGCCTTAGGCCTGCCACTTTCTACAGGTTCATTTCCCCAGGGATAAATAGCATCCTTCATCCCGCCACGTGCTGCATATTCCCATTCCGCCTCAGTAGGCAATCGCTTTCCAGCCCATCTAGCATAAGCATTCGCATCCTCCCAGCAAACCTGTGTTACCGGAAAATTTTCTTTTCCTTCAATTGTACTCTTGGGTCCTTCCGGATGTTTCCAATTCGCCCCGCTAGTCCAGGCCCACCACTGTGACGCATTGTCTAATGGAACCGGATGAGACGGTGGATTAAATGTAAGTGCTGCAGGAACAAGAATATTATCAGGAGGTTTTGGAGTTCCTGGTGGCAATTGTTTCTTGATTTCCTCCCAATCCGGCTTACGCTCTGCAATCGTTTTGTAGCCAGTAGCTTTAACAAATTGGGCAAATTCTTTATTGGTTACTTCTTTTTCATCCATCCAGAACCCATCCAGCTTAACCTGATGTGCAGGATATTCATCCTTCCGCCCCTCCTGATCTTTAGCCCCCATTGAAAAAACACCCGCAGGAATCCATTTCATTCCACGATGTGATGTCTTCGGGTCGGAAGAAAAGGTACTGTCTGCAGAAGAATGTGTTACTGCAATACCATATCTGGATGGTAAATGCGCAGAGCAAGACTCATCAGTCTCTGTTTTTACCACTGCTGGTTTTTTATTCTGAGTACAAGAGACTCCAAATATTAATGGGAGAATCAGAAGGTACTTTAGGTTTAAATCAAATCTCATTACGTTATTAAATGTATATCTTTTTATGTGAATTCCAAAGTGAGGCGACATATTTTAAAACTGCTACACTCCCATACAGGTTTTAGTTTAACATAGGCTCAGTGACATCTGCTTGAGGTCTTGTTGGGGTCTTGTTGGGGTAAATGGTACTTTATCCCAACAAGACCCCAACAAGATATGCATCAGATCCAATTGATCCCAGCAGAAGGTAACATTAATAATAATGTCTATATTTATCTTAATCATCAATAAATATTAAACATGAATAGAAAATACTTTATCGCAGGGTTGATATGCAGCATTGGCTTGATAAATCCTTCCAATATAATGGCTCAAGTATCTGCTATCAAGACGGAAAGCGTAAAGGGTGGTGGCCTGATAGGTCGGTGGGATATCAAAGTAAGTGAAAATGGATCAGACCATCCTTCCTGGCTGGAGGTAGAGCTTTCCGGATTCAGTACACTGGTAGGCCGCTTTGTGGGCACGGGGGGAAGTGCCAGACCTATATCTAAAGTAGCTTATGATAATGGGAAATTTAGTTTTTCTATCCCACCACAATGGGAAAGGGAAGACCGTGATATGACGCTTGAAGGCACTATTTCCGATACTGGTATTCGTGGTACTATTCATACCAGCAGTGGCCAAAGCTACCCTTTTACGGGAACGAAAGCCCCTGAGCTCAAAAGAGCAACTGCACCTGTATGGGGTAAAGCAATTAAATTATTTAATGGAAAAGACCTCAATGGTTGGAACGTTTCCGGACAAAACCAGTGGATCGTTAAAGATGGTGTATTGACCAGTCCTCATTCCGGATCCAATCTAATCTCTGAACAAAAGTTCTCAGATTTTAAACTCCATGTAGAATTCCGTTATCAGCAAGGTAGCAACAGCGGTGTTTACCTCCGGGGCCGTTATGAAACTCAGATTATTGATAACCCTAAAACTGATCACCCAAACAGTCACCTCTTTGGTGGAATTTATGGATTCCTGGTACCTAATGAAATGGTTGTAGGTGATCCTGGCCAATGGCAAACATTTGATATTACACTGGTAGGCCGCATCGTAACAGTTATAGCGAACGGTAAAACCATCATCTGTAATCAGGAAATCCCGGGTATTACTGGCGGCGCATTAGATTGTAACGAAGCAGAGCCAGGTCCAATCTATTTCCAGGGAGATCATGGTCCTATTGAATTCAGGAATATTGTGATTACACCAGCCAAATGATTTTTTTGTCATTCGGCTCTACAGTAACACTGTCTGTCCCGTTTTTACAGATTCATCGCAGGCAAAAGCTATTTTTAAACTGTTCACAGCATCTTCTGTTGCCGAGCTAAGATCAAGGTCCTCCTGGATTGACTTTAAAAAATAGATTTGTTCCCGGTTGCAAAGTTCCTGATGATTGGGTTCATCCTGCAGATCCAGGTATTCGTCTATCTTGGCAAATTCATCTGCCTGGTCCAGATCTGCGTAATGGACTTTAATGGACTCCGTTTTAGTATGAGAATCAATCGAATCAGATTTTCCACTGGCTGATGCCTCCCTGGCCACAATAGATACCGCGCCCTTTGGCCCAAAAACATCTTTAATAAAAAAAGCATTGTCGCTTACCATTGGGCCCCAGCCAGCTTCGTACCAACCGATAGAGCCATCTTCAAAACGAATCTGCAACTGTCCATAATTGTAATTCCATTCAGGGATATCGTCAGTAAGCCTGGCACCAATGGCACTCACTTGTATGGGCGTCGACCGTGTCATCTGGCACATGATATCAATATAATGTACAGCACAGTCTACAATCGGGCTTAAACTTTTCATCAAGTTGCGATGCACTGTCCATTTAGGCCCATGGCTCTGCTGGTTCAAGTTCATACGCATGACCAATGGCTTCCCCATTTCCCGGGCCAGTTCGGTAAATTTTTCCCATGAAGGATGATAGCGGAGGATATAACCAACCAATAATTTTTTATTCGCTTTTTTTGCTGCTTCTGTTACTCGTATTGCCCCTTCTACACTATCAGCCAGTGGTTTTTCGATAAATACATGGCAACCACTTTCGAAAGATTTTATTGCATAAGCTTCATGCGTATCAGGATAGGTAGAAATGCAAACGGCATCCGGCTTGGTGATCTCAAGAGCCTCGTAAAAATCTGTATACAAATCATATTGTCCACCTAGTTTTTGATTGAGAATCTCCTTACTTGCGCCGGTAGAAACCAATCCGCATATTTCAAAACCCGGTAAATTATGATAAGCTGTGGCGTGGGAAGCACCCATATTGCCACAGCCTACTACTAATACTCTTAAATTCTTATTTTCTATTGACATACTAAATATTAAACGCCCAAACTCCAGCCTTTACGGTACTCTCTTTTTACAAATTGGTTTACTTCATCAAAATTGGTCACCTTCATATTTACCTTATCCCACAGTAATTTGATATCTCTGCCTGGATAACTGATTTTACCTGTCGTATCTCTTCGCTGTACATCTGTGCCTCTGATGGCTAAATTGGCAATTAATAAAGTTTCAGTAAGCGGTCCGGCAATTTCAAATGGCGAACTTAGGGCTATTTTACCATAGCCAGCAATTGCAGCTTCGGCAAATTGTGTGTAATGGCCTTCTTCCTGATTAAAAATACGCGGTATGGTGATTTTAGTCTTATCTGACTCATTGCGCGACAATGGCAATAGCTTTGGATTTTTACCATAGGTTTCGCAGATCATTTTGCCTTTTGTACCAATAAAAAGCACACCATTATCGCCAAAGCTTTCATTTGGACCTAATTCTTCCGGACGTTCAGGTTTGATACCACCATCCATCCAATGTAGCTGAACTTCATGTTTGGTTTTTTCCGTTTTGGCAAAAGTTAGGATGACATGGCTTGATGGGGGACAGCTTTCCGGTAAGTAGGCCCGTTTGAATTCATCAACATATACACTCCCCACACTGCATTCTACACTGATAGGTGTATCTAAACCTAATACCCTAAAAGGTGGTTCCACCAAATGGCAGCCCATGTCGCCAATGGCGCCAGTACCATAATCCCACCAGCCCCTCCAGTTAAAGGGCACTAGTTTATTTACATATTCTTTAAATGGAGCACTGCCTAACCACAAATCCCAGTCGAGCTCTTTTGGTATTTCGGCTTTTCCTGCTGGCCATGAAATTCCCTGCGGCCATACAGGTCGGTTGGTCCAACAGTAAACCGTATGTACTTTACCGATTCTACCAGCATCGTACCATTCCTGAAGCCTTCTGACACCATCGCCCGATGCCCCCTGATTTCCCATTTGCGTAACCACTTTATAACGATTTGCGGCCTCGGTTAACATCCGGGCTTCATAAATATCATGGGTTAAAGGCTTTTGCACGTATACATGTTTACCCAGCTGCATAGCTGCCATGGCAATCTGTGCATGGGTATGATCAGGTGTGGATACGGTTATAGCATCAATATTTTTGCCTTCTTTATCCAATAATTCGCGATAATCTTTATAATATTTTGCCTTTGGGAAGTTTTTCAAGGAATTAGCAGCTCTCCTGTCGTCCACATCGCATAGAAAAGCGACATCCGTTTTACCTCCTCTAACAATGCTGGCAATATCTCCCTCTCCTTTTCCACCTGCACCAATACCAGCCAATTGTAACCGATCACTTGGGGCCAGAAAGCCAGGTCCACCTAATACATATCGGGGTACAATCATAAATCCAGCTGCTGCGAGTGCGGTTGTTTTAATAAAGTTTCTTCTCGAATTTTCGGTTTTCAAATTTGCCTTATCTTCAATCATTATTTAAACAGTTGTGATGTTAAATTTAACTTATTTCCTTTTAGATGTAGCTTTTACGGCTATTTCTTTTTCAGCAGAATCTTTTTTGCTCAAATCTTTAACCCTGATGTTGCGGAACTGCACTGGCGATCCATGACCAAGGAAACCTATATGTCCACGTTCACGCAATAAACCTGGGTGCTCCTGGTGATCGGGGGTACCACTTTTCTTGAATGGCTCGATATCACCATCCAAAATCACGGTACCATTTAAGGTCACTTTAATTTTAGATCCTCTGGCAATTACTTCTTCATAATTCCATTCTCCTATAGGTTTTAGAAACCCTCTTTTAGCGGGAATGGTACCATAAACCGATCCGTGATATTGGTATGCCTTTAAATCTTTATAAACTGGTGCTTCATTATCCAAAATCTGCAATTCCATACCCTCATAAGCAGCATCTCCCTCTAAAGGAGCTCTGATCCCTAAACCGTTATTGGCAGCAGGTGTCAATTGAAATTCAAACCGGAAAATAAAATCACTATATTCTTCTTTGGTGAACAAATTACCGCCCGATCCTTTACCTGGTTTTGGCCTGACGGCGATGTTTCCATCTTCAATTACATAATCGGTGGTATTGCCTGTCCAGCTGTGCATATTGGTTCCATCGAACAATACTTTATAACCTTCCTTTTTCTCTTGTGTACTCAGTTCAAAAGGTTTTGGCCGGGGGATTTCTTTAATGTAAATATCACGATAAGCCACTGGCGATCCATGCGCTTGTAATTCAATCTGCTCTTCTGCAAAAATCGGCAGGCTCCTATCCCAGTAATTTTCTAAGATCACGTTATCTGTAACCAATTGTCCGTTCAGATAAACCGTAACCCGGTCACCTTTCATTAAGATTCTGAATGTATTCCACTCATCTAACTTATTGTCTGCTACTTTAAGCGGTTTACTTTCGTTGCTTTGATTGTTGTATAAACCGCCGGAACCTACCTGTGCACCAACCTTTGTACGGGCAAGATCCCAGATCTGAACCTGTGGCGTGCCGCGCAGATAAATACCTGCATCCCCCTCGCCCTTTTTATCGTCAATGATTTTCCAGTCTACCAGCATTTCAAAATCACCATACTTTTTAACAGTAGCAAGGTTATTACCATGGCTTTGAAATTGAAGTTCTCCATTGATCACTTTCCAGTTTTCCCGGGCTTCAGCATCGGCTTTGGTCTGCGCATCAGCCAAGGTCTTTTCATCCATTTTTGATCTTTTGATCGGATCGCCTACAAGACCTTTCCAGCCAGACAGGTCCTTTCCATTAAAAACTTGTACAAAGCCTTCGCCAGCTTTCATTTCTGAAATATATTTACGCATACCTTCTTTCTGATAGCCCGCATCTCCCCCGGTGATTACTGCAATTGTTTTATTTAATAAGCCTCTTATAATGTCGCCGTTATACGTTCCGGCCATGGTAATGTTCATCACTGCATTTGCCGCAGCTTGTTGTAAAGCCCCATTATCTAAATATTGCCCTGCAAAGACAATCGCATTAAAGCATTTGGCTTGTTCGGTATCTTTCAGAATTTGCTGTTGTTGTACGGGGGTTTGGGCAACTGCCATTGCATTACGCAACAATAATAAACGTTGCTCGGCAGGATAGTCGGTATTTCTTACCAAGGCCAGATAACCCGTAATAGCTTGATTCAAGAAGTCTGGATTGGTGGTCGTGCGGGCAATACGGATCAGCTCATTAATCGAACTTGCATCCATCCATGAAGAGAGGGCCTCAATTGCTGCCTTCTTTGTCCTATCATCACCTGATGCATATGCCTCGGATACAAACTTTAACGATTTCTGATTACCCAAGCTACCTAATACCTTGTAAAACAACAATCTCTTATCTGCAGGTGTATTTCCCATTTGCTGAAGGATAGCATCAGCTTGTGCATCTTTATCTGCAGTTCCTTTTACAGAAGCAATAACGGCTTCTTGAACTGCAGTGAGTTCACTGGCATCGGTAGTTTTATTTAAAAGGTCAAACAATTGTGTTCTGTTTTCTGCTACAGCCACATGTTGCAAAGAAAGAAATGCCGCTTTTCTAACTTCAGCATTCTTACTATTTAATAAAGCATAAATAACTGTTATTTGGTTTGTTGCTGCACGGGCAGCTAAAATATTAATCAAGGCCACTTGCGCCTCTGGTTTAGCCTTCGGAATATAAGCTCCAACTTTAGTGGCAACACTTTCGCCTTTTATTCTTAAAATACCATTGGCAATGCCCTCTATACTTGTAGCATCACCTTTTTCCATTATTTTCAGCAAGTCATCTAAAACACTTTCCTGCCCGAGCTTAACAGCGGCATTGATGGCGGCAAGCTTTACCTGCTGATCACCGCTTTTTATAAATTTCAACACATCTGGCAGTGCAGATTTTGCTTTGCTATTTCCCAGCATATCTAAAATAGAAACCTGGGTTGGGGCATCTGTTTTTTTTAGTTGACTTACCCAGGCTGCACTATTGCTATCATTCACACCATCTGCGGCAAATTTAATTGCAGCTGCACGGAACTCAAACTGTTTATCGGCCATAGCCCCCAGCAAAGCTTGCTGATCAGCTTGCGTTGCCGAAAGTAATTTTAGGGCCGCAATGCGTTCGTTGACCTGATCATCAGCTGTTGCTTTTACCAAAATTGTTTTAGCTATGGTTTCTACACCAGCTCTATCGGTTGCTACATTTTTCTGTGCATACACCAATAAAGCAGCTACTGCATTGGTTTGATCATATTTATAACCCGCTTGTTCAGCAGCTTTTATCAAAATTTCTTTGGAAGATGCATCGCCAATATTGGCCAAAGCATACAAACTAACTTTAGTTAATTCTTTATCTGTACCCATGGCCAATGGAAAAATGGCTGTAGCTGCCGCCTTAGAATGAGTGTGCCCTAATGCTTCTACAATTGCAATTTTCGCCTTACCCGTAGCTTTACTTAAACCGCTCACCAATGCCGTTGTTGAAGACGTTGTTCCAATTTTAGCTAAAGCCCTCGAGGCTTCGTCTGCCAATTGCTCATCAGTAAGGTAAACTTCTAAACAGGAAACGGCTGCTTCATTCCCTACCAGATCGAACTGGCTAATGATAAATGCTTTGTTCTGTTTGTCTGATAATTTGGTTAAAGATTTACAGTAGGCACTGACGGCCATGCTCCTTAAATCTTGCTGACCACTTTTTGTGGCATAGGCAGTAAAACCACCTACAGCATATTCAATTAAGGCATTATTCCCTTGTTTGGGAGCTGTTAAACCACTAATTAAGGTTACATATCCTTCTTCGCCTAAATTTGCAACTTCTTTCATGTTACCTTCTAGCTGTGCAGCATCTCTGGCAGGTAATTGCGCCAGTAAATCGGCAATACGCGTAGTCGTAGTTCTTTCGTCTTTTTTATCTTGTGCATGGGCCGTTAAAGTAAAAAATGCATTTGAAAGCATTACAAGAGCCGGCAGCACCATTAATATTTTTTTATTCATGATGGTTTGTATTACCTGATGTTTTAAATGGAAAATGGTGCACGCATTACTGGATTGATTAATCTGTTTGCAGCCTCATCATCAATAAACTCTTGCTGAACAGGGTCAAACTTTAACGATCTTCCCAACCTTAAGGCCGCCAAGCCAATATTTACAATAGTACAAGAACGGTGTCCGTTCTCTTCATTCAGAGCAAATTTCTTTCTCGTCCTTACCGATTCTGAGAATTCTACAATCTCTGGGTCAGGATCGGGAAATTGTGCCAGTTTACGTTCCAGATCAGGAATATCAGACTTAAAGCCTGGATATAATTTACCTTTTGGTCCCTCTATATAAGGTACATTAACATCTTTGCCCTCGCCATCCAATATGATCTGGCAGCCATCAGCATAGGTATAAGTAATTCTGCGCCAAATGCCTACTGCATCGGTATGTTGTTGCGGTGCATCTACTTCAACAGAAATTGGATTGGTATCATCTTTACCTAAAAAGTATTGTATCGGATCGATGTAATGTTGCCCCATATCACTTAATCCGCCACCATCATAATCCCAATATCCCCTAAAAGTTTGATGAACACGATGTGCATTATAAGGTTTATACGGTGCAGGGCCTAACCATGCATTATAATCTAATTCCGGTGGTACTGGCTGAGGCTCCAAATGATCTTTACCCACCCAGTAAAATTTCCAGTCGTAGCCAGTATGCTTGCTTACTGTCACCTTTAATGGCCAGCCCAGCATACCACTATCTACCAATTTTTTAATCGGTTTCACAGTTGTACCCATTCCGTAAAAAGTATCCTTGAACCTAAACCAGGTATTTAATCTAAACATTCTGCCATGTTGCTTTACAGCCTCTACCACTCTTTTTCCCTCGCCTATGGTATGAGTCATTGGTTTTTCACACCAAATATCTTTACCTGCATTTGCAGCATCTACAGCCATTATACCATGCCAGTGCGGTGGGGTAGCAATATGTACAATATCTACTTCGGGTAATTGTATAAGTTCTCTATAGTCACTAAATGTTTTTACCCCTTTATCTAACATTGCCGCAGCCTGTTTAAGGTGGTTCTGATCTACATCACAAATGGCCACTACCTGTGTGCCTTCGTAGCCAAAATGGCCTCTTCCCATACCGCCAACACCAATTACAGCTTTAGTTAACTTATCACTTGGTGCAAGATACCCCTGGCCGCCTAATACATATCTTGGGACGATAGTAAATGCTGCCAGACCAATTGCTGATTTTTTAATAAAATCTCTTCTGGAATTTTGGTTTTCTGATTGTTTAGGTTTCATCTTGGTTTTCAATTTAATATACTGGCTATTAAAAGATTGAAATCAAGTTACACTTATTTATTTTTAGATTGTATTTCTTTAAAAAAAATTTGATTTTAAAAAGTGAATTTTAGCGTAAGATATGCCTGATGCACTTGGTATCCATCCTACATTAAAGGCAAAATAAGAGGACCTGTTCAGTTAGAACTCTACACTCAAATCTTCAATCCATTTACCTGAGCCACCTTTTTTTACAGGAACAAATGCAAACATCCAGGCCTGGTCTGCATAGGTTCTAGGTACCGTAACCTTAATCGTATTCCATCCTTTCTTTAACTGAATATCAGCAGGCTGCCGCGTCCAATAAAATTCTTCATCTGTATAAGGAATTTCATTTCCCGGCTTTTCCCATGTTGGCTCGAGATACCTGTTTGCTCCAGGCTGTTGCCATTTTGGCCCAGGCAATTCTACATCATTAATGTATATCTTACCGCCATTTGCATCCCATTTTCCCGAAGCCGGTATACCTGCACTTCTGCGATTGGAACGCACTGCTGTTTCGAAACCAACCCACGCATGTATAGTTTTTTGCTCAGCACTGTAAATTTCGGAAAACAGGGTCACGGTTTGCTTTATTTCATTCTTCAACGATTCAGAAGGAAATATTTGTTCCATTCTCTGTACGCCTCCGAAAACCGGCAGTTGAACCGATTCTGATACTCGAAGTGTGGTATCGGATGGACCTGCAAGTTGCCATTTAACCTGACTATATTGAACAAAAGGAAAAGCATCATTTTGAAAATACAGATCCCGATGAGCAGACAATCTGTTTTCAAACTCCTTAAAATATTGACCGGCCTCGGTATTTGGTGCTGGTAAATTTTTCATGTATTGAGGGGCTGCTTCTGGTCTTCCACACCATAATGCTTCGCTATAAGTAAGCATACCTGGCCATACAGGATTATAACGATAAATATTCCGCTTATCCTCTACCCTGGTATCCGGCCAGCAGCAAAGGATTCCTCCCATTGCCAAATGATTACCATAAGGTCTATTACAAACCTGTTGAAAAAAATATCGTTGAATAAGCGTCAACGCATCATAAGAATTCAAATACCCGGCATAAGAATCAACGTAAGGATACTGGTTCCCTTCGAAAGCTTTGGAAACAACATCATCATACCAAAGTTGCTCGATAATCTCATTTCCTCCTTTTAAACCCGGGTTCCAAACCATAACTTTTCTTCCGTTTGCCTCTACTCTATTTGACATCCTGGCTATAAACTCCTGTGGGTTAGGGATATGTATTTCATCTGATCCCAGGTGAATAACAGGACAATCCTTTTTCGGTATTTCTTTACAAAACTCATCAATCAATTGTTCAAGTACTTTCATTCCTTGCTCAGAGTTCATGGTAAAACCAAAAGCTGTTTTGAAATAAGCACTATGTCCCGGCATATCCAGTTCTGGAATGATCCTTATGTTCAAAGTACCCGCGTAACGGATCAACTCCCGGATCTCCTCAAAACTATAAGACTTTTCCGGATCTCTTGTACTCCTGTCTCTTATACACATCTCCGAGCCCACGAGACAGGCAGCTCTATCGCGTATGCCGTCTTCTGCTTGAAAAGGGGGGGGGGGGGGGGGGGGGGGGGGGGGGGGGGGGGGGGGGGGGGGGGGG
>NZ_JAELTV010001010.1 GCF_016429005.1 Pedobacter sp. ASV19
CTACCCCGGCTAACGTTCGTCGGCAGCGTCAGATGTGTATAAGAGACAGGCATTGAGCTCATCTGCATAAGTTTTTGCCTTATTGGCTTTTTCCCAGATCGGCTGGGCCCTTGCGGGTTCTTCTTTTAATTTTGTATTCTGAAATGCAGAAAATAACTGATCTACACTTGTATTTACGTTGGTCTTTGATGATTCTAAACTATCATTGATATTCTTAAAAGCATTCAATATAGTATCAGACACGTTTAATGCGAGCATAGCAAGCAATACCAAATACATGATATTGATCATCTTCTGCCTTGTTGTTTCTCTTCCTCCGGCCATTTTTATAGGTCTGTTTTGGTTAATTAATAAATAAACTACTAATTAAACACGGGTCTGGTTCATTGCAGACAGAATGTTACCATAAATGGCATTTAGTGAAGATAAATTTTTGGCCAGTTTGCCCACTTCTTCCTTGAACTGCTTAGAATCTTCCATCGATTCGTTAAAATCTGTCTCTTATACACATCTGACGCTGCCGACGAACGT
>NZ_JAELTV010001011.1 GCF_016429005.1 Pedobacter sp. ASV19
TATATACGGTTTCAAGGGCCAATGTAATGTCAGATCCTGTGACAGTGAAGGTGAATCCTCTGACGCCTGTTTATCTTTCGGTAAGACCAACCATAAGTTTATCTGCTGATTTTGGAGGCGTAAATATAACTGGCGATAATCCCTTAAAAAAGCAAATTGGCATTGTGGTTTTAAGTTACAATAAAAATACCCAGTTGATGGAGATTGAGGATCAATACTTTACTAAAAATGCCAGGATTGATTATTCTGTTACTGGTTTTGCCTCAGCAGAGCGTAAATTTGGTGTGTATATTACCGATAAATGGGGTAATATTTCAGATACTTTACAAAAACCAATTGTTCCTTTATACGAAGAGACGATGGATAAATCCAAGTTCAGCCTGTTAAACCTGACTACAGACAGCAGAACAGATTTTGAATGGTATACACCATATCTATGGGATAATAAATTGGATGGAAATGGCTGGCATACCAAGTACGGAGAACCGCTGCCTTATTCCTGCAGTTTTAGCATTGGAAAAACCTATAAGC
>NZ_JAELTV010001012.1 GCF_016429005.1 Pedobacter sp. ASV19
GTAAATTATTTTTGTTCTTTTCATAAATAAGGGTTGTTCTTAGTTAGTTGCATAAGCCAAGCGTGAATAACGTAATATTTGGTTCTATTTGTAAGACCCCTAGCTATCGCTTAAGTGGTATCGGCAGGAATAAATATATCCTGGAAAATGGAGCGATCAATAACCACCACCGCTTTGTTCTAATAGCGGAGGTGATTAATTATGAGTAGATGGGCTAGCGGCGAACATACTAGTCCGCCACTTCCGTTACTTCCACCAATAGTAATAATTGTGATTACCGTCATATTCAAAACCACAACGTGGATAGAGCTTGTTGCCAATGTCGTTTGTTTTTTCCGTTTCCAACATCAATCCGCAAGCTCCTGTTTCCTCGCACCATTGTTTACTGCGGCCTATCAAAGCCACAGACAAGCCTTTTCCTCTGTAGTCGGGATGAACAAACAAATCGCTCAGTAACCACTGTTTCTTTAATTTGATGTAGTGGTAAAGTTTGTACAATTGAACGAAACCAACTGCCTGGTCTCCCACAT
>NZ_JAELTV010001013.1 GCF_016429005.1 Pedobacter sp. ASV19
GTATCACCAGCTAAAATGACAAGGTCAGCATTTTTAAAGCTTAGATCTGAAATCCCAAACTCTTGATGTAGGTCGCTAATAATCTGTATTCTCATTTTTAAGAGATGACATCACCATACTTATCAAGTTCTGTTTGACA
This sequence comes from Pedobacter sp. ASV19, assembly GCF_016429005.1. GTDB lineage: Bacteria > Bacteroidota > Bacteroidia > Sphingobacteriales > Sphingobacteriaceae > Pedobacter. The sequence continues at coordinate 140 of NZ_JAELTV010001013.1, forward strand.
CTTAGAACATGTATTCCCCCCGAACAATATCTGATTTTGATTTTTGGGAACTCTTATCATAGGTTGCTTAGTACTGCAGACAGGGCAATAAACTATTTTAAAGTTCAACCCATATTTTGATTTACGCTTACTCATTATGATGAGCCAGATGATAATGCCAAGCGTTATACTTACAGTCAGAATTAAGCTGATGTATATATTCATTTTACCACTGAAATTGATTGTTGCTAAATATCGTTTATTTTTTATTGAAAGCTTAATGCTCATTTTCTTTTGAAAGAGCAATGAATACCGCGATTCTGAGCTCCACCTCAAAATCTATATATTTTGAAAGAATTAGTCAGATGCCAAACAAGGCCCATGTTGGATATTGATGAAGATATCTTCAATG
>NZ_JAELTV010001014.1 GCF_016429005.1 Pedobacter sp. ASV19
GTTGGTGTCACTGTAATTTTGGATGTAGCAACATTCGAAACTTGTCCATTCTTATCTTTTATCGTATAAGTAAATTTATCTTCACCAGTATAACCAGGGTCTGGTTTATAGGTAACTGTACCATCAGGGTTCACAAACACTTTACCATGTGTTGGCTGCCCGACAATTATTATACTTGCAGGATCCAGATCACTATTACCAGGTAAATCGTTAGCCGATAATGGAATGACCACCTCATGATTCTGCTGGGTTATACCTATATCATCCATAGCTACTGGAGGCTTAGCTAAAGAGACTACGGTAGGATCATCATTATTGATTGCTGTCCCTGATTGGTCAGTTACCTTATTGCCTTTCGGATCTGATGCGTTTACTATAGCCTGGTTTGTCACGTTTCCTTTAGCTATGTCGGTCGATATAATAGTATACTTTTCTTTATGGCTTACGGATTCCCCAGGAGCAATAATACCAGGAATACTGATTGCTGGTTTATTCAGTAACGGATCATTCAATACGATATCTTTAAGGC
>NZ_JAELTV010001015.1 GCF_016429005.1 Pedobacter sp. ASV19
ACCTGTTTCTTCTTTTAAGATCTGGATGTTTATTCGCTTTTAGTATAACGGATATAAATGTATCTTAGTCCCCGGAACCAAACTCTTCACGAAACATCTTTATAAATCGCAGCTGCAGCTTAACCTGAAACAATATTATGCCAACCGCAACTGGAGGTCTATCTCTTATTTCGATTCCAAAAGGGATGAAATTTTATTTGTGTTGCCAGAAACGGACGATATACGCGAAGCATTTAATGGACTTTATGGTGTGCTTTCAGCTCTGCCTGAGATTGACTATCCCAAAGAACGCACAGTGATTAGTTTCTGTTATGAAGACGGAACCTCCTATTGCTCCCGGCTGATTAATCCGAATACGCAGGATGAAATCAATCTTGCCTTGATTGGCTACCGTCCTGAGCGGAGAATCAAACCCGAAGAATTGCAGGAACTGTCTTAAGGTTTTAGTGAATTAAAACATTAATTATACCTCATTTGTTATGAGTGTAGAAACTAATGCTATGGAACCTTTTGAGATCACCGTGTTAAC
>NZ_JAELTV010001016.1 GCF_016429005.1 Pedobacter sp. ASV19
CGCCCGGGTTATTGAAGATCAGGCGCTGGTAACCTGTTGCGCCTACACCAACAGCAAGGTTGATGCGGGTAAAGTTGTTGACATCTGCATCGGTAGAGTTGCCCGGATCAGAGATGCCACACAGCAGGCAGATTCCATCGATACCGCTTTGTTGTTTTGTTGCGGCATTACAGTTCGGGTTGACCGGACCAGAAGTCACGGTTACCGTTACCGGTACCCTTGTCGCACTCACACATCCGGCTGCACTTTGAGTTTCTACATAATAGGTAGTGGTTGCCGACAGAACAGGTGTGGTGAAGCTTGTACCAGTTGCAATGGCTGTACCACCCGTTGCAGCGGTATACCAGTTAATGGTATTGCCTGCATCGGCAGTAGCCATTAAGGTTGCAGTTTGTCCCGGGCTGATGGTTTCACTGTTGGTGGATACTGAAGCCAGGGCAGGAGCAGGGTTGATGGTCACATTAACAGCCGTACGTGTACTTACTGCTGTTCCTGAAACGGCTTCTACATAATAGGTCGTATTGGCTG
>NZ_JAELTV010001017.1 GCF_016429005.1 Pedobacter sp. ASV19
CTAACGTTCGTCGGCAGCGTCAGATGTGTATAAGAGACAGGTGCTGCATTACCTCTGTTTGCTGCTGTACCGAAAGTATAAGTTACAGTGCTAAGATTAAGGTTAAGATAATCGGCTGTAACCATAGTATAGTAAATAGTCGGATCCGGAATCCATTTTCCGTCTTGCTTAAGGAAAGCCAAGGTGGCATTTGGCAACCAGTTTACACCGTCATACGTTAAGGCATACACCTTTTGATAAGAAACTGTTGCAGATTGGTAAACCCTGTAACTCACATTAATTTTATCGCCAGCTTTAGCTGTTGACATGGTTACAATATCAGATTTCAGGAAAGTATTAAAATACCCGGCCAAATTAGCAGCATCACCAGAAAGAAACATATTGTTTGTTCCTCTTCCAACGGCAGCGTACTGTGTATTTGAAATTAAATAAATTTTCTGCCAGCCAATGCTCTGTAACAGATACGCTTCAGTAACAGGTGTTCCGGTAGTTACATTGGAAAGAAAAAATGTATAAGACAAAATAACC
>NZ_JAELTV010001018.1 GCF_016429005.1 Pedobacter sp. ASV19
AGATGTGTATAAGAGACAGGGCCCGGATCTGCGGAATTCTTAAAGGTTCAAGAACTTCAACCTGAGCAAAGAAGCTCAGGATATTCTTGATGCGGAGTTCCAGATCTGTTTTAAGCACGCGGCCTTCGTCTTCCCTGAAACGGTTAAATTCCTGGAGAGCCTTGTTAAACGTACTGTAGAGAATATCCCAGTCTGCTTCATTAACCTCTTCGTCGGTATAGTTGACCACATCCGGAAAATTCAGTGCAGCCTGCAATAAATTGCTGGAGTTGGCACCTAGGTCCTGGTTTATGGACTCTAACTGCTTATAGTATCTGCTGAGCAAAGCCGCATTGATCTGGGCACCTTTCAATTGCCTGTCTCTTATACACATCT
>NZ_JAELTV010001019.1 GCF_016429005.1 Pedobacter sp. ASV19
TTATTTGTGTACGAATTGTTTCGTAATCAAATGTACGAATATATTCGTATAAACAAAATATTTTTAAAAAAATAAGGAGAGGGTGGTGTTTAAGGCTAAACTATAGCGTTTTTTTGATTTGATCGTATTTGCTGATATCAGCTGGATCAATATCAATAAGCAAATTGTAGGCACTCATCTTATCCTGGGGATTGGATAAGGAGAATACTCCAACGATTTCCTCTGCTTTAGCAGCAAAATAGACATTAGGAAATATAGATCCTAATTTCTGCTTGTCCATTTGTTGCAGTTCTGGAAGAAATGAAAGGATATTTTTTGTTGCTTTCAGACTGTTGTCCTGAAGCAGGTCCAACCCATTGATGTGGTAGTTGTACAGGAAAGATCTGAGAGGTTCAAAGCTGTTGTTCAGTAGGTTTTCATTTAACCAATATCTGTTACGCAAGCCGTCGTAAGCTTTCCATCCTGAATTTCCTCCGTTTTGTGCCAGGTTCATAATGTTCTGAGCCTTAATAAACATTTGGGTAC
>NZ_JAELTV010000101.1 GCF_016429005.1 Pedobacter sp. ASV19
GAGCATTACTCCTGGTATTGCTGCTTGCCTTCAATTTCTCTGCGAAAGCACAATGGGATTTTAGTACAGATTATTTTAAAATTCATATCAACAATAAGGGATTCATTACCAGTATGAAAAATACGATGGTGATACCCAATAAGGAATTTAGTCCTGCCGATAAGCCTTCGCCATTGATGAGTCTGTATGACAGCAAGAAAAAGGTTTATTATGAGCCAAATAAAGCATCTTATAACAAGAGCAATAAATCGATTACATTAAATTATCCCAATGGGTCACTGGTGAGGATTTCACTGGTGGCCCAAAAGAAGTATTTTAGATTGACTTTACTATCCCTTAGTCCTCGGAACGGGGTAGATGATATTCAATGGGGGGCAATCCATACCAATATTACCAACTTGTTTGGTGAAATCATTGGAGTAGCCCGGGATACGAGCGAGGTGATAAATTATGCTATTGGTATGTTGGCATTGAATGACAATACGCTGGGTGGTACTTCAGAAACCATTGCCGATGCTGCCCCCTTTCAATATATCATCCATACGCCAGATGCCAAACGTTTTCCTCTGCCTGGAAATTTGCATGAGGGGGAAGTTTTTACGCTTGGAGGAAATGGGATCAGTGATGTTGCTTTTTATGCCCATAAGGAACCCTATTACCGGATATTGTATGGAAACTCAGCTGTGGTGGACAATAAAGGAAGAATATCTATGAATTATCATTCGCGGGACAGGACTTTCAAAAGAACGGTATATTACTCCTTGATACCCAATATGGCTGCAAATACACCAAACCATATTGAAGTGCAGCCATTGTCCGGGGTAGATTATATCGGCTCTTCTGTTGCCTTATGGGGAAGCCCGGACAGTACCGCACTGATGGATGTTGTTCAGAATATAGTGTTGTCGGAGAAGTTACCACATCCAACCATTCATGGCAGATGGGTGAAAGACCCGGCTGCCTATGTACCTGATGTTCTTGCAAGTGGTGGATTGTATGATAGTATTGTGCCTTATACGGCCAGATTGGGTTTTAAAGCCATTAGTTTATATGATCAGGGATTTTTAAGACCCGACCGCGGCAATAAGGGGTATATTGACGGAAAGAATTTTGAGAAGAAACCTTTGAAATTCACCTCCGGAAATAAATCTCAAAAAGAACTGGCAGAAATGGCTGCTAAATATGGAATTACAATAGGAAGAACCCCTATTACCAATGCGCTGGCTCCCGGCACATTGGATGCCAGCCCAATCCCAAGTGACAGTTTGTGTTATCAGCAGGAGCGGTTGCTGATGAATAACATTTCTGTGGCCGATACGATCATTATTGTGGATGATCCTACATATCTCCAAGAGATTGCCAGTTGGGAAGGGCATTGTAAAGATTTAAATATCATAAAGATAGGGAAGGAATTGATTCATTATCTGGGTGTTTCTGATACAAAGCCTTACCGGCTTTTAAATGTAAAACGTGGATATTGGAATACAACACCTTCAAGTCATAAAGCAAAGGATACGCTGTATAAACTGCAGGTAACCATAAACTATGGCTATGACGGCTTGATTCCAAATATGGATTTACAAGATAAAATAGCGGAATACTACGCGGACGTTTGTTCTATCAACGGTTTGGGTTATTACGATTTTGACGGACAGGAATTTTTATTTAACAATGGACAAGGGTACTATTCTGCAAAACGGTTTTTCCGTAAGATGTTTGAAAGAGCCGCAGAACATCATATTCCTGATATTCGTTTTACCGGGTCCACCTTATCAGAAGGTTCATGGCATTACCAAAGCATCTGGAATGTTGGAGGAGGGAAAAACCTGTATGATGTGGACACCAGGGAATGGGGAAGTGCGACCAGCCAGGGCAAAGACCTTCGTGATGTAACCTACTCCAATTTTTTTCCGGTAGGGATGGGGGGTAATTTTCCGATTACAACCAAATCAACGGTAGCACAATATGAACATATACAGGCGATTTCGGTGGGGGTTGGAACAACATACAGTTTGACCCTAAACCAGAAAGATGTTGAAAGCTGTCCGCAGAAAGATGCGATCTTTAAAGTCATCAGGACCTGGGAAGATGCCCGTGCTGCAAATGCCTTTCCCCGTTTGATCAAAAAACAACTGGCAGATCCGAAAAAAGACTGGACTTTAGAAGCAATAGACAACAATTCCTGGACATTATACCAGAGAATCAATGGTATAAAAATGAATCCGATCGTCTTGAAAAAGGATAAAGCTTATTAATATATTTAGAAATGAAACTTAAAATTCAACACTTGTTATTTTTTACCGCCATAATGCTTGCCGGCGTGATGGAAGGATATGCCCAGTCCAATTTCACATCAGATTGGTTAATTAAGCCAGTAAGGGCAAAAGCTCAGGTACGGGAAAGTGGCAACGGGAAAGACATTGTCCTGGAAAACGGTCTCCTGAAAAGAGTATTCCGGATGACACCAAATCTCGCTTGTGTAGACTATACCAATTTAAGTAACGGGCGGCAGTTGCTGCGGTCTGTACGTGAAGAGGGTAGATTGGTTATTGATGGAAAAACTTATAACATAGGCGGTCTTTATGGCCAGAAAGAAAAGGCTTATCTCTTGCCGGAATGGCTTGATGGGTTTACCGCTGGCGTAAAGGATTTTAAATATGTTTCCTACGAAGTGAAGGACATTGCCCCCCGTTTAAAATGGGACAATACCAAATACTGGGAACTGCATTCTAAACCTGCTTCAGGTAAAATGGTTACTTTCCTGTACAAAGCAGGTGCAGCAGAACTGGAAGGACTGGAGGTCAGGGTGAATTATGAATTGTACGATGGGATACCTTTGATGGTTAAATCTGTAAGTGTTTCGAATAAGAGTAACAAATCCTTTAAGATCGAAAGCGTGGTGAATGAAGTGCTGGGTATGGTGGAAGAAGAAAGCTCGGTGGAAGGTCGGTTTGATTTGATGAGAAAGCCAGCGGGGATTTATTTTGAGACCAATTACGCATTTAATAATTCTATGAATTATGCAAATAGCGACCAAACCACCCACTGGAAACCAGATTCAACTTATACTTCACAGGTACACTATCGTTATCAAACACCGGTACTGTTGGAAATTTATCCCGATAAAGCGCCTGAGATAGAGCTCCAGGCAGGAGAGGTATTTCACTCTGTCCGTACCAATGAGTTGCTCATGAACAATGAAGACAGGGAGGGCCGTGGCCTGGCAATCAGAAAAATGTACCGTACCATTGCACCCTGGACTTCGGCCAATCCGATATTTATGCACCTTGTGGCCAGAAATGCAAACCAGGTGCGTACCGCTATTGATCAGTGTGCTGCTACTGGTTATGAAGCCCTGATCCTCAGTTTTGGCAGTTATTTGAATATGGAGGATACCACTCAGTCCAATATAACGGCGTGGAAAGAGCTGGCCGCTTTTGCGCACAGTAAAAATGTCAAGATCGGCGGATATTCTCTATTTAGCTCGCGTAGCATCAATCCCGAAACAGATGTTATTAATCCAGTTACAGGAAAACCAGGTGGTGCATTTTTTGGCAATGCACCTTGTTTTGGAAGTAAATGGGGGCTTGCCTATAGAGATCACATCAAAAGCTTTTTTACAAAAACCGGATTTGACATCTGGGAAAATGACGGCCCTTATCCCGGAGATGTATGTGCTTCTACAAGTCATCCTGGACATAAAGGACTGGAGGATTCTCAATGGAAACAAATGGAAATCCAAAAAGAACTGTACACCTGGTTAAACGAAAGGGGAGTTTATATCAATGCGCCTGACTGGTATTTTCTGGATGGTACCAATAAGATCGCTTTGGGGTATCGGGAGGTGAATTTTTCACTTCCAAGAGCAACACAAAAAATCATTAACCGCCAGAACATTTATGATGCCACCTGGGAGAAAACCCCATCTATGGGTTGGGGATTTGTACCACTCACTGAATATCAGGGCGGTGGAAGCGCTGCGACACTGGAGCCACTGTCTGAACATTTGGGCGATTATGAGCAGCTGATGATGCAGTATTATGGAGCGGGAGTGCAGGCCTGTTACCGCGGCCCAAGACTGTACGATACCGAAGAAACCAAGCAAACGGTAATTAAGGTGATCAGCTGGTATAAGAAATACAGGGACATTTTAAACTCTGACATCATCCATTTGCGCAGGGCAGATGGCCGTGACTGGGATGGGATATTGCACGTTAATCCTTCTTTAAATGAAAAAGGATTAATGATGCTGTATAACCCGACCAATGAACGAATGACAAAAACAATTAAAGTTCCCTTGAAATATACGGGTTTAACGGATATGGTCAGGGTAAGTGAAAAAGGAGGGGCGGCTAGAGTTTATAAATTAAATCATGACGATACTATAGATATGACCTTTACCCTTAATGCGGGTGGCTATTCCTGGTTTGTCCTGGAGGAACTAAAAAACAATAAAATTTCTGCTCTGTAGTGAAAAGAATTAAAGCTTTATTCGTTGCCTCTTTATGTATGTGCGCTGCGGCCAGTGCCCAAAAGAAGGATGCCAGCCCTTCTGGCCCGTCAAAAGTGACTGATGTATGGGTGGTATTCAAAACCCACTTTGACTTAGGTTTTACTGATTTGCCGGAAAATGTTTTCGCACGCTATAGAGGCGAGATGATGGATAAGTCCCTAAGTGTGATCGAGAAAAATGCAACCTTGCCCAAAGATCAACATTTTGCCTGGACTGTACCCGGATGGCCGCTTTACGCCCAGATCTTAGGACCGAAGCAAGATCCTGAACGTAAAAAAAGGATAGAAAAGGCAATTAGAGAAGGCTCAATAGTGGTTCATGGACTGGCATTTACCACCCATACAGAATCCCTGAATGAGGAAGATCTGGTTCGCGGATTGGGTTACTCCTCCAGGGTTGCCCGTGCCTATGGGCAGGCCTTGCCGATCAGCGCTAAAATGACCGATGTTCCCAGCCATTCCTGGATTCTACCTACTTTATTGAATCATGCAGGCATCAGGTTTTTGCAGCTAGGGTGTAATCCGGCAAGTCAGTATCCTCGTTTCCCTCCGCTTTTTTGGTGGGAAGGTGCTGATGGCTCCAAAATATTGTGTCAATATACTTCTGATTATGGTTCGGGAGTAAAAGCACCCTTAAACTGGCCCTTAAAGAATTACCTGGCCATGATCATGAGTGGTGATAATCATGGACCACCTAATCAGGAAGAGGTCGAATCGATAGTAGCTCAAATCAATAAAGAAATGCCGGGTGTGAAGGTTCATCTTGGAACGCTCGATGATTTTGCAAAGGCAACTCTTGCAGAAAAACCAAATTTGCCAACAGTAAAAGGGGATACACCAGATTCCTGGATTCACGGCTTATTGTCAAACCCGGTAGAAGCAAAGATCGGACGAAATATACGCCCTTTGGAACCGGCTCTTGATGGCCTGCATACACAAATGAGCATTTGGGGAATTCCCGTAAAAAGCATTTCGGCCAAACTGGATAAAGCTTATGAGCAGAGTCTTTTGTATGCGGAACATACCTGGGGTATGAATGCTGAATATGGCCCGCGTTATAGCTATGGTGAGGATTGGAAAAAGTGGATGGCGGAAGCAGCTGCAGAACCAGATCCTGAAAATGGGGATTATTCGAAACTTAAAAACAGCGATGCACATCATACCAATGTAGGCAGCAAAAAGAAGTGGTTGCATTCTTACGACGTTAAGAGAGGCTATATTCATCAAACAAATGACATCATCAATACGGAGTTGAAAAGCCATTTAGATTTGCTGGCCAGATCCGTCCATATTTCCGGAAAACGTTTAGTAGTCTATAACCCTTTGCCATGGAGGCGGTCTGGTATGGTGGAGAATCCATGGAATAAAGGGCATTATTTTTATGTTAAAGAGGTTGCTCCATCCGGATATGTGAGCTATACGGAGAAGGATTTAAAAGAATCCCTCCCCACGAAGGATCAACGATCTGAATTTGAGACCCCTTATTTTAGCATCGTTTTTGATCTGAAGAAAGGCGGAATAGCTTCCTTAGTTGAGAAAGAAACCAAGCGAGAATTGGTAGATCAATCTTCTAAATATGTTATCGGACAGTTTTTACATGAACGTTTCAGTACAAAGGAAGTTGATCAGTGGTTTAATACGTATAGCAGGGTAAAAGATGGCTGGGGTTTAAATGACCTCGGGAAACCGGGAATGCTTGGCCCAGATAAAGCGCCATATATGGCTTTTACACCTGATGATTGGAAGATCTCTGTAGCTCATTCTGCTGTTGCAGATATAGCTACTTTGACTTCAGAAAACACTCAGGGCTTTGCAAAGAAATATACGGTAACATTTACATTCCCCAGAAACGCTGCTTATGTAGATGTAGAGTGGTTTGTAGATGGCAAAACACCAGATAAACAACCCGAAGGCGGATGGTTATGCTTTCCTTTTGAAGTGAAAGACCCTAAATTTACGGTGGGCCGTCTGGGTGGGCCGATAGATCCTGCAACCGATATTATTTCTGGTAGCAACAGATATCTGATGGCAGTCAATACAGGCGTATCCATTACGCAGAAAGACAAATCAGGAATGGGATTAAGCCCAATGGACTCCCCATTAATTGGTTTAAGCGAACCAGGGCTATGGAAGTTTGCATTAGAGCATATTCCAACAACACCTTCGGTATTTGTTAATCTGTATAACAACATGTGGAATACCAATTTCCCATTGTGGCAGGCAGGTTCATGGAGCGAAAGGGTTCGTATCTGGCCTATTGATAAAAATACGGAAACAGTAGCCAATCTATCTGAAAAATCCTGGGAGGCCAGGCTACCCTTGTTAACCGGAACTTCAGATGGAGAAGCCGGGAAATTACCTGTAAAAAATGAAGGTATCTCTATTTCAAGCAAAGGGGTACTGGTCACTGCCTTCGGAAAAAATCCAGACGGTAAAGGCACTGTTTTACGTTTGTGGGAGCAGGAAGGGACTTCGGGGAACATTACGGTTAACTTGCCCAAAGGTTCAACTTATACCGAAGCTGTTCCGGTTAACCTTCGGGGCGAGGTCATCGGAAAACCGATGTCTTTGTCTAAAAACAGGCTGACTTTTTTAATGCACGCTTATGCACCTGCAAGTTTTATCCTGACTAAATTTTAAACAGATGAAGAGAATAATTCTTTCCTTTTTTTTGTTCTTTAGCATATCCATATATGGTCAGGTAATTGCTCAGCCGACAGAACAAAGTTTTTGCAATCCGCTCAACCTGAATTATAGATTCAGCTATGACCAATCCGCTTCCTACCGGGAAGCAGCAGATCCGGTCATTCACCTGTTTAAAAACAAATACTACCTGTATGCCTCTAAATCAGGGGGCTATTGGTATTCGGACAATATGCTCAAATGGACTTTCAGGCCTTCGGTAACCCTACCTACGGAAGATTATGCTCCAACGGTGGAAACCATTCGTGATACAGTGTTTTTTCTCGCGTCAAGGGGGGTGCAGAAAGTATACTATAATCCAAATCCATTGGAGGACAACTGGAAAGTGTATAATAACTCATTTCAGATTTCAATGACCGACCCGGCATTGTTTAAAGATGATGACGGTCGTGTATATCTTTACTATGGCTGTTCCAACAGAGACCCGATTCGGGGCGTGGAACTGGATCCAGCACATTTGCTGGATACTATAGGCAAATCAAAAGTTCTCATTGAGCACCACGCCAAAGAATATGGCTGGGAAGAACATGGGGAAAATAACGATGACGGACAGGAAGGTTGGAATGAAGGTAGCTGGATGACAAAACACCAGGGCAAATATTATCTTCAATATGCTTCGCCGGGCACCGAGTTCAAGGTATATGGCGATGGCGTATATGTCTCAGAAAAGCCACTGGGGCCCTTTACTTATATGTCCAATAGTCCATTTTCCTATAAGCCCGGAGGCTTTATCAATGGTGCAGGTCATGGATGTACTTTCCAGGACAAATACGGGAATTACTGGCATGTTGCTACCATGGTCATATCTGTACGGCATATGTTTGAACGGCGCATTGGCTTATTCCCCGCTTTTTTTGATGCCAAAGGCCAGTTAAATTGCATCACCAGTTTTGGCGATTATCCCATGGTGATGCCAAACCGTAAAATGGATTATGAGAAAGAAAGCCTTTTTGCCAATTGGATGTTGCTCTCTTATCATAAACCCGTAAAGGCTTCTTCTGAACTAGCCGGCCATCCGGCTGCTATGGCTTGTAATGAGGAAGTACGCAATTGGTGGAGTGCAGCCACTGGAAATAAAGGTGAATGGTTACAAATAGACCTACAGCAACAATGTACTATACATGCACTACAGATCAATTTTGCAGATGAAGCTTCTAAGCTAAAAGCAGGGGATAAGGTACGGCCTTATCAATATTTGATTTCAGCTTCAGATGACGGCATACACTGGCATACTATTGTTGATAGATCAAAGAATACAGTAGACGTTACCCATGAGTATATCGTATTGCCAAAAGCGGTAAAGGCCCGTTATGTAAAAATCAGCAATATGCAGGTGCCCGATGGCAATTTCTCTCTATCAGGTTTTAGGATATTTGGTCAAGGAGGAGGTAAATTACCTGAAGCAGTGGAAGGTTTTTCTGTGCAAAGATCGCCTGCCGATACCCGTAAGGCGAGATTGGAATGGAAGCCTGTGAAAGGGGCCACAGGATATAATGTTTATTACGGTACACAAAAAAACAAACTGTATCACTCCGTTATGGTCTATGGGGAACACTCACTGGACCTGTCTGGATTAAATAAAGGTGTTCCTTACTTTTTCAGGATCGATTCGTTTAATGAAAATGGGGTCACGAAAAGGAGATAAAATCACCTCTCATGAAAAAATTAGTATAGCAATATTATAAATGGAGCTTTATGATATTGCTATACTAATGGTTTAGCTTGTGATTAAGGAGACTATTTGCTTACTACGACTAAAGAAGCCTCATTTAAACCCGGGCTTTCTGCTTTTACGGTGAATTTACCTTTTTGGCTTTTCTTTCCTTTTACAATGACCAAAGCCATTCCATTATAGGCTGGTCTTTCATTGCTTTGGAAAGGTACGAAGCTGGTCGCATCGCCATTATCGGTGGCTACGATTTCTCCTGGCCCTTGTACAGAGAATTTAATGGAGTTATGTGTGCGGGGAACCATTAGTCCATCTTCGTCTGTTATTTTTACGGTGATATAAGATAGATCATCTCCTCCTGCTTTGATGACAGAGTGATTAGCTGATAGGGTAATCTTTGAGGCTTTACCTGTTGTTTTTACGATGTCTGTGGCCCATGCTTTGCCATTTTTATAGCAAATTACTTTCAGTTCACCTGGCGTGTACTTTATGTCGTCCCAAACCAAACGGAAATCTTTTCCAGGTGTTTTGGTTTTGCGCCCCTGGCTTTTTCCATTTAAAAATAATTCTGCTTCATCACCCGAGGTATAGACATGAACGGGGGTAACTTGGCCAATGCGCTCTGTCCAGTTCCAGTGTGGTAAAATATGTGCCATTGGGTGATTTGGCCTCCACTGTGATTGATACAGGTAATAGCGGTCTTTTGGAAAACCGGCTAAATCTACAATACCAAAATAACTGCTTCGGGACGGTGGATTCTTTTTGCGGAGTTCTTCTAACTTTAGCTCCAGTTCTTTCCTTTTAGCTGGATCATTCCGGAAGTTTTGCAGATTGGTAGCGTCTGAATTATAAGGCGTCGGTTCTCCGAGGTAATCAAAACCTGTCCAAACAAATTCACCTAAGAGATGTGGGTATTTGGCGTTGGTACGAAATTGTTCATCTGGTGAACAGCCCCAGCCTGGAAAGGCGGAATCATAAGAGGATATTTGCCAGTTTTGATAGTCGTTTCCAAAGAAATACTCCCCACGTGAAGAAACACAAGAAGAGGTTTCGCTACCCAGGGTGGGTTTGTTTTTGTAACGTGGGTCGACATCCCATTTAGGTTGCTGACTGAAAAAATAATTAACGCCCATAATGTCTAATGCTTCAACGGCTCCTGATTCGCGTCCTCCGTCAGGATCATTATAGCCATTGGAAACCGGACGGGTTGGATCTGCTTTTTTAATGATGTCTGCGAGGTGTTTTGTCATTTCTATATTTCGCTGTTCCATCACCTCATTTCCGATAGACCAGATAAAAACGGAAGGGTGGTTACGATCGCGATGAACCATGGCTTCGAGGTCCTTTTGATGCCATTCCTCATAAATCTTATTGTAATCTAATTTCCGTTTGCCAGCTTTCCAGCAATCAAATGCCTCGTCCCATACCAGGAAGCCCATTTGGTCTGCCAATTCGAGTAATTCTGGGGCGGGTGGATTATGCGAAGTACGTAAAGAATTACAACCCATATCTTTAAGGATAGTGAGCTGACGGCGTAATGCGCTGGTGTTGATGGCAGCGCCTAAGGCGCCTAGATCATGATGATTGCAGGTTCCCTGGATTTCAACTCTGCGGCCATTAAGCTGGAAGCCATCGCGGGCGGTAAATTTAAGGGTACGGATGCCAAATGGGGTTTGGTAAGTATCGACTACTTTACCATTTACGCTAACGGTGGTTTGGGCGATGTACCTGTTAGGAGAAACAATATCCCAGCGCTTGGGATGCTGAATTGTAGCTTGTGTATTGGCGGTTATTGCCGCACCTGCATTTATTTTAATTGTTGATTGGCTAAAAGAGGTGATTTTTGTTCCGGGTTTGTTTTGCTGATCCAATTCGAATACAGAAGTTTGAACAGTTGCTTCTACCGGGAGTTTACTTTGGTTTTCAACGGTAACGTCCATTTTAACCTTTGCCGATGCATCTGTAATTTCCGGGGTGGTAATAGAGGTGCCCCAATGGCCAACATGTATCTGGTTTGTTTTTACCAGCCATACATGGCGGTAAATTCCTGCACCTGGATACCATCTTGAATCCCAGTTTTCGGTGTCCAGTCGAACAGCAAGTACATTCTCTTTGCCAATCAAAAGGTATGGCGTTAAATCCATCCGGAAGGAGTTGTATCCATATGGCCATGTTCCTACATAATGGCCGTTGAGCCAGATTTTTGCATTGGCCATGGCGCCGTCAAAGTCTACAAAGATTCTTTTTCCTGCGTCTGCTGCGGGGATCTTAAAGTGCTTTCTGTACCAGCCTATGCCCTTCCAGGGAAGTTTGCCGGTCCCGCCTTCCAGTTCAATTCCAAATGGACCGGTAATGCCAAAGTCGTGGGGAAGGTTTAGTTTTTGCCAGGAGCTTTCATTTAATGTTGTACTTTCTAAATTTTGAGGTTCTTCAATTCTTGAGCCATCGGCTTGTAATCCATACCTGGTAAATGCCCAGTTGTCATCAAATGACTGAGTATTGGTTGCGCCCATCCTTATAATTGACTTGCTTTGAGAAAAGGATGTGGTTGCTACCGATAGGTTTAGAATAGCCATTAAGGCTATTCGTAACATTGGTAATCGTTTAATGAGATTCATTTTGTGTTATGATGGTTTTTATTAGCTTTTTGTAAATTTATTTTACTCTGCAGTGATTTCATCGGCAAATGTCCAGCCTGGTTTTCCTTCGCCGGGGTGTCCTTTTGGACATGCTTTGATGGTTGCCGCTGTTATACGAATATAGCGAACATTGAGCGACGAGAATTTTGTTTCGAAGTCGCGCATAATTGGATTAAGTGCTGTTGCCGGAATATCATTAACAACAGATCCCATTTCTTGAAAATGCTGGCCATCGGCAGAGACTTCAAATTTTACTGTTTGTGGTAGAAATATCCAATCCTTATAGCTTTGTAAACAGCCAATTCCAATTTTGCTGATCTTTTTCTCCGATCCAAGATCTACTGTGGCAATGAGGTCGTCGTTGCTAATGCCTATCCAGAATTTACCAGGATTGGATTTTCCGCGTATGCCATCGGTTAAGGAGTTGGGGCCATCGGCAGGATAATATTTAGAGGGAGCGTTGGTGTAATGGACTGTTCCTCCTATGGCTTTATGGATAGAGAATTTTTGTTCAACCGGTACCAAGTTCATGACCTTGTCATTGAATACGGTAATGGCTTTGATGGTTTGGGTAGATTCTACAGGAATAGACGAAGTGTATTTTGAACTGGATAATCCAGGAACAGAGCCGTCTAAGGTATAATAGACCGAGGCTTCTGGTGAATCTGAAGACAAGTTAACACTGAGTTTACCGCCTTGAGATATCGGATTAATTTTTACGGTAAAATTTCCTGGTGAATAGTGTAAGCCTTTTTGATCGAAAGCTTTAAAATGAACTTTAAGACGGGAGTAGAAGTTCTCCCAGTTTTTCTTGCCTGGTGGAGACCATACCGATTCTGCCAGGGCCAGCATTCTTGGCAAAACCATGTATTCAAGGTGTTCTGTTGTTGATATGTTTTCTGTCCATACGTTGCCTTGGGCGCCTAACACATGGTGATATTCCGCGGCATTTAATTCTTTTGGAACGGGGTCATAATCATATACATTTTTGAGGGTGTTAAAGCCACCACCAGCATAGGGTTCTCCTTCTGGTCCGGCCTGGTAGGCATCAAAATAACATGGGGTTCCTGGTGTCATGACCACATCGTGCCCCATTTTCGCCGCTTGAATCCCTCCGCTTTCTCCGCGCCAACTCATAACGGTTGCTTCAGGGGCAAGGCCGCCTTCCAGGATTTCATCCCAGCCAATAAGTTTTCTTTTCTTGCTAATGATAAAACGTTCAATGCGCTTAACAAAATAGCTTTGAAGTTCTTCTTCATTTTTTAAGCCTTCTTTTTTAATTCTTTGCTGACAATGAGGGCATTTTTTCCAGGGTTCTTTATCTACTTCATCGCCACCAATATGAATATAGGTGGAAGGGAAGATCCCCATAACTTCTGTCAACACATCTTCTATGAAGGAGAATACTGCTTCATTGCCGGCGCAGTAATTAGAAGCCATATTGGTGTAGTTTCCTCCGGTTAGTGGGAGCTGAGGTACTTGTGTACAGCTCAATTGTGGATAAGCCGCAATTGCCGAAGCAACGTGGCCTGGCATTTCTATTTCGGGAATAATAGTGATATTTCTTGTTTTGGCATAGGCTACGATTTCTTTCAACTGCTGTTGTGTATAAAATCCGCCATAATTAGCGGGTTCTCCAGGTTTGGCTTGTGGCCGGCTGCCCCATAGTTTATCTGTTTGATCAACTCTCCATGCACCGACTTGTGTAAGTTTGGGGTATTTTTTTATTTCAATTCTCCAGCCCTGATCATCTACAAGGTGCCAGTGGAAGGTGTTCATTTTATATAGAGCCATCAAATCAATATATTCTTTGACTACATCGGCTGAGAAAAAATGACGGCTTACATCGAGGTGCATCCCCCTCCATGAAAATCTGGGATAATCATTGATCAGCATGCAAGGGATCTGTAAGGGTTCATTGGTCCGTACTTGAGGTAAGGTTTGCAGCAAGGACTGAATGCCATAAAAAATACCACCATAGCTACTTGCCTTAATGGTGATGTTGGAATTGGTTACAGATACCTGGTAGCCCTCTTTTGGTAAATGACTGGTGTTTGAAAGGACGAGATTTATTGTGTTTTTTCCTGGTTTATTGACTTTTAGTGAATATCCGGAAATATTTTGCACCATTTTCATTAAAAACTGTGCAGCAGGCTCTGCTGCTTTTTGTTGTTTGTCAAAATGTACTGAGGTGTTGTTGTCGATAACAAAAAAGCCATGGCTCATTTGTATGTCGGCTGGTTGGGGAATGATAGAAGGGGGCTGCTGCGCTAATAGTAACTTAGGTAACAGTGCAATAAATAGAAGGAATGAAAATCTGAAAGACATGGTTATTTGTGTTTGTCGCTAAAAATCAAGAAAAAATAATAATTATACCACAGTAAAATTGACCCCTTGTGATGCTATTTTGACAAAACAGGGGAATATAATCTGTTCATGGAGCTAATTTAGCATAGTGTACAAAGGGTGTATATCGTATCTTTGATTGATGCCTGATAGAGAAATTATAATCGAAGACTTTAATATCAATGAGCTGAACAATATTTTTATAGCTCGGCATGCTGCTCACCCTGCTGATGCGGACATGTGGGGGTATTATGAGGTTAAGCCTTTGGAGCCGGATTTGGGTTATTGCCTGTTTATTTGCAGACCAGGATCTGCAATGACGGCTTATGTTTCGCTAAACCTGGATGGAACAACATTAAGAATGGGCTGTGATTGTAAAGAACGAGGTATTGGTTTTTGTAGTCATCAGATTCAGGTGCTGTATAGTGTGATTCGCAGAGATGATATCCGTTTATTTTTTGATAAGAGATTGAGAAGGGAAAGGATGCTGCGGGTGGCGAAGGATTATGGTTTGGAACAGGAGCCGGATCTGGACCGTTTCTTCCTGGCAGAATATAATAATGGATCGGTCGAGATTAAACCAATTTCTAAAGCGCTTTTTAAAGTGAACTCAGAAACAACCAGCGCACTGGCAGCTAGTTTATTACCGGTGCCTCCAGCAGGAAGCAGGGGAAAAGAGAAAAGCAAACGGGTTATTGTGTTTAGAAAACACAAATATTACGGGCATCTGTATATTGAATTGTATGAAGGTGAGGAGACCCGGCAGGGAAAGGTCAAGAATCCGTTGGCTTTAGTTAATCCTATGGATCTGATCTGGAAAGCTGAAGACAAGAATGAACTGAAGTTCTATACTGCGGTGGCCAAGTTCCAGAATGCTTATGAATCGGAACGGTCAGCTTCAGATATTGAGGCTTTAAAGGCATTGGTTAGAAATCCCTTTGGCCTGGAAGTGTTTGAGCATAAGGATGGTGCGAAAAGTGTGAGTACAACCTCTTTGAGGCCGGTGATGCTTAAAGCACTAAGCATTGATATTAAAATTTCTGTAGATCAAAGTGATGTTTTTTTCCAGGTGGCAGGGCAGCTTTATCTGGAAGACAGGTCTTATGATCTGGAAAAGTTGCAGGTAAAGTTTAACTATTTTCTGGATTACAACAGAACGCTTTATCTGATTGACAACCCGGACTTTTTGAAGATGATCGATTTCTTTAAACAGCACAACAATAAAATTCTGATCCATCAGTCTAAATTTGATGAATTTCAACAAAATATACTGAGCCGCCTAGAAGATAAGATTCATGTTTCCTATTCTTATCTGAAACCGGCAACAGCAAAGCAATTGAAAGAACAACATTTTGATTTGCCTAATGAACAGCTGATTTATCTGTCTGATGAAGGAGATTATGTTTTGTTGACCCCCGTATTGAAATATGGTGGTGTAGAGGTTCCTGTATTGAGTAAGAAAACAATTTATTCTATTGATGCCAAAGGCAATCCTTTTACCGTGAAACGGGATGAGCCTTTGGAGCTTAGGTTGACTTCAGTTTTAATACGGCAACATCCTCATTTTGAAGAACAGCTGGACCATAACCATTTTTACTTACATAAGTCCAGGTTTTTGGATAATGGCTGGTTTTTGGATGCATTTGAGGAGTGGAGGCAGGAAGGCATTACGGTACTTGGATTTAGTGAATTGAAGAATAATAAGCTGAGTCCTCATAAAGTAAAGATTGAGATTAAGGTGTTGAGCTGTCTCTTATACACATCTGACGC
>NZ_JAELTV010001020.1 GCF_016429005.1 Pedobacter sp. ASV19
CCCCCCCTAACGCCCGGGCTAACGTTCGTCGGCAGCGTCAGATGTGTATAAGAGACAGCTATTGATACAGCGGATCTGCTTTATCCGCAAGCAGTATATAATAGAATGCACGCTGGTGATCAAACAGTCACCTCTGAAATTATTAGTTTAGTCTCCAAGAAGCCCAGTCTGATCTGGTATTTTGACCAAATCTGGAATGAAAAAAATAAAAAATTCCTTATTGACTATTTGACATCAATCGACGATACGGTAATTGAAAAGGATGAAGTAGGATATCATCTAAGTGGGCTATTGTCCAATATTCCGGTTCCTGATGCGTGGGATATCTTAAATGCGCGCTGGGATAGGTTTATTAAACACCCAGTTATTTTTCAGACAGTGCTTTACATCGGAAATGAGGATATGATAAAAAAGGCATCTGCTTACTTTAAAGGCATAAAGGAAAAAGAAAAATTTTTGGAACACATCGTCTCTGTTTTTAAGCTGCATGATAAAAATGTGAAGTTCAGTTATCAGCAGTTTGA
>NZ_JAELTV010001021.1 GCF_016429005.1 Pedobacter sp. ASV19
GGCATAAACTAACCGTGAAAGATCCCTTACAGGACGCGGATCAATTTGAAACCTCTGCGTTAAAAAAGACACACCTTGATCTTTCCTATGTACCCCCACGTTACCGTTCCAGTTATTTTCTACATATATGGGGCAATGGTTATGCCGCAGGATATTATGCCTATCTTTGGACTGAAATGCTGGATCATGATGCCTTTTCCTGGTTTGAAGAAAACGGCGGTTTGACACTAGCCAATGGTCAGCGTTTTAGAGATATGATTTTATCCAGAGGAAATACAGAAGATTATGGTAAAATGTTCCGGGATTTCCGCGGCCATAATCCCAGCATTGCCCCTATGCAAAAGTACAGAGGTTTGCCTGTGAAATAGAAATTAACGCTCTCACTTTATTCTTCCGGTTCAGTATGCTGACGCAATTGTTTTGGTCCTTGAGGCCAGATAAAAGCAGTGGTCTGTTTTTTCCAGCCCAGGCTTTTATAAAAATCACCTTTTCCGGGTGCTGCTGTCAGGGTTACAAAATGGTAA
>NZ_JAELTV010001022.1 GCF_016429005.1 Pedobacter sp. ASV19
CCCCCCCCCCCCCCCCCCCCCCCCCCCCCCCCCCCCCACTTTTTTAATGACACGTTCGTCGGCAGCGTCAGATGTGTATAAGAGACAGGTTTGTTGTTGATAAAAATGCACAGTTGTTAACAACTATTGTAGCCAACAAAAAGGCTTGAACTTTATATTTGTTTACATAAAGTTCTTTAATAAATCACACGTCGATTTTTACTTAAAGGTTTAATATTTAGTTGCTTAAGGTTGCAGATGAATTCTGATTTTTTTAATCTTTCCAACTGAGTAATGATTCCTTGTCGGCTGTAATTTATTCTTGACATCTACTATATATTAATCACTCATTAAAAAGAAATGCTTATGCAGGAAGAAGAAGTACTATTGAAAGAAAATAAGGATCGTTTTGTCCTTTTGCCTATTAAATATCCGGCTATCTGGGAAATGTATAAGAAGAGTGAAGCCAGTTTCTGGACTGCTGAAGAAATTGATCTTTCAGATGATCAGAAACAC
>NZ_JAELTV010001023.1 GCF_016429005.1 Pedobacter sp. ASV19
AGATGTGTATAAGAGACAGCTGTAGCACCAAGTTTATTTTTGATTTCGAAGTTATAGCCAAGGCCTAAAATATTCTTGTTGGTCTTTTTTGTTTTTTCATATTCAGCGTTCGCGGGGTTCAGTTCATCACTTCCCTTTCTATTGAAAGTGGTAAATACATTACTTAAGGCCAGAGACTGGTTCTCTGCCAGTTTATAATTAAACATGGCAGTCGCAAGACCATTGTTGTTCTTGTATTTGTATAAACTTCTGGAACGTTCTCCGTTGGAACCATTTGGCTTGCTGTTGCCATACCAATCGTAACGTACATTCATGGTGTCAATATTTTGCTCCTGTCCAAGATTATAATTCGCATTAACCGTTACATCAAGGCCTTCTATTAAATTGGTCTTTTTGTATTTTAAAGAGGGCATCACAATATTTCCTTTTCTATGCCATCCGCCAAATACAGATACCATGCGGGCCCCGGTCTGTATCTCTTTATAATTCTGACCCATAGTG
>NZ_JAELTV010001024.1 GCF_016429005.1 Pedobacter sp. ASV19
TGTCTCGTGGGCTCGGAGATGTGTATAAGAGACAGCTTATAAGACGCTAACAGATGAAATCTTTGATGCTATAGCCAATAACAATCAAAAACAAGCTGCAAAGGAACTTACTGCAATCAGAAGGGAGCTCATCAAAATTCAGCAAATTATTGCCGTTGATCTGATTGTTAAATTTGATCCTGAATGGCCCGGCCTTCGGAAACAGGAAAAGGACAGTCAACCTGATCAGTTCAGATCCGGAATGGTTTACCTCGTGATGGATCGTTTAGATATTATTATCGAATTTTTAGTGAACTACAAATCAATTCCCCGAATCCCCAAAAAGATTTAATGGATTTATTATTTAATTCTGGAGCCTTGCTTCCTGACATTTTTTTTCTAAAAATCTGGTTCTCTACCCGTGATCAGATCATGAACTTAAATTAGACTTTTTTCTTAAGTTTATCGAAAAGTGACCGATTTTGAACATAATGATTCACAGAGTCCAACGAATCGTTCACAGAGTCCAATTTTTTACTGATTT
>NZ_JAELTV010001025.1 GCF_016429005.1 Pedobacter sp. ASV19
CTTTCCATGGTTCCGTATCCGCTAATATTAGCGAAACCACAGACCACTATCACATTGAATTGGCTGCGCCAGGACTTAAAAAAGAAGATTTCAAACTCAATTTGGAAAGGAATGTATTGAGTATTTCTGCAGAGCAGCGTTTGGAAGACAAACGAGAAGAAAGGAATTATGCTAAACGCGAATACAGCTATAATTCTTTTGTCCGTTCTTTTACCTTACCTGAAAGCGCAGATGAAAATGGTATTCAGGCAACCTATAATGACGGTGTTTTAGCCATCAATATTCCAAAAAGAGAAGAGGCAAAAACAATCAGCCGTCAAATAGAAATCAAATAATTTCCTTTAAAAATCAATTCAAGAGCTGCCTTAAGGGTAGCTCTTTTTTTAATCTTTTATTATGGAAACCTCTTTTGAAATTTCATTAAATATAAAAACCACTAAGGGATTCTGTCTCTTATACACATCT
>NZ_JAELTV010001026.1 GCF_016429005.1 Pedobacter sp. ASV19
ATACTGACTTTCAAAGACAATGGGCCTGGCATTGACAAAATCTATCATAAAAAGATCTTTGAAAGGTTCTTCAGAGTTCCAGCTCAAGGTGACACACATGATATCAAAGGATCAGGTTTAGGACTGCATTATGTGAAACAAATCGTAGAAAAACATAACGGAACAATCAAAATTAAAAGTGAACCCGGACATGGAACCAGTTTTATCATCACTTTCCCAATAGCATTATGAGTTTTAAAGTATTATATGTAGAGGACGAACCATTTTTATCACACATTGTTAGTGATGGCTTAAAAAGCAGTGGTTATACCGTTCAGGCTGTTGCAGATGGTAACCTGGTGATGGATGCCTATTTTTCTTTACATCCCGACATCTGCATTCTGGACATCATGCTGCCCTCCAAATACGGTAATACACTCGCTCAAGAACTCAGAAAGGCACAGTCAGACTTACCTATTATCTATTTAAGTGCACAACTTTTACCTGAGTATGTGGTGAAAGGCGTTAAATCAGGGCGTAATGA
>NZ_JAELTV010001027.1 GCF_016429005.1 Pedobacter sp. ASV19
GGTTGTGAAATAATTTGTCCTGAATTTATAGCTCTTTGATCTATATTCATCAAAACAGTTAACTGTGCCAGAGAATAATCTAAAGATCCCTAGGAGTGAATTTTTATTCTTTACTACGCAAATTTTACTGTATTTTGTATTCGTTCTAAATATAGGATCTTGAAAGCTGTATCTTTTATTCATTAGTGAAATCGCTAAAATATTCTAATAATTCTAAATTATCGCAATCTTTTAATTTAGAGAAATTTTGGAAATATTCACACGATAATTCTCTCCTATACTTGCCTAATTTAATTTTTGATGGATTAAAATCTGCAAATGCTTCATCAAATTTTGTAATAGAATTGACGAAGTCATCTTCGCTTAATGTTAATATTTCATCAGCTGAAGTTCTCATGCCCACAGCAAAACCAACCAAATTATTTGCCTGTTTAAGCCATTTTAATGATACAGGATTATCTTGGAATTTACCAATTGCAGATAATACACTGTCTCTTATACACATCTCCGAGCCCACGAGACA
>NZ_JAELTV010001028.1 GCF_016429005.1 Pedobacter sp. ASV19
ATATTCTACCATGGCTTTTGAAATTGAAAAGGGGACAACTGTACCTGTTAAAGTGCAGGAGCAGCAGCCCGTTCTAAAGGCTAAAACAACGAAAGAACCGGATGGAACTGTGAAAACGATATTAGGTGTACCGGCTCAGGTTAAAGGGCGATGTGATTTGTTGTTAATTGGTTATTCAGAGTTGCCAGAGGTGTTTATCAATGGTACTCTTGTTAAGGCTAAAAGCAGTTCAAAGGCGTTGCTGAATAATTTTGCAGGTTATGCTATATCGGGTATGCCGAGTACTAAAGCTGTAGATTGGAAAATGTGTGCAATAGATCTATTGCCTTATGCAGGGAAGGAAATTGCTGTTACTTATGGCAAAGCGGGTAAATTTGAGTGCCATATTTTATATGAGCAAATGGTTAAGAAGGAAAATGTTGTAGAGGTGGAAAATGAACTGATGCCTGTTGCAAATGATACGAGAAGATTTAGTTTGAAAATAGGATTTAATGGTCAAACATCCAGGAT
Source organism: Pedobacter sp. ASV19 (assembly GCF_016429005.1). Taxonomy (GTDB): domain Bacteria; phylum Bacteroidota; class Bacteroidia; order Sphingobacteriales; family Sphingobacteriaceae; genus Pedobacter. Next base: position 511 of record NZ_JAELTV010001028.1, read on the forward strand.
CTAAGGTCCAGA
>NZ_JAELTV010001029.1 GCF_016429005.1 Pedobacter sp. ASV19
AGATGTGTATAAGAGACAGGTGGCTGCGGTAATATTTTCTCTCCCTGAGCATAGCTCCGTGCTGTTAAACTCAAAAAGAGCAGTGTAGCGATCAGTTTAAATGGTGGTTTCATGTGTTCGTGATGGGTTTTGTGTCATACATAATGACTGATGTTTAAATATAATAGTTTTTCTGCGGGCGGATTAAGTAAAGCTATTTTTTTGTCAATAGATACTAAGAAAGGATTTTTTTATATTTTTACGCAATCGTTTTCGTAGATCATCTTATAAGTTCGTTTTTAATCAAATAAACGGGCTTACAACGTGAAATGAACTGAAGAGACAATTAAAGGAGATGAATTTGTTCTGTAAAGCAAGATATTTTAAAGCTAACGAAACAGATCCTCTGAAAAAGCCTGATGTATAGGCTGTATATGCTTTGGTTCGCAAACGTTTGCGTGGAGTTAAGAAGATCTGGGA
>NZ_JAELTV010000102.1 GCF_016429005.1 Pedobacter sp. ASV19
CCCCCCCCCCCCCCCCCCCCCCCCCCCCCCCCCCCCCCCCCCCCCCCCCCCCTTTTAGATGTGTATAAGAGACAGCAGTAAAGGTGAACTACTTGCTCAGTTTAGGTAATAATTCTGGTAATAAATGCGCAGGTAATACCAGAATAATCTGTTGGTGCCTGCTTATTTTCTCCCAGGTAATTGCTTATAAAGCCTCAGCCCAAATCAGCTATGGTTTTGTGAAAGACACACTTGAGCTTAAAGGAGGTGAAACATTTTCTAATTTTCTTAAAATAAGCAATCCTTATAAGGAAAATGTTGCCCTGGTGCAAGATCCCGGATCGAAACAGCTCAGCAAGGGTCTGTTGTCCTTGCCTGATACTTTACTGCTGAAAGCAGGAGAGCACAAAGTCTTTCCGTTGAAGTATCTTGCAGACAGACAAACGATCAATAGTAACAACCAGATTTTTACAGTTAAGCTGTTGGCGCTCAATCAGAACATTCAGGTACAGCCTTCAGCAGCTTTTAAAACCATATTGACTGATGTCAATGGACTGACCATTGGTACCGAGGAAGATGAAATCTATCTTAGCCAGATGAGCAATCAGGCGCAGGTTGTGGTGCGCTGTGCAAACAATGGCTTCATTCCGCTCACTTTCAGGATATTATTGACGGGAATTCCGGATGGTCTGGAGTTTACAGGGCAAACCACAAATCTGACATTACAGCCGGGCTCACAGCTGTTGCTCCCTTTTCTGGCCAGAAATAAATCGGCAAATGCTGCTGTAGACTTTACGGTAACCATGCAGGCTATGGATGAAAGTAACCATCAGCTCGCCGTAAAAGTGATCAGAATTCTGAATGTTAGCAGTGCCAGAAGAATGTCGAGTTCTGGTTACCAGCAAGGAGGAGCACTTCCGAATACCGTCTCTCTTCATTACGCAAGTCTGAACCGGGGATCTTCTTATTATCAGTTACAGGCAAACGGAAAAGTGAATATAGCAAAAAGTTCTTCACTTGAATACCGTTTGAATGCAGATGATTACCATCAGCCGGGAGCAAACGGAATTAATCTGTATAACAGTTATGTGGATTACCAAAGCAAAAAATGGGGTTTAAGGATAGGAAATATTTATGATAACCTGGATTTTCAGCTGGCGGGCAAGGGAGTTAAAGCCAGTGCAAAACTGGAAGATCAAAGTGTACTCTCATTTTATGGAATACAGAACAATTACTTTATATACAATGGACTAAACAATACTGTACCTGGAGGAAAAATATATGCGTTGGATTATAGCCTGGAAAAAATAGCTACGGCAAAACGGATTACTTTCTTGCACAGCAGAGACCCTTTAACAGGATTAGATGCCAATCAGCTTAGTGTGAAATCATCTTTTAGGCTTAGCAAGAAGGAGACCTTTGGATTTGAAGGCGGTTATTCCCTCGAAAATCAGAGCGATGGCAGCTCTTCGGCAAGACAAGGTTTTTCTGCCGGACTGAATTATGTGCTGAATACCAAAGAGGTCCAGATTTCAGGAAACGGATACTATAGTAATCCATATTTTACCGGTTTAAGGCGCGGACTGTTCTTAATTGATTTCAGGATTTCCACACCGATCAGTGAGGCAGCCAGTTTGGTTGCACATGTGAATACACAGGCAAACAATCCCAAATACCAGTCCAGGTTAACTTCTGTTTTTGACCTCGGGATCAATAAGAATTCCATCAATATTTATGAACTGGCTTATAATCTCCAGGCTGGTAAGCTATATTTTAATATCGGGCCTTACTATATGGATCAGCACCTGGTTTCGAAAGGATTCTCTGAATTTGTGCCCATGCCAACCGACTGGACATCCAGGTCATTCCGTCTGGCAGCAAATATGGGATATAGCGGAGCTATAAACAGCTTTTCGCTCACCGCCGATTACGGTTATACCTTTCTGAATACTTCTGAAAAACCACCCGCTCCCTTTCAATCCTTAAAGATCACTGGAAGTTATACAATGCCCATCTTTGGGCTAACCGGTTATGCGCAGTTCAATCCATACTATTTATCAGATGCACTTTCCTCTACCGAAAACCATCGTTACAGATTGTATTCTATTGGGCCCAACCTGCATTTCAATGCTCTTAAAAACAGTTTGAGCTTTCAATTTGGCGGAATGTATAATTACTATGGTTTCACGAGCAGTAATAATTATTCAGCAAATGGCAGTTTCAGGTACCTGATGAAAGGGCATTGGGCGATTACCGGCGATGTACAGTATATCCTCACCAAACAAAATATGTTATCACTATTCTACAATCCCGAATTGAACACTGCCAACACGATGAACCGGCAGTCTTATGACAACCGTCAGTTAAGGTTAGGCATAGAAAAACAATTTGGCAGGCAAGGCAACGGCAGTTCAAAAAAACTAACGCTAGCTTATTATGAAGACCAGAACAGCAATGGACAGCGTGACCCAGGTGAAGCACTTGTAGCAGGTGTTCTGGTGAAAATAAACAACGATGTCGCGTTAACGAACAGTAAAGGAGAGGTAACCTTCAGTGATATGAAGAAAGAAGCCTACGTCGCGTCTGTAACCAATACCAAAGGCTGGAGTTTGCAAGAGCCTACATCTGTATTCCTGGACAGGAATAAAAGGGTGGAAGTGCCCTTGGTAAAAACACAGGCATTGAATGGCTGCGTTAAACCCCTTGCCTCAAAATATCTTAATGCACAGTTTGCACTGGCAGGGATCCGGGTAACGGCTGTTGATGCAGGTGGCCGTAAATATCAAACACTGACAGATGACCGTGGTGGATTCTGTTTTTACCTGCCCAGGAACAATTATACGGTCTATATAGACACTGAAGGAATGCCCTTTTCTATAGAGAATGGTAAAGAAGAAGTTTCCCTGACGGGAAAACCAGTTGCACTTTTAACCTTCCTGTACAAAGACGAACACCGGAAAGTCGGAATAACAAGATTTTAATCAGGGGGCTACGATGGTAAAAGTGACCGTCGCATTGTAAGTTCCCGCAGGTTTATTCAGGAGGTTAGAGGTTTGTGTATTGGGAACCCGGAACTGAAGATTGATTGCCCGGTCTATGACAGGATCTGAACCGGTAAATAAGCTCGTGGCTGTAGTGGAAAGCGTAACCGGGCTGATGCCCGTCTGGCCTGCAGCGCCCTCAACAATCATAACACTTGCAGGAATAGAATTGGCACCAGAAATGAAGTTACCGCTTGTTTTCACTGTAACACCATAGGGAACCGTGCTGCTCACTGTAATCGGATTTGGCATTGCAGTGGTGACACCTTGGTTATATGCCGTGGCAGTAGTAAAACTAAGATTTACCGTACTTACAGGAATGGTCAATTCGGACATTTTAGCAACATTTACCTGAACAGAACTGCTGGTTGAGATGGATGCCAGTGTAGGCGGATAAGCCGAAACGTTTTTGGCTATCGTATACAAAATTGGCAAGGTATAAGTGCCAGCCTGCAGGAAATTTGCTTTGAGATCTCCAGCACTAATACTTAATGTGTTGCTCTGGCTATTTTTATTGGTGACTACCACAGGTACGCTACTTGATGTAGAAATAGCCTGTGCAGTTGTGGAGAGGTTAATTGCTGGCCCAGCATAAGCTCCCGAAAGCAGTGAAGTCAGTTTTCCAGCTGACACAACAGGAGTTGAATTGAAAAGTTGTGTGGTGGAGAAAGAGAAGGTACTGCTGGTGGAATTCAGAGATATATCTGTAGGTACGGTAGAAACATAATCAAAAGTATTGGTGGCAGATACCCCACCGCCTGTTCTGAAAGCAGACAGGGCATTGACAGTCATTATTGTTGGTGTAGCAACCGGAGTATTGAGCGTAAGCAATGCAGGAACAACAATACTAAGGGTTGAGGGCGGCGAGGTGACGCCGGTAAATGTGAGAGATGTGGCATAGGTTCCGGCCAGCCAGGCGGTACCAGCGATTGCGATTCTGTAATCTACGGTTAAAGCTCCTGCGCCCAAGCCCAGGACAGTGCTGTAGATGGCTTGGGCTGACGTACTAAGCTGCACCTCCGTGGCGGATCCAAGGAGATTTACAGCGCCTACTGAATTTGCCTTGGGATGTACCACCCCAAGTGCCAGTGGTGCAGAAGTGCCTGTGGTGGTTGCCGGAAAATTAGTAGTATTGGCTTTGACGGTAATGGAACCTAGGAGAACGATTGCGTTGGCCGTACCATTAGGAACTGTAGCGATATAATCATTCTGTCCGGTAATATTAGCTGCCGGAATGGTGACGGTGATCTGTGCATAGGCACCCGCCGTAGCAAAACAGCAGAACAATGTGCTAAGGGCTATATGTAATCTCTTTTTCAGCAACTTTCAAATCATAAGTAGAACCTGCATCTAATAAACCTACGGCCAGGAATTTCCCTTTCAGGTTTGCCGGAATTTTCATCAATACCCATTGCGTAGCATCAGGTAGCATCGCAATAATTTGCGGGGCCAGTTTTATTTCTTCCCCGGTTTCTTTATTGGTCAGTTCGAATTTAACAGTAGCATCCTTGTTAATGTCACCTCGGTTATGGATCTTCAGCGCTAATGTTCGCATTTTTACGCCATTCTGATCTGTAATTCCATGATCGTCAAAAGCAAGGAATTCGAAATCCCCTGCATTTAAACCTTTTGGCGTATAATAAACCTGTACACCTACTTCCATCAGGATATTTATTCCTAGCGAGGTCCCCTTGGCTTGTGCAGCTTGCTGCTGTTTAACCTGGGTAAAAAAGATCATGCTGTGTGTTAGTGTCTTTGCATCTTGAGGTATATTCAGCGAAACCATCACCTGCTTGGTTTCCCCCGGCTGGATTTCCACTGAATTTGAAGAAAGATTGATCCATTTTGCATTGGATTGTGGTTTTGTACCTCCATCATAATAGGATTTATTACCCAGAGAGTCCCGGTCCCAGTCCTGGATCCGGTTGATGAAAGACAGGACGGTAGGGGAATTATTGCTAAAGGTAATGGACTGACTAACGGTTTCGCCAGGGCTCCCGCTAAAAACGAGACGTGAAGGGGATACGGAAAAGCCTTGTCCCTTTGCATGAATAAAAAGCGCAGAAACAAGGCTTAAGATAAAGGTAAAGCTTAATCTCATTCAGGCAATTTATGGCTGTGTTACCGTATAAACTACGTTGGTTGTATAAGTACCTGCCGACATCGCCAGTAATGGTGCTGCTGTAGGAATTGCATAATTGATATTGTAAGCTGTGCCGATTGTAGGACTGGCAGCACTGGCAATGGTCTGATTGGTTGTGCTGAGTGCCGCAGTTGTATAGGTTGCTCCTGTAATCGTACTTGCATCTACAGAAATTTGTACGGCGCTCAATGGGGGTGTTGTGGTAGAAATCGTATTAAAAACAGTATTTGCTTTTACTGCAACACTATATGGTTTGTTGCTCACCACAGTAAAATGATTGGTCTTGGCAACAGTTTTACTGCCAGCATAATCAGCTGCAGATGCATACGTAAAAGTAACATCAGGAGTTGGCCCTAATACAATTGAAAAGGCGTCTGAAAGAATAAGATTTACCGCTACAGTACCAGAAACTGCCTGCGCATTTGCTTTAGTGTTGGCGAAAGTGAGAGCGGCTAAAAGCGCACCAAACGTAAGTATTTTCTTTGTCATAAAATGTTTGTTTATCTAATTCAAAGCTAAGAATAAGAAAAGCACAAAGGTTCCCCGCAAAGACACATATTGATGTTACATTCTATAACCAAGCAGGCAAAATGGGCACAATAACATAGTAATGAGGGAGGTGTGTAATGAAAGGCATAAAAATGATAATGAAAGGTAATTTTAATCCAGGCCTGTGTCAGCATCACGAAATAAAGCTTCTAACTTCTCAAAAAGGAAAATATTGGCTATGTTTGGGGCAATGAATTCTAACCACCTATTTCAAGCTGAAAATTAAGACTACACATGACTGATTGTAAATCACTTTCAGACGCTCAGCTGATCAAACTTTTGAAAGAAGGTAACCATAGTTCGTTTACAGAAATTTATAACAGATATAACACCTTATTATATACGTACGCCTATAAAAAGCTCCAGGATACAGAAAGTGCTAAAGACATCATTCAAGAGGTTTATGTTTATTTGTGGAATTCAAGAGAAAACCTGGAGATTCAAACCACCCTCTCGGGATATCTATACAAAGCAGTTTTGAACCGGATACTGAACGTATTTAGGCATGTAGCTATTACACAGGAGCATGTTGCCTCTTTTAAAGAAACTATTGATCATGCTCCAATAGGTACGGATTACCGGATCAGGGAAAAAGATCTGGCAGCGCTAATTGAAAAAGAGATCAATAATCTACCAGGAAAAATGCGGGAGATTTTTCAGTTAAGACGTCAAGAGTATCTCTCAAATAAGGAAATTGCAGAGCATTTGGATATCTCAGAACATACCGTTCATACCCAAATCAAAAGGGCATTAAAGGTACTAAGAGGAAAACTGGGACTAATGCTCTATATATATGCACTTTTAACAGGCCTGTTGAGATAACTTTCGCCGCTGGCTTTTAGTCATATGCTATTTTAATATTTAAGATTTGACTGGCAGCAGGAACTGACATATTCTTTAATCAGTAGACATAAAATATCCAATTCGCAGGCAGCTTGTGAATTTTTAGTCAAGTCCATTTGCATGATCTCATAAGCAAAGGACAGTACAGAGGTATATTGATCTTCGGATTCAATTGGCTTTAACATAACTATATGAATAGGGACTTAAATATATGTATTATCATTTTAAACTCGTCACTATGAAATATATTTAACCAATGTAGAGGGTTAAATAACATCATGTATTACAAATAGTTAAGATTGTATCCTTTTGTTTATTCATTTAGATCCATATATGCTGAACTTAGTTTATTTTAATTGAAAATATGTTTTACCGATCAAGAATCTTAAAGATTATGAGGCTTTGATCGGTAAAACATATTTTCCTGGATGCAGACCATACTGTATGCATCAATAGGTTTTATGTGAAGGCTGGAGTGGACAGTCCTGCATATTGTCTGAATTCTGTGGCTTCTGCATAGTGCTTGAAGTTTTTGATGTCTTCACGGATCATACCCTCGAACAATCCATTGAAAAGAGAGGTGATGCCCCTTCCTACACTTCCCGCTGGTGGGAAATAGTCAATTTCTATATGCAGTTCTGTGCCTGTTCCATTCAGGGTGTCTTTAAATTCTACTTTCCCTCCGTTGTCAATTTTAGATCCTTCAAGAGAGTGCCAACCCAGGTATTCACCTGGCTCTTCGCGGGTGATTTCTGCGCTCCAGCTGAGATCTATCAGATTTCCTGGAGTATTGGTTGTCCATAGAGAGGTTTTATCGCTGGTTTCTTCCACGCTTTTGAGGTGTTTCATGAATTTTGGCAGGTTGGAAAGTTGTCTCCAAAAGGCGTACACTTTTTCTCTCGGTGCGTTTACAGTGATCGTGTCGGTAATGATGATGGCTTGCGGATCACTGGTGTCTTTGCCAATTTTCCTGTAAATCGGGCAATTGCCGGTTGTACCTCTGTAGAGCAGGAGTCCACTTGCTGCGGCCACCTGGAGGCCGATAAGAGGGTGCTTTTTCATGTTTTTCAGGCTTTCAAAAAGAAGCCATCCTCCTGCGAGGAGGGAAACGACTCTTTCGCCCTGATCGATGTTTTCTTTTCCTGTTGGTTCCGTGAGCAGTGATTTTGCCCGGTCAAGGAGTTTTATACTTAGTGCGTTCATAGGATGTTGTTTGTAAGATGAACAATGCCTATGTTTATTGGTTTTGAGTAATTTGAAAATATGTTTTACTGATCTAACTGAATCTTACAGATTCTGAGGCTTGATCAGTAAAACATATTTTCCTGGGTAGTAACCGAGCTGGGCACTTAAGGTTTGATGGTGCCTTCTATGGAGTCGTCGTAGGTTTCGCCTTTAACGGCTCCGATAACTCTTTTTACTAGTGCGACTGCCATACCGTGTTTGGTGTCCCAATAGTAGCCTTTTACAGGGCTGAACTTCAATACTGTTATTCTTGGGTCTTCTTTACCTTCTGTAAACCATGTTTTCAATAGCGGGTTCCAAAGTTTGTCTATGGAATCTTTATCTTTTGTAATGGTTACCTTTCCATACAGCGTCAAAAAATCACTGTATTCGGAGCCCTGGAGGAGTAATTGAACGTGTGGGTCTTTGTTGATGTCTGCATTTTTCTCGCTATCTTCCGCACTTAGAAACCAGAAGTTTCCGTCGTCGTCAATATGATCTGCAGACATTGGCCGGGTGGTGAAAAGTCCTTCCTTATCGTTCTTAGTACAAAAGAAACAGGAGCCTGCTTGTTTTGCAAGTTCCTTTATCTTATCAATACCTTCTTGTCCGGCAAGGTTTTTAAAGTTGTCTTCGGGTTGATTTTTGTTAATCGAATCCATTTTCTAAATGTTTATGTTTTTAAATAGGTTAATGTAGGCTAGGAACAAAAATTGGCGTGTATTGTTTACGGCATTTTGAGACTTGAGGTTATATCGAAGTAAGAATAGCTATCTTTGGCCAAATTAATATGACGGACATGGATACTCTTTCAGCGGACATACAAGAAGATATACAGACAATTGGGCGTATCCCAGTCATATCACGAATATTAGAGGTCATTTGCAGAACTACCGGGATGGGATTTGCAGCCGTAGCGAGGGTTACAGATGAACGCTGGGTGGCTTGTAGCGTGAGAGATGAAATCAATTTTGGCATAACACCTGGTGGTGAACTGGAATTAGAAACGACCATTTGCCATGAAATCCGGCAAAGCGGGCGCGGTGTAGTTATCGATCATGTTGCAGAGGATCCTGCTTTCCGGAACCATCATACACCAGAGCATTATGGCTTTCAAAGCTATATTTCCATGCCAATTTTTCGAAAAGACGGTACTTTCTTTGGAACTTTGTGTGCTATTGACCCCAGGCCGGCAAGGCTCAAGGATTCTCAGGTCATTGAGATGTTTAACTTATACAGTGATCTGATTTCTTTTCATTTACACAGTATTGACAGGGTGAACTTTGTTGAGTTGCAGTTAGAAGAAGAGCGTAAGGCACTAAAATTACGGGAACAATTTATTGCCATTTTAGGCCATGACCTGCGTAATCCTTTGGGCGCTGTTTCCAGCAGTGCGCAGTTAATGCTTAGGCAGCCTTTGGATGATAAAATGAAAAAGCTTGCTGAAATTGTAAAAAACAGTTCTTTTAGAATGAAGGAACTCATTGAAAATGTTTTGGATTTTGCCAGGGCAGACCAGGGCTCTGGCATTTCTATACATATTCAGGAAAATCAGCAGGTAAGTGAAATTCTTAAGGAAGTTATTTCCGAACTTCAGGCCATCTGGCCAAACAGACGTATAGAGTTTACAGAGAATCTGATTTTTCCGGTTCATTGCGATGGAAGCAGAATGGCGCAGTTGTTTTCGAACCTATTGGGCAATGCCTTGTCTCATGGAGATGAAAATGGAGCGATTAAGGTGATTGCAATTAGCGATCGGGATTCTTTTAAACTTTCTGTATCTAATCAGGGAAAGCCAATATCTAAAGATAGAATAGCGAATTTGTTTCAACCTTATGTAAGGGGAGAGAAAAAGAACGGTAGCGAAGGTTTAGGACTTGGCTTATATATCTGTTCGGAAATTGCCAGGGCCCATGGCGGAAAGCTGGATGTTCATTCTGATGAATTTGAGACCTGCTTTACCCTAACACTGACGTATTGATCTTGGTTTTTACTGAAATTATATTACTGATTATCAGTGTTAAACAAAATATTTGAATTTTTTTTCACTTTCTTGTACCCGATTACATTTTTTGAAGTGTCTTTGTTGTGATTATCTTGATATAGATAATTAGAAAAAGATGAACAAACAACAGTCAAAAGAAGTATTAGAAAGATTTCAGGCAGGGACAGACTCCCCGCAGGAAAATCAGCAAGTGCGCTATTGGCTGCATCATTTGCATGAAGATCAACCTTCAGGTTTATCAGAAACGCTTCTTAGAGATACCCACGATGAAATGTGGTCATCTATTCTTCTCCAAACTCAACCAACAACTACAGTTAAAACCACCAGGCTACCTATGCGCATTGTATTTGCAGCAGCATCAGTGGTCACTATACTTGGCATTTGTATATATTTTTTCACTAAAGAACCTTCGGACAATAGGTTTGCCAACAACATTCTTCCCGGAACTGATAAAGCAACGCTTATTTTAAGCAATGGCGATAAAATTAGTTTAAGTGAAGCGAAGAATGGTGTGCTGGCCCTACAATCTACCATGAAAGTAATCAAGTCCGAAGGTGGAGAAATTATCTACACCTCTCGACCTGACCCGGCCCCGTACACCAACGGGGCCCGGAACCAGGAATCAGAAACAAAAAATGTAAACACCATGATTACACCCCGTGGTGGACAATATAAGCTCTCGTTGCCAGACGGCACGAAAGTATGGCTCAACGCTGCTTCAACTTTAACCTACCCCGTTTCTTTCGCCGGACGTAAAGAACGTAGAATTGAGTTGAAGGGCGAAGCCTACTTCGAGGTAGCAAAAGATAAAATGCATCCCTTTTTGGTGCAAAGCAAAACCCAGGTGGTAAAAGTATTGGGTACGCATTTCAATATTAGTAGTTATCCAGATGATACCAGTACGCAAACAACTTTAGCAGAAGGAAGCGTGTTGGTTAATATGGTTGCACTTAAACCCGGACAACAGGCTGTTAACTCAGGCTCCCTGATTAAAGTGAGGTCTGTTGATCCGGATGGTGTCATTGCTTGGAAAAATGGTGAATTTTCTTTTAGAAACGAACCATTGGAGCGAATCATGAAACAATTGTCGAGATGGTATGATGTAGAAGTTATCTATCAGAACCAACAGGCGGGAAGTCAGTTATTTGGTGGTACCATCTCTAAATACAAAGACATTTCTAAAGTACTGCGTATGCTTGAATTGACCGGCGATGTCAAATTCAAAATGGAGGGAAGAAAAGTTTTTGTACAATAAAATCTTTATTCCTGTTTAACAGAATCATCAAAATTATGTAATTTGCAACAAAAAATGGGCTTATTGAAAAAATAGGTCTTTTCCTATTTTGTTGATACATGCGCATACTTACTTCTATTGTCTTTACTTTGTTATTGTTCGCCGGTGTATCTGCTTTTGCCCAAAAAATAACCTATTTTAAAAAAGAAGTAACCCTTGCACAGCTTTTCAAAGAGATTAAAAAACAAACCGGATTTAATGTGATCTGGAACGAAGAGAAGCTCAATGCAGAAAAAAGCATCAGCGTTAGCTTCAAGGATGCCTCTTTAGATGAGGTCATGAGCAAAGCCCTCACCAATCCCTCTCTTAGTTTCACCATTACCGATAAAACCATAGTCATTACCCAAAAGGAAGTTTCTTTTCTGGATAGGGTCATGAGCCCGTTCCGGGAAATTAATGTCAGCGGCGTAGTGCGGGATGAAAACAACAAACCACTTTGGGCAGCTACCATAAAAGTTAAAAACAAGAACAAGTACGTGCATACAGACAGTCTGGGCAGGTTTACTTTAGAGGGAGTACGACCTGATGTACCTTTAGTAGTTTCCTACCTTGGTTTTCAATCCAGAGAAATCCGTGCACAAACAGATGTAGGTACTTTAAAACTGATGATGATCAGCGGAAACCTCGATGAAGTTCAGATTGTATCAACGGGTTACCAGACTTTGCCTAAAGAAAGAGCCACTGGATCTTTTGTTCGGATAGACAAAGATCTATTGGACCGTTCCATTTCTACGGGAATACTCGACCGTCTGGATGGTGTAACCAGCGGTTTGATTTTTACTTCACCGGTAACAAGGCAGGTCGGGCAGAGTGCTATAGAGATTCATGGCCGTTCCACTTTATTTGGCAATGCCGATCCACTGATTGTTCTGGACAACTTTCCTTACGATGGGGATTTGAACAATATCAACCCGAATGATATAGAAACCATTACGATCTTAAAGGATGCTGCGGCAGCTTCTGCCTGGGGTACGCGTTCCGGAAATGGCGTGATTGTGATCACCACCAAAAAAGGAAGCCTGAACACCGCCCCGAAGATTGGCTTCAATGCGAATGTAACCTTTGGTCAAAAGCCAAATCTATATTACAATCCTCAGCCAAGTTCTTCGGAAGTGATAGATGCGCAACAATATCTGTACAAACAAGGTGCTTACGATTATAACATTGGTAGTGGTTATCTTCCACTTCCTCTGGCAGTAGAGCTCTTTCGAAATCCCTCTGCTCCAGATTACGTAACCAAATTAAATGCGTTGCGAAACAACGATGTCCGGGACCAACTTTCTAAATATTTCTACCAGATCAGCATCGCCCAGCAATATCAGGCCAGTGTAAGTGGGGGAGGTAAACATCAGAAATATGCCCTCTCCGCAGGTTATGACCGCAACCTGGGCAGCGCAGTTGGAAATACCTATAATCGTGTTACTTTAAATGTCAGCAACAGCTTTTACTTTTTTAAAGACAAATTAGAACTCTCTTCTAACCTAAGGTACACCGATATTAAAAATAAGACGATTCCAGCCCCAGGTGTATCTTACCCTTATGACCAGTTGGCCGATAGTAATGGCAATCCCACTGCTGTTGTGAAAGATTTTAATTTACCTTATGCCAAAACCGCTGGTAATGGAAAATTACTCAATTGGCTATATAGACCACTGGAAGAATTGCAAAACAGATATAACACTACGACAACCGATGTAGGCAATTACCGAATTAATCTGGCCCTAAACTACAAAGTCGTTACCGGATTAAAACTTTCTGCGGTGTACAACTATGAAAAAGGAAAATCTGATCAGGGTACATTGTATGAACAAGCCTCTTATTACACACGAAATTTGATCAATACCTATAGTCAAATTGATGCGATGACTGGAAAACTAACCCGTAATATACCGCTTGGAGATATTTATGGCAGCCAGTTTACGAATAGTAAATCTCAGAGTGGAAGGCTTCAGATTGATGAAGAAGTGCATTTTGGAAAACATACACTGAATGCAATTGCAGGGGTGGAGATAAGGGAATTGAATACAAATATAGCATTAAATACATTTTATGGTTATGATGTAAAAACGGGTACAAATCAAAATTCTTCTCTGAATTTTACCGATGAATATCCCTTCTTCTATGGATCGGGCGGGAAAATTCCATTCTATTATGGTTCAAATGGAACCATTAACCGTTTCTTTTCCTATTATTTCAATGGTGCTTATACTTATGCGGACAAGTATATCGTGTCCTTAAGTGCAAGGCAGGATGAATCCAATTTATTTGGTGTAAGTACAAACCAGAAAGGCATTCCACTTTGGAGTGCAGGATTGTCATGGGTATTAAACAAGGAGCATTTTTATGACATAGATTGGTTGCCCTATTTAAAATTAAGGGCTACTTACGGTTATACTGGAAATGTAGATAACAATCTATCCGCTTATTTAACCTCCTTAATCAATCCGGCTGCCTTGAATGCTTATAATGTACCATTTGCAAGTGTAATCAATCCGCCTAATCCTTCCCTTCGCTGGGAAAAAGTAAGAAACATCAACTTTGGCCTGGATTTCATGAGTAAAAATAGCCGAATCAGTGGAAGTGTGGATATATGGCAGAAAAAAGGGATGGACCTGATTGGAAATACCAGTGTAGCACCGCAAACCGGAATGACCGTTTATATGGGGAACTCTGCCAATACACTAACCAAAGGAATGGACCTTCAAATCAATACCAGAAATCTGATGGGCCCCATACAATGGAACACCACTTTATTGTATAACCATGTAAATAGTACGGTCACTTCTTATAAAGTATCCAACGGATCAAACTTTAATGTTATTGACGAAAATTATAAAAATCCTTTGGAAGGTTTTCCCTTTTATTCGGTATTTAGCTTTAAATACGGCGGCTTAAATAAGAATGGTGACCCTCAGGGGTATTTGAACGGCGTATTAAGCACAAACTATGCAGATATTTATGGCTCTACCAACCGAAAAGAACTGGTGTACAATGGTTCAGCAACGCCAACTAGTTTTGGTAACCTATTGAATACCTTTAGTTACAAAGGAGTTGGCCTTTCCTTTAACATTTCCTACAGATTTGGTTACTATTTCAGGAGAAATTCATTCACTGGTAATAGTATTAATTCTGGGGCATATTCCTATGGAGATTACGGATCCCGCTGGCAGAAGCACGGTGATGAAAACTACACGACAGTTCCCGCCTTGATTTATCCATTTGTAGACAAAAGAGACGATTTTTATAAATATTCAGATGTTCTTGTAGAAAAGGCTGATAATATCCGTTTAAAAGACATTCGTTTAGATTATACCTTTCCTCAAAAGTCTGGTTTTCCGGTTAAAAATTTAAATGTCTTTACTTATATAGACAATGTCGGGATTCTTTGGAGGTGCAATCGCTATCATTTAGATCCGGATTATCCAACTGGTGTTCCGACAGTAAGAACAATAGCATTTGGATTAAGAGCGGGCCTATAAAAATGAATTTAAAATATTCAATAATGATAAAGATGAAAAATTTGATTTGGATAATGACGCTGCTCTCCATCTGCATTTCCTGCAAAAAGTCAGATTTTTTGGATAAAAAACCAAGTACAAATATTGCCGAACCTACCACTCTAACGGATTTTCAGCTTTTGCTGGACAATACAGCAGTGATGAATTCGACTGGTGGTCTGGCACAGGTTTCTGCCGATGATCATATCGTCAGTTATCCCATTTTTCAGACTGCCACAGCTACGGAGAGAAACGCCTACATCTGGAACAAAGACATTTATGGCGGGGATACCGGAATTTCAGACTGGAATTTGCCTTACCAAACGATTTTCTATGCAAATATTGTATTGGAAGGCCTAGTGAAATCGGATAGTGCCTCCTCAACAAAAGGCCAATACTTAAAAGGCTGGGCCTTATTTTCCAGAGCTTTTGCTTTTTATAATTTGACCCGAACTTTCTGTAAAGCTTACGACGCAGCTTCGGCCAACACCGACTTAGGTATACCTTTACGCTTAGCTTCTGCGATTGATTATTTGAAACCAAGAGCTTCGCTAAAAGAAAGTTATAATCAGATTTTTGCGGACTTAAACGAAAGTTTAAGCTTGTTACCATCGGAAAGACCTTCGGCCAATTTAAACAGACCCTCAAAAATTGCAGCTTATGCCTTACTGGCCAGGATCTCCCTGGACATGAGAAATTATACCGCTGCGGAGAAGTATGCAGAGCAAGCACTGGCGCTATACAGCAAGCTGATAGACTACAATGTAGTTAGCCAAACTTCCATGACTCCGTTTTCCAGAACCAATGATGAATTGATCTGTAACTATGGGCAATCTGGTAATTATTCATATATGACCGCAAATTACGTGGAGGCACCAGATAGAGTTTCGGCATTACTGATTGCACTATATGCTCCCTGTC
>NZ_JAELTV010001030.1 GCF_016429005.1 Pedobacter sp. ASV19
GAGCTGATTCGGATCGGCAGGAACAGGTAATTGCCCGATATTTCTGGAAGTTCTGAAAGTCTTGAAGTAATTCTGTCCTTCTGCAAATGGTGCGGTTTCAGCGGCAATCAGATACATCTCACTAATTCTAAGCATTGGAATCTGCTTAAAATCCGTTGCTATAGTTATCGTTTTACTATCCAGCGTTTGGTATTTCTTAGTCACATAACATTTTGATCCATTTGCAAGTGTAATTAATTCCCATAGACCGCTTTCTCTAATATCCGTTCCTGTTGTACCGTAAAGCTGACTTGTAATTGTTGTTGCAGATGTACCTTTCTTTAAAACACCACCGCTGTACCTGGCCGTATATTTGTTCAGCATGTCAAAATCATACAGACCAAAAATGTGTTCAGGTGTTAATACAAAGTTCTTAGCTGTCAGATCAGCAGCAGTCCCAAACCGGAACTTAACGGTTCCATCATCGTTTTTTGCATCGATAACCAATTTAGCACAATCATAAGCCTTTTGAGTGTTGTTA
>NZ_JAELTV010001031.1 GCF_016429005.1 Pedobacter sp. ASV19
AGTACGTTCAGCTGCTCTTTCCTATACTTTTACAAAAGATCAGTTAAAACGCAGTCCCTTTGGTGCATTAACAGTAGGTATCTATGGTAACAACCTGTTTATCTGGACAGCGAAAGAAAATAAGTTTGCTGATCCTGAGATTAATTCTTCTGGTGCTGGAAATGCACAAGGATTCGATTTTACTGCCCAGCCTTCTGTACGTAATTATGGCATCAACCTAAAAGTTTCATTCTAAAAAAATAACTCTATCATCATGAGAACAAAAGATATTATTAATCCTAAGAAATTGCTAATATTAGCTCTTGTCTTTGCTGTGGGATTCAGTAGTTGCAAGAAATTCTTAGACATCAATCAAAATCCAAATAACCCGGAGAGTACTACGCCTGATCTGCTTTTGCCTACTGTAGAGCTTGCTGTTGGTCAGATTGTTGGTAATTCTTTCCAGATTAATGGAAATTTTTATGCGCAATATTGGACACAAAATCCGAATGCACCTCAGTATAAGATTATTGACCAATAC
>NZ_JAELTV010001032.1 GCF_016429005.1 Pedobacter sp. ASV19
GGCTTCTGGTCAGGATAAAGATATTGAGGTTATTTTACGCGTTCAACATAATCACCGGTGCGTGTGTCTATTTTAATTCTATCACCTTGGTTTACAAATAATGGCACTTTTAATTCGATGCCATTTTCTGTTGTTGCAGACTTTTGAGCTCCTGAAGATGTATCGCCTTTAACTGCAGGCTCTGTATAAGTAATCTCCAGTTCTACAAAATTTGGTGCCTGGGCCATGATAGGTTCTTCACTTTCAAAAGAAACAATAACATCCATTCCTTCTTTCAGAAATTTGGCAGCTGGTCCAAATAAAGATTTAGGAATATTGAACTGTTCAAAACTGATATTGTCCATTACGACAAAATACTCGCCTTCTTCATATAGATATTGGAAGTCATTGGTTTCCACACGGCAGATTTCAACCTGTTCGTCTGTCCCTAAACGTGCTTCTACGATTTTTCCTGTCTTGATGTTGCGAAATTTACCTAAGTAGAAAGCACCACCTTTTCCTGGTGTACGGTGTATAAAT
>NZ_JAELTV010001033.1 GCF_016429005.1 Pedobacter sp. ASV19
GGTGTAAATCCATAACTGCTTACAGCTGCGGGACAGTTATGGATTTATACCATATTCCCTTTTAATCCTGAAATTCTACAATACCAGGAACCAAAAGCGATGCAAAGGTATCAAATTTGCAAAGCTTCACAAATAAATCTCATTTTGTTATCTTTAAGCCACCAATAAACCTGTAAAATGCTTAAAACCGCTACCTTTTTACTCGGTATACTCAACTTGAATACCATGGCACAAAAAACAGACACCATTTTTCTAAAAAAAATGATGGAATCTAAACCAGAATTGTTTTCAACTGTTCTGGATCATCCGCAAAAACATGAAGTTCAGATATTGTATACACAGATCCGGAGAGATAAGAACAACAAACCTGCTTTCAGATCCTACAGTTATAACCTCAATGCACATCATTATTTCTATCCGGCCAGTACGGTTAAACTCGCTGCAGTCGTATTCGCACTAGAGAAACTAAACGATCTAAAAGTAAAAGGTCTTACCGCACAAAGCACCATGCTTACAG
>NZ_JAELTV010001034.1 GCF_016429005.1 Pedobacter sp. ASV19
AAATTAACCTGTTGATGTGGATTCTGTTCCAAGGGATGGGGTTTTGCTTAACAAAATGACTGTCTTAAATTGTTGTAAAGTTTAAAAGGAATGCTTAGGTTTATTAAGTAAATTGCATCTGCGGATGCTTACGGATCCCTAAAACAATAAATTTAAATACATGAAAAGAAGAGTTACAGCCGTATGGAACGGTACAGGATTAGAAGGTAAAGGAACATTGTCTTCCTCTAATAAGTTCTTTGATCAAACACCTTATAGTTTCAAAACCCGCTTCGAAAACGAGGACGGAAAAGCCGGAACTAATCCTGAGGAATTAATCGCAGCAGCACATGCGGGTTGTTTTAATATGCAATTGAGCTTCATGATCGTTGCGGCAGGTTTTACTGCAGACGAATTGACTACAGAGGCAACTGTCTCTTTGGATCCTGTGGAGGGTGGTTTTGCTATTTCCAGCATCACACTTGATCTGAAAGGAAAAGTTTCAGGAATGGACGAAGCTAAATTTACAGAACTGGCC
>NZ_JAELTV010001035.1 GCF_016429005.1 Pedobacter sp. ASV19
ATCCTCTGTAGCCACGTCAGAACATGGGTACAGGAACTTCTCATTGGCATGTTTTTTCAATACCTCAGCAAGATCCGCAGCTGTTTGTTTTCCAAAAAATATCTTCCGTTTACGGTACTGAATATACTTTTGCAGGTACAGGGCTGTTGATTCTGAAATACAGAAATATTTCAGATCAGAAGGAACCTCATATCTCATTTCTTCACAAATCCTGAAAAAATGATCTACAGCATTTCTACTGGTAAAAACAACCGCTGTAAAATCAGCAAGGTTAATCTTATCCTTTCTAAAGTCCCGAGCAGGAACTCCTTCAACATGGATAAAAGACCTAAAATCTATCTTTAAATTGAATTTTTTAGCCAAATCAAAATAAGGCGACTTCTCTGTTTCAGGCTTTGGTAAAGTAATCAATATACTTTTTACCTTACGCAACCTATCTTCTTTGTTTTCTTGCATTATCTAATTACCTGTCTCTTATACACATCT
>NZ_JAELTV010001036.1 GCF_016429005.1 Pedobacter sp. ASV19
AGTTCTGCACGTTGTTCCTGGAGTTTGCGTTGCATCTGAAGTTCGAGTTCTTCTTCTTTATTTTTGATTTCCTGCTCCCTTTTTAGAAATTCCAACTCTTTCGAACGGGCAAGTTTTAGTTTTTCTTCCTGTTCTTTATTTGCATTGTCAAGTAACTGAAGTCTGTTCTCGAAATCCCCGGCGATTGTTTTTCGCAGATTTTCCTCCAAGTTTTCCTGAAGCTGCTTCTTTTCGTTGGCCAACTGCTCTTCAAAAAGCTTCGACTGTTGTTTTTCTCTCTGCTCAAAAGTTTGTTCCAACTGCTTTTGCTGCTGTGTAAACTCTAGTTGCTTTTGCTTAAATTCCTCTTCCTTTTGTTTAGTAAAGGACATCATTTTTTCCCGAAGATCTTTTTTATATTCTTCAGCCATGACTTCCTCTATAGGGAAGGAATGGGAACTGTCTCTTATACACATCT
>NZ_JAELTV010001037.1 GCF_016429005.1 Pedobacter sp. ASV19
CCTTCATATAGATTCGAATCGCTAATGATCTTATTCGGATTATTGTCGAACTTCACAACCTTAGACTGATAGTCACCTAAGGTGAATGCCAGATCATAATTCAATCCAAAACTTGTCGCATTTCTATATTTTAAAATTAATTCCCAGCCCTTGGTATCAATGGTTCCGGAATTGACTTGTGGTGAGGATGCACCTAAAACTGCCGGGTACTTCAAACCGTCAGTAAGAATATCTGTAGTCCTTCTGTTGTACCAGTCAAAACTGATCTCGAAATTTTTGAAAACGGTCATATCGGCACCAAAGTCTATCGTGGTTGCCGTCTCCCAGGTTAAATTTGGATCTATCAGACCTGGAGCTGTAACGCCTACAGGTCTTACTCCATTTAACAAATATTGAATCTGTGCATCTGTACCATAATTAGATATATACAAATAATTCTTAACATTCTGATTTCCAAGACTACCATAAGAGGCTCTCAATTTCAAGTCATTGATATAGGGTTTTATACTTTTTGCA
>NZ_JAELTV010001038.1 GCF_016429005.1 Pedobacter sp. ASV19
CCCCCCCCCCCCCCCCCCCCCCCCCCCCCCCCCCCCCCCCCCCCCCCCCCCCCCCTTTTTTCATGATCCGGCGCCCCCCGAGATCTACACCGGCTAACGTTCGTCGGCAGCGTCAGATGTGTATAAGAGACAGGCAAAATTTGCAGGGCCTTCTTCGTTAAATATATTTTGTCTGATGATTTCTAGAACTTATAGGCTAAAGTTGTAACGAACTGACGTGGAGGAATAGGATTCACGCTGTAGTTCTCATGAACATAATAGTTCAACACATTAGTAATGTTCGAGATCTTACCAAGTAAGGATAGTTTTTTCCAGCTGTAACCAGCAGAAAAGTCAAGTGTTGTAAAACCTTTAAGTGGAATGATTCCGGTAGAAGTGTTTGCCTTAGTGGTATTTCTTCCGCCATTGCGGTCGCCAGTATAAAATGCAGATGCTCCCAACTTAAGACCTTTAAGATCTCCGGAGCCAAATGTATAGAATAAACTTCCATTTGCAGTATTTTTCGTTGTTCCGACT
>NZ_JAELTV010001039.1 GCF_016429005.1 Pedobacter sp. ASV19
AGACAGAGTATCAATTGGGCACCTGACGCATCGGGATATACAACATTTACATCTAATCCAATTGGTTATATGTTCAATAGTTTTTTAGATAAAACATCGAATTTGGTGAGTAATATGATGTTGAGTTATCAAATATTACCTGGACTGGAGATGAAAAGTGTTTTGGGCTATAACAACTTAAAAACTAATATTATTAACAAGGCGTTTCTTCAAGCGATTGCGCCTGAACTACTTCCATTTGTGTCTCGATCTACTATATTCACAAATCAAGAGATCAGCTCCTGGTCTGTAGAACCTCAATTAACCTATAGTCACTATATAGGTCAAGGTAAACTTGAAGCCCTCTTGGGAGCAACAGTTACAAAAAGTATAAGTTTAACTTCAGGAATTACAGCCCTTGGTTTCAGTAATGATCTAGTCATGGATGATATCCTTTCGGCAACGAGTGTGAGTGCATCTTCTTCAATGAGTTCTATTTATAAATACAATGCGGGATTTGGCCGGATCACATATAAC
>NZ_JAELTV010000103.1 GCF_016429005.1 Pedobacter sp. ASV19
ACTGTGGTCTGTTGGAGCAAAGTGGAATTTGAAAAACGAAGATTTTATGGACAACATGAAGTCTGTTAATCGCCTGGAACTCCGTTTAACGTATGGTAAAAATGGAAACGTAGAGAGCTCTACCTCGACAAAAGCTTTGTTAAATGTTGGCACGAGTTTGAACTCTAGTACTGGAACCATTACGGCAACAATTGCGGATAATGGAAATCCATTTTTGCGCTGGGAGAAAACAACCAGTACAAATTTAGGTGTTGATTTCGCTTTATTTAATAACCGGCTTTTCGGAACTATAGATCTTTATAATAAAAAAGGCGAGGGAATCATTGGTGTTATAGCTCTGCCTGCTGCCACTGGAACCAACAGTCAAAAATTCAATAACGCAGGGATAACCAACAGAGGCATTGAAATTACCTTAGGTACGAATGTAGATATTCCAAATACCCCGATTCACTATACAACTTCTTTTAATTACGCTTATAATTATAATAACATTAATAGTCTATATAATCCGTCGTTGTATGTGTACCAATTGATAACAGGTACCTTTGTGGAAGGCCGGCCGGTAAATTCCATTTACTCCTTTGAGTACAGAGGTATGAAGGACGGCGTACCTCAGGTTGCCGGACCAAACGGAAGTCTGATCTCCTTTAATGACCTGGCGCCATATAACAGGGGACTTGGTTTACCTTTCCTTAAATATGAAGGAACTTCAACACCACCGCACACATTGGGCTGGGTTAACAATATCAAAGTTAAAGATTTTAGCTTGACAGCCGTTTTCATAGGGACGCTTGGCGGAGTATACCGCAATCCTGTTTTTGATTATGCTGCTACAGTCGGTTTTGGAAAGACCTTTGTCAATAAATACATCAGCGAAGTGCTGGCAGGTAATCCAAACCTTCCCGGATTTGCGCTTCCAAATGAAACCAGCACTTACCGTTGGGACCGTTATGCGCCAAATCTGAGTAGTCTGGTTGAAAGCTCTTCGTATATTGAATGTAAAGAACTAACGCTGGAATATACACTTTCAAAGAGAATAACAAAGGCACTTAACATCAATAATATTAGAGTTTTTGCTCAAACCAGAGACCTGGGTATGATCTGGCACGCGAACAGCAAAGGCTATAATCCAGACTGGCTGCCTGGAACAGACAGGCCACAGCAAAGTTATACATTCGGTGTAAACCTTCAATTTTAAGATCTCAACAACATGAAAACAATACAATCAGTCATTTTAATTACCGGGTTGATTCTATTTGCAGGGTGCAAAAAATACCTTTCGGAAGAACCTAAAAAACAAGCCAGTATCCAAACAGTAGAACAACTGGAAGCACTGGTTGACAATGCGACCGCCTTTGCCTATGTCACCAGTCTTACTGCAACTTATTCTACTGACGATGCGGAGATTACTAAAGAATTGTACAAGAACAATCCTTCTGCTTTTACCATCGATAACATGCAATACTATGTAAACAGTGTGAGCGGTGTAGTTGGCGCTGCAGCAGATGCTTTATGGAATGGAGAATATAAAAAGATATTCACTGCAAACCTTATACTGACTAATATTGACCAGGTGACTGGCGATGAGACCATCCGTCGACGTGTAAGAGCGGATGCCTATTTTATTCGTGCCTATTCTTATTGGGTACTGGCCAATTATTATTGCGCACCTTACAGTGATGCCAACTTAGGTTCTATGGGACTTCCTTTAAAAAAGACAGTTGACTATACTGAGCCGCTTAAACGGGCAACATTGAAAGAGACTTATGATTTTATTCTTTCGGATATTGCAGAGGCACAAAAAATAGCTAATGATGATGTTGATCCCGTAAGAGCATGGAGAGTGAGTAAAAAAGCTATTGCGGCATTTATGAGCCGCTATTATCTATTCACGGGTAATTATGATCAAAGCCTAGAGCAAGCTGCAAAGGCACTTGGAAGTGTCAATGCAAAGCTAGTGGATTACAAAACCCTGAAACCAGGTATTTCCAAATCTTACACCAGTCCGGCGGCAACGTTGAACTATGTGGAACAAAACGACTGGCAACCGGCAAAATTTTTGTACTGGCCAGAATTCTATTATACTCGTTATACCTATA
Organism: Pedobacter sp. ASV19; assembly: GCF_016429005.1. Lineage (GTDB taxonomy): Bacteria > Bacteroidota > Bacteroidia > Sphingobacteriales > Sphingobacteriaceae > Pedobacter. The sequence continues at coordinate 2,100 of NZ_JAELTV010000103.1, forward strand.
CAGCCTCTCAGTGGTACCTTCCAAGTATGGCCTTGCTAAATTTATACGATACACAAAATGATCTCCGCTATAAAAGTTTTATGATTCCAAATGGAGGAAGGAGAATGTCGGTTATTACTCCGGCAGCATTCAGGTATACCGTATTTAGCGACGGAAAATATTTACCAGATGGGCCAACTATTGCCGAGGTGCTTCTAAATAAAGCAGAAGCCCTGGCACGCAAAGGAGACGCCACCGGCGCAATGGATGCTGTAAATATCCTTCGTATGAAACGAATGAGTACTTATATTCCGTTAACAGCAAGCGGTAAAGACGAGGCCATTAAAAAAGTTTTGGAAGAAAGAAGAAGGGAGATGCCTTTTTCCATGCGTTGGTATGATATCCGCCGTTTTAGTGTAAATGACTATCCGGGAGATAATGTAACTGTAACCCGTGATTTCTTCAATGTGTCCATCGGCGCTGTAGATGTCAATTCGCCAAAAACCTATACATTGGATGGCAAGCGCCTGCTGGTACCAATTAATGGTGTAGAAATGGATGCCAGTAAGGGCCAAATTCAACAAAATGCATATTAACGAACCTATTTAAAACACCATAAAGATGAAAACTATCTTAAAAATTTCTGTTGCTGCAGCGCTGATGCTTCCGCTCTCTGTCTTTGCACAGGAAAAAACTAAAACGATAACAGATCCGGCTGTTCTTGCAAAGCTTAAAACAGCTGTTGAAGCCAATCCAAATAATTTGAAAGCTCACGAAGAATACATCAAAGCTGCAGGAATAGAGAATACCCAGACGCTGGTGCAATATGAAGCCTGGCAGAAAAAATTCCCTGCATCAGCTGTGGTTCCTTATGCTGTTGGAGCAGCTTATGCGGATGAGGAAAGTCCGAAAGCCAGACCTTATCTTTTAAAAGCGGTTAAAATAGATCCGAAATTAGCTAAGGCCTGGAGCGATCTGTGGATTGATGCGGAAAGATGGGGACAGTTTGATCAGGGCCGAGAATACCTTGCCAAAGCGACAGCGGCAGAGCCTGAGAATCCGGATTATGCATTTTATTATTCTGGTTCTTTTGCCACAGTAGACCGGAAAAGATACCTGCAGCTTACTGAAGAATTGGTGAAACACTTTCCCACAAGTGAACGTGGTGCTCAGGCCTTGTATTGGCTGGCACAACGCTCACCAAAGAAAGCAGATAAATTAAAAGGATTTGAGGTATTAAAAAACACCTATGCTCCGGAAAAATTTAGCTGGTCGTCCAGTGGTATGTCTTCTTTCTATGACCTGCTTTTGCAAGAAGATCCGAAAAGAGCGCAGGATTTGGCCAAAGAACTCGGTGCAAAAAAGGTAGAAGGACAAAACTGGGCACAATTGGAGAAAACAGCCAATAGTTTTGTAGAAACAAGATCCCTGCTGGAGCAGAAGAAATCAAAAGAAGCTTTAGACATTATCCATAGCATTAAACTACCCCGTTACTTTGGCTCAAATAACACTTTGTTGTTGTTCAAAGCGCAAGCAGCAGAAATTGCTTACAGCCCGGCTGCTGGATATGATACGCTGATCAATGCCTTTGCAAAATCACCGTCGGTAGCTGTTAAGGAGCAACTTGTGGTGTATGGAGGTAAAGCTGGAAAGTCTGCCGCTGAAATAGACAGGGATATTTGGAAAGCGATTGATGCCAAAGCAAAACCAGCTACACCATTTACCCTTAAAAAATATTTAACCTCCGGATCGGCCTCCCTGACGGACTATAAAGGTAAAGTTGTATTGTTGACGTATTGGTTTCCAGGCTGTGGGCCTTGCAGAGGAGAGTTTCCTCATTTTGAAAACGTAATCCGTAAATTTAAGGGACAACAGGTTGATTACATTGGGATTAATATCGTTCCGGAACAAGATGAATACGTTATTCCATTTATGAAATCCAGCGGTTATAGCTTTACACCAATTGCCGATGTAAAAGACAGAGTTAAAGGAAATCTGGACAATAGAGGAGGAGCGCCAACTAATTTTCTGATTGATCAAAACGGACGTGTCATTTTTTCAAACTTTAGAACAGATGGCGACAATGAAGAAGATTTGGAACTGATGATCAATCTGGTACTCAAAAATGGAAAAGAGGCATGAAGACCAGATTCAAAATTATAGCTTTTAGCTTATTCCTGCTTGTACAGCAGGTCAGCTCCGCCCAACAAAAGATAGGTATGGTTACTTTAAGTGGAAAACTCAAAAACTTTAGTAATCAAGTGGTTGTAGAGGATTTGTCGGAGTTCCAATATTTGTTGCCGCAGACAGGTGAGCGAATCATCATCCCCGGAGAAGACGCAAGCTTTAAAATTAGTTTTCCGGTGAAGGTAGCAAATTATTTCCGCCTGGGGCGTAATACTTTATATTTAAGCCCGGGTGATCATATGGAAGTTGTTATCGATAAAAATAATCCAAGAAATGCTTCTTTTACGGGAAAAGGAGCAGAGGCCAATAATTACCTGAGAAATACACCATTTCCTAAAGGAGGTTCTTTCCTTGAGGCGGGTACCCTGATTAAAAACACACCTGAAGCAACTATTGAGGCAGTAGAGGCGAGCGCAGAAATCAGAAGGAAAGAACTGATGGCCGCAACCGGATTAACGACGGAATTCAGACGTTTGGAAACGGCCAGAATTAAAGCGGATCTGATTAATAGTTTGTTGAGCGGAGAGAGTTATAGTAGTATGATCCTTAAGCTTAAAGGTAATGATGCTGAAACATATGCTTTACGCTATAAAGAGGCGATAAAACCAAAATTAGTCGCTTACGGTCATAATTTTGTGGATGCTTCATTAATGAAAATGACGGTGTACAGAGACATTGCTGCCGACTTGATTAACAACAGCACGGATGCTAAACTTGCACAACCCATTAGGGATTGTGCACAACCCATTAGGGATTGGTATGTGGCAGAAGAATTGGTAGCAGAGATGGAGAAAGCCAAAAACAAATCTGAACTCGCAAAATTCAAGGAAAAGATTACACAAATTAAAACGATTTCTTATCAGAAAGCAGCAAATCAAATGTTGCAGCGGTTGCTTTCTTTCGGGAAAGGTGATGAGGCCGTTGATTTTACTGCAAGAGACCTGAACGGATTGCCTGTAAAATTAAGCAGTTTAAAGGGAAAGGTCATTTATGTGGATCTTTGGGCTACATGGTGTGGTCCATGTATGCATGAAATGCCCTATTTTGAAAAACTGAAAGTACAATACAAAGATAATCCTAATATTGTCTTTGTCTCTCTTTCCCTTGATGATACCGCTGAGGTCTGGAAGAAGAGTGTGGAGAGCCGTAAAGCGGATGGTCGGCAATGGCTGATTGATAGAAATAAGTTACATGCCTACAATATTGTAGGCATTCCGAGGATTCTGCTGATTGATAAAAATTTTAAGATAGCGGATATGGACGCGCCGGCACCTTCATCGGCAGAGGCTGTTAAAGCCATTAATCAATTACTCTAAAATAAAAATCCCCTCCCAGCTCGGCAGGGGATTTTTTATTAAGGTTTTACCCCTTCAATGGTCATGATAACCGGTTTTATATAGCCATCCTGATCAAAATACATCCGGTCGATGCAGGTTACCCTTGCGTTGCCATCGGTTTGATCTAGTGGCCTTCTGTGGTATACAATAAACCACTCATCTTTTTTTGCAGAGCCCATTACAGAATGGTGGCCCGCACCGGTAGCAATTTTAGGGTCTTGTTGTAAAATCTTTCCCACTCTTTTGAAAGGCCCCATAGGAGAATCTGCAATTGCATAAGCTACGCTGTAATCTGGGCCTGTCCAGCCACCTTCAGACCACATAAAATAATATTTTCCTTTACGGATAAACATAAAAGGGCCCTCAACATAGTTTTCAGGAGTGATTTCTTTAAACACCTGACCATCTTCCATTGGTAAAAAACCAGTAAAGTCATCTTTAAGCCTGGCTATATTACAGTGTTTCCAGCCACCATATATCAGGTAATATTTGCCATCCTTATCTTTAAACACAAACTGGTCAATGGGTTGTGCACCATTGTGGAATTGGTCTACCAGCGGATGCCCAAGGTAATCTTTAAAAGGCCCTTCTGGTGTATTGGATACCGCTACACCAATTCCGCCTTTTTCCTGGTTATTCTGGATATCGTTTGCTCCAAAGAACAAAAAGTACTGGCTGTTCTTTTCAATTATGGAAGGTGCCCAGACTGCACGTTTAGCCCATTTAACATCTGCTGTATCCAATACTTTGGAATGTTTGGTCCAGGTGAGCAAATCTTTTGAGGAGAATGCGTCAAAAAAAACCTGTTTATCATAAGGAGCGGAGTAGGTAGGGTACACCCAGTAAGTCTTATCGAATATTGCGCCTTCCGGATCAGCGTACCATCCCGGAAAGATAGGATTGCCGGATGTTTTTCCCTGACTTTGTTTTTGGGCATAGCTAAGAGTTGCTGTCTCCATCATAAGCAGGAGGACTAGGGTTCGTTTCATTATAAATGGTTTAGGTCAATGAAAAATTGTCACTATGACAATTTTGTTTATATAAAATGTTCTTTTTTCAAGTTAAAAGTCGTAGTTTTCTTCTTTGAAACCAAATATAAAACGTTTTACTAGATATTGAGCTATCACAAATAACACACTATAACGTAACACAACTGAAACTAAAATGAACAAGAAAAAGCTAAGTATTTTATTGCTTGGTGTATTGATTACAGGCCTGGCCAGGGCCCAGCAAAAGCAACGCACCAATCCTTCTGCCAAAACAAGCATTATTGCAGTACAGGATCTTCATTATAAAACGAAGGCGGAGGAGACCTACTCCAATATCAATCGCTATTTTACAGACAGGAAAACCGGATTGTATTTTGAAACCACAGATACGGTGCACAGGGAAAACATTCATTCCTGGTTATGGCCATTGTGTGCTCTGATACAGGCTGCTAATGAAATGGAAAGGTTACATCCTGGAAAGAAATATATGGAACCGGTAGTAAAAGCAATAGACCAGTATTACAATAAAAAGAGGCCTGCCGCTTACCAGGATTATGTAACTGCTGAGCGGTTGAGCTCAAGGTTCTATGACGACAATCAATGGATTGCTATTGCTTATCTTGATGCTTACAGACGGACGCATAAACCTAAATACCTGCAGGTAGCAAGGATGATCTACACTTTTATGATGTCTGGCGCAGACCAGCAAGCTGGAGGAGGGCTTTACTGGAAGGAAGGAGACCATTCTACTAAAAACACTTGTTCCAACGGGCCGGCCATACTCGTTGCACTCGAACTTTATAAAACCACCAAAGAACAGCGCTACCTGAAAACCGCTAAAGAGGTCTACAACTGGACCAGTAAAAATTTGCAATCTGAAGATGGTCTTTTCTACGATAACATTAAAATTCCTTCCCTAAAGCTGGATAAAGCATTTTATACTTATAATGCAGGTACTATGCTTCAGTCTAATGTATTACTCTATGAGATAACCAAAGAGAAAAAGTATCTTGTTGAAGCTCAAAAAATTGCAGGGGCAGCTAAAGAGTATTTTTATAAGAAAGATCGGCTTCCTTCTCATTACTGGTTCAATGCGGTTATGCTGAGAGGTTATGTTGCTCTTTATCAAATTGACCATAACAAGGATTGGATTGATTTTTACAAACAGGATGCCTTGCAGATTTGGGAAAAAGAAAGGGATGAACATGGCCTATTGGGTAAAAAAGATACAAAATCATTAATTGACCAGGCAGGCATGGCAGAGATTTATGCAAGATTGGCACTACTATCATCCAAATACTAAATTAAAGAGAGGCTGTCTTTTGGACAACCTCTCTTTTAATATATAGATTTTATTCTCCCAGGAGTTCTTTTAGTTTGTTCGTAAATCCTTCTCCTCCAGAGCTGTTTCCGATATATCGACCAATGATATTACCCTCTTTGTCCAGTAAAATTTTAGTGGGGAAAGCGGTTACACCATATTCCGATACCACATCAAACTTATCCCTGTTCTCATTGTTCAAAACTTGAACCCAGGTTAAGCCATCTTTCGCTATCGCTTCAGTCCACAACAACCTATCTGCAGGCAGGGCAGAGTGTTCTTGTGCAATGCCCACGATTTCAAATCCCTTATCCTTATATTTTGTATAAAGTTCCTTTAAATGAGGATGACTTGCTCTGCAAGGGCCGCACCAGCTGCCCCAAAAATCAAGTAAAACATATTTACCTTTTAAAGCATCAAAGTTAACGGGCTTGCCTTTGTCATCCTTTTTATTCAATGCAAATGCAGTCAGTTTAGTGTGATAGACGTGTTGAATAGAATCGGCGAATTTGTAGTAAAAGGATTGACCACCAGGTATTTTCAAGTATTCGGCCTTGATAGCTTCCCGCAATTCCTTTGTATTGCATTGGCCACTCAGGTTTAGAAAACTCAGCACCTTTATAGCCTCTTTTGTATGCCCGGTTTCAGAAAGCGCTTTAGCATAAATAACAGAAAGGTTGTTTTCTAGTTTATAATCAGCAGGTTTTGTGAGTGCCATGCTTCTTAAATCCGACTCAAAAGATTTCCCACTTCCCTCGTACAGAGGCTTTAGGTAACTAACAATTCTTTCTGGCTGATGATTATTGGCCAACACCCTGGCATACACCACCATATTTTCGTTGAAAAGACTTTTTTCTTTACCTGTTTTTAAATAAATTTTACTCAAACTATCTACTATAGGGGCTAAAACCCGCTCAGCATAGGCGGATTCACCTCTTTTATTCATCTCGGCAGCAACGTTTAGTACGCCTTGATTATAGTAGGTTAAAACAGGAATCTTTTTGAGCCAGTTTTCTGCAGATTTAACATCTCCGGATTTCGCATATTCCGTCGCAATGGTGATCCTTGCATAGGTATAACCAATGGTTGCGGAGCGTCCGGTATCAGGATATTGTTGTAAAGAAGTATTGTAAATTTTGATCTTTTCAGGTAATTCCTTTACCAGATAAAAACCTTTTAATACCGGGCTGGGTACATAAGGTTTTGCTTTTGTACTGTCTTTACTTATTGTTTGACTAAAAGCATTTGCAGCATTGGAAAACAGAAGTATGGCAAGTATAGCATATGATAGTCTCATTTAATTTTAAATTAGTTGTAACCAGGATTTTGTTTTAGGAAGGGGTTTTTGTCAATATCACTTTTAGGAATCGGATATAATTTAGCCTGCGGTCTCCAGTTTGTTTTTTTGCCTAGCACTTCATCCGCTTTGCCTGTTCGTTTCAAATCCAGCCAACGATGTCCGACTTCAGTAAAGAGTTCAACAAAACGTTCATGTGCAATCAGATCAAGTAGTCCATCTTTTCCGGTACCAGGGTTGGTGGGGGGGAAAGGCACTGTATTGATTGCCCTTTTTCTTATCACATCGAGATCTGTGATAGCTTCAGTTAGTTTAGATTGCTGTGTTCTGGCTTCCGAACGGATCAGGTAAACTTCTGAAAGACGTAAAAATACCATGGATTCGGTTCTCGTCGTTCCAGTACCGCTGTTCAGCTTATACTTGAAGGGGAAATTGTAGTTCTTTGAAACCCCGGCTGTTGTTACCGTATTGGTTTTAATCCAGCTTGTTTTTCTTTGATCGTTAGCTTCGAAAGAATTGTATAAAGCATCAGAGATTGGGTATTGGGGAATACCTGAAGAAATAAAATTATATGCGTCCCAGGTGTACAAATTAGTGCCTGGCTGCTGTAATTGCAGGATTACTTCCTTGCTGCTGGTTAGAAAAGTCTTGTTCAGGTCAGGTTCCAGATCATATATTGTTTTGCCTGCACCATCTATAACTTCAGTTGCTAGTGCTTCTGCATTTACCCAGTCTTTTTTATATAAATACACTCTTGCAAGCAGGGCCGCGGCTGCATATTTATTGGCCCTCAAGCGCTGGGTACCGACGTATGCAGGACTGAGATTATCCTTCGCATATTTCAGATCTTCGAGGATCAGGGCATAGATCTGGTCGGCAGGTATATTTGGCAAGGTTGCATTTAACCGATAGTCTGTTGTGGTTGGCATAGGCACGTCTCCATACAGGTTCACCAGATAAAAATAATTCGCTGCTCTAACGAACTTCGCTTCAGCTGTAAATTGCTTTTTTCCGGTAGCACTTACACTTGATGACTTAGCCAGGCTTTCAATTACAGCGTTTGCATTATAAATCACATTGTAAGTTGGCCCCCAGATACTGCCTTCATTTACTCCATTTGAAGAGGAAATGGCATTGGTATAAAACTCATTAAACTGGTTGGTCGAGGAACTCAGGGTAAGTTCATCGGCACTGACCCCTGCAGAAATCTGTACAGCACCACTAAAGCCAAGTACAGAAGTAAAAAAGCCGGTGCTTCCTACCATTTCTCCGTACAAGCCCCTTACTGCTGAAGCTGCCTTAGAATCGCTTTGAAATACTACTTCGGTAGAAATCTGATCAATCGGTTCCGACACCTCTACAAATTTTTTACATGCAGATAAGGTTAAACAAATGGCAAATGCCAATCCGGTTTTGATATATATATGATGAATATTCATAATGATTAGAATTAAAGTGTCAATTGTAAACCGCCTGTAATGGTCCGTAAAGGAGACATTCTGGTATAATTTTGGGTTTCAGGATCACCGCCTTTGTAACCCGAGATCACAAACAGGTTTTGTCCCTGGACATAGAATTTGCAGGAGTTGATGCGTAGAATACTTAACCATTTAGCCGGAATATCATAAGATAGATAAACATTCTTCAACCGGATATAAGAAGCGTCTGTGTAAGCACCACTAGAAAAGCTATAGGGGTAAAAACCTGCTGTACCATAAATAGCACCCTGTGTGGTCGTAAATTTTTGCACGTCTGTAATGTCTCCGGGATTCTGCCAGCGACTTAAAACGAGATCGGGAACATTAAAAGCACTGCCTGGAGGATTGAATAAATTATTGGTCCTCCAGTCCTTTCCCAATTGTTTGGTAAACTGCATAAAGAAACTGAGGTTAAATCTTTTGTAGGTAAAGCTATTGTTGATCCCACCGTAGAATTTAGGATCAGAAGAACCAATAACTCCATAATCTGCTGTGGTCGCCTGGTTATCTCCGTTTACATCTTTAACAGTATATAAACCCGTAGCAGGATCAACACCCGTAAATTGGGCTGCGAAGATCCTGTTTAAGGACTGGCCAATTGCATAGGTGTTGAAGTAAGTGGATTTATCAAGATCCGGATATTTCTTTAATTTGTTTTGTGGTAATGTAATGTTAAAATCTGTAGTCCATGTCAATGATCCCCCCTTTCGAATGTGATAACTGGTTAAGGTGAGTTCTAGTCCTCGATTCTGTACTTCTACACCGTCTAAGTTTCTTACAATGGTAGAAAAACCAGTTATTTTTGGTAATCCATAAGAGACCAGGGGGTCGGATGAAATATTCTGATAAACAGATCCTGTAAACAAGATTCTGTCTTTAAAGAAACCGAGTTCAATACCAATCTCCAGCTTTTTATTGCGCTCCCAATGCAGATCTGGGTTGTATAGCTTTTTAGGATATAAAGTAGCTGAATCGGCATAGTTACCTGCAGTAACCCAGGCGTCTAAATATTGATATTCACCGATCTGGTCGTTTCCGGTAGATCCGTAACTTCCTCTTAATTTTCCGTAACTTAAGATCTTTCCATCTTTAAGTGGAGCTTCATTGCTGAAAATCCAGGCGGCACCGATGGCTCCAAAGTTGGAAAAGCGATAATCAGGCCCAAAACGACTGGAACCATCTCGTCGTCCTGTGAAATTGACAATGTATTTATCCTCCCAATTGTAATTGATCCTTCCAAAAACAGCCTGATATTTATAGGCTGAAGCCGTATTGCTGGCTGTTATACCAGTAGAAGAAGCTCCCGAAAGTGAACCGATTAATTCATCACTGGTATAGCCTTTGGCACTCACCACCAGACCAGCTGTGCTGCGCTGGTTAAACGTGCTTCCCAAAAGAACATTCAATTTTCCTTTGCCAATATTTCCCTTATATTCTGCCTGTGGTTCGATGATCCAGTTTTTCAGCTGATTATTTCCAAATGAATTAAAACCACTTATATTGGGTGCCATTGGGTTTTGAGCAGATAAAGGCGTTAGTCTTTTTTCATCGTTCTGCGTCATGTTGTAACCAAAGCTGCTCCGTATCTCCAAATTTTTCAATAATTTGTAATTCAGTACCAGATTGGCATTGAGGTTACTCATTTTTGATAGATATACCTGGTTTAAAGTTGCCAGTGGGTTGTCTTTCTGGATATACAGGTTGCCCTCGTTCCAGGCCAGTTTCCCGTTCTCATCATATAGCTTAAAATTAGGAGGGAGCACTACTGCCCCTGCAAGGTCCAGAGCGGTGAGATTACTCTGATTGGTGCCGTAAAGCGCAGAGAGGTCCATTGTAAATCTTTCATCCTGTGAAGTGTTGTGGATATTAAGATTAAAAGATCCACGGTCACTTGACATATTACCCGGCCAAACCGTTCCTTCTTTATGATAGGCACCGCCGATCCGGTACTGTGTAGACTTGCTGCCACCTGATAAGGTGAGCTGTGCTTCATTGGTATGAGCACTATTTCCAACCAGCAGGTCTGTAAAATCAGTATATCTGTTGTTATCCCATAATTTCAGGTCATAAGCATTAGAGTTTGTAGGTGTAATTTTGTCATTAGCAAAGGCCTCCTTTCTCATAGCGATGTATTGCTCTGTATTTAGCATTTTAGCCATTCTGGTAACTGTGCTTACACCGGATGTCACATTTGCATTTAGACGCATTTTACCAGCTTTGCCCTTTCGTGTAGTAATCAAAATTACTCCATTGGCACCTCGACTGCCATAAATTGCTGTTGCATCTGCATCCTTAAGCACATCTATGCTTTCAATATCTGCGGTATTGATTCCGGCGAAAGCACTTAGCCCGTCTGTTGTGCCAGGACCGAAAGGGCCACTAATCAGGTTGACCTTATCATTTCCAGCTGCCATAGGCACGCCATCCAAAATAAACAATGGCTGATCTGAAGTTAGTGACTTGTCAAAGTTGGCCCTTCCGCGAATCTGTACATTTAAACGTGCACCTGGAACGCCACTTACCTGACTCACCACCATGCCTGGTATACGTCCCTCCAAGGCTTGCATGGGATTAGAAACCGGTTGTTTCATGAGTTCATCTCCGCTTATTTTAGAGATATTACTTGTAGCCAAGCGCTGAGAGCCTTTGCGGTATCCTTCTACCGAAATTTCATCCAGTTTGGAAATATCAGGTGATAGGCTGATACTCAGTTTTGTGGTGCTTTTAGTAACGACTGCTTCCTGTAGCTTATAACCAATATAAGAAATCTCAAGTACGGTTCCTTCTGGAACATTAACGGTAAACTCTCCATCACTGTTGGTGTTCGATATTCTCTGTCCACCTTTGATCCTGATTACTGCACCTGGAAGGCCATGTCCGTTCTCATCAATAACCACGCCCTTTATCGGGCCTGCAAAGCCAATCAAATCGGATAGTTTTGAAAAAAGACTCTTTTCTTTTCGTTTAATAATAATGGTTTTGTCTTTAATCAGATAGCTAAGGTCTTGCCCGTCCAGGCAAGCTTGTAAACCATTTTCGAGACTCACGTTGTTCAATTGAAGGCTAGATACTTTAAGGCCTCTGAGGTCAAAATCATTATAGACAAAGTCGTAGCCAATTTGCTTGCTAATGGTCTTGAAAACATGCTCTAATGGTGCATTTTTGGTATGTAAAGTTAACCTCTGTGCATATCCTGTAGCAGAAGTTTGAAGTATGACGGCAAAGACTAGGATAGTGGTGAGCTTCATAGCGAGCAAAAGCCTGTTAAGTGTATAAAAATTCATACATTTGGGTTGTTTGGGTTAATAGTTGATTGTTATAGCGATAAGAAATTGGTAATCCCGAACTGATATCAATTACAGTTGATATACGCCAGGGTTCCGGTTACAGCCGGGATCCTGGTTCTTGATCATCGTTACCAGTAGAAGTAGTATAGACTATTGCATAACGGTGATCCTCCTTCCTTCTACTTTAAAATGAACGGTATTGGTTGATTCAAGAACATCTAATATTTTGGATACATTTTCATAGCGGGAAACACTTCCTGAAAAGTCTTTATTGGTCATATTGCCCTCATAAACAACCTCAACGTCATACCACCTGGCAATTCGATGCATGAGTTCGCGAATGTTTTCATTTGAAAATTTCAGTTTTCCATTTTTCCAGGCTATTGCATCCTCGGTATCTACAGCGTGTATTTGTATATTTTCTCCTCTACGAATAGCTTGTTCTCCCGGTTTCAATATCAGATTATGTTTTGAAAAGGAGATTTCAACGGAACCTTCCAGTAAGGTTGTTTTTACAGTGGTTTCTTCTTTGTAAGAATTTATATTGAAATGAGTACCCAGTACCTTCACATCCTGTTCATCTGTATGAACGATGAAAGGTCGTTTCGTATCCCTTGCCACCTGGAAATAAGCCTCTCCGGAAAGTGTAACCCGCCTTTGCTGACCGGCTTGAAAACTTTCCGGAAATTGCAAAGAGGAGGCCGCATTTAGCCACACAACTGTACCATCCGGCAATTCCACCTGGTATTGGCCACCTCTTGGAGTAGTGATTGTGTTTGTATGACCATTAGATGGGACTATTTTCTGATCGGAAGCTGCATTTGCCGAAAATACCAGCTGACCATCTTTTGTCTTGGTCATCCGGATGCCAGACCGTGTTGCCAGATTACCGTTAGCAGCATTATCAAGTATTATATTTGATCCATCAGCCAGTTTTAATACAGCCTTGTTCTTGCCCGGAGCAATATCATTGACATAATAATTTCCAGAAGATGTACTGAAATTTTTATACACCATTAAGCCCACCGAAAGGAGGAGCAGTATAACCGCTGCTGCAATATATAATAACCGAATAGATTTTGCCCTTTCAGGCTGGGTCGATAAGATCTTCCGCTTTAGAATAGTTAGAGACCTTTGAGCAGAATCGACTATCAAACCCTCATCATGATTGTAAAATTCCATCTCGGTAAACTGATGCTCCTCATACCATTTTTCTACCTGTTCCTTTTGAGCTGGGGTACAGGTTCCTTTGAGGTATAAATTGATGAGCTCAGGTAGTTCTTCAGGGAGCATACTATTGAATTATACTTATGTATTGCACAAAAATGATTTTACCGCCATCTGGTTATGTTATTTTTTTATTTATGTTTACACCATAAGACTGAACCATCATTAAATCTTTTAGCAAACATTCAGATACGGAACTGCTTAAACAGTTGCATGCAGACAATATCAAAGCCTTTGAAACTGTCTATGGTCTGTACTATGTCCAACTTTGCCGGGTTGCTTATAAAAAACTTGGTGATGAAGCACTGGTTGAAGAG
>NZ_JAELTV010001040.1 GCF_016429005.1 Pedobacter sp. ASV19
GATATGGACTACTTTAATCCAAAAGAGTATGTTATTGGAGGTACAACATTAACCGGAGCGAAATATCTGGATAAGGATGTAATTATTACCTTGTCCAAACTGATCAAAGGAGAGCACATTACACTTCCAGGTGAGGCAACCGGTAATGCGATTAAAAACCTCTGGGCACAGGGCTTGTTTGATGATATTAAATTGGATATTACAAAACTGGATCTGGATACGGTATACTTTGAGATTGAGGTTGTTGAACGTCCGCGTTTAAGTTCTTTTGAGCTTGTTGGTTTAAGCAAGTCTCAAAAAACAGATATCATGGAAAAGCTCAATGCCAAAACAGGGAAGACGGTTGTGAATGAAAACCTGTACAATACAACTACAGGGACCATCACCAAATTCCTGTCAGAAAAAGGCTATTTCTTCACCAAAGTGAATTATAAAACCTGTCTCTTATACACATCT
>NZ_JAELTV010001041.1 GCF_016429005.1 Pedobacter sp. ASV19
CAACACAACCCCCCCCCCCCCACCTATATCTACACCGGCTAACGTTCGTCGGCAGCGTCAGATGTGTATAAGAGACAGGGAGTGAACAATGGGAATATAATTTTAAACAATTTGGTGCTATAGGATATCTTTGCGATAATATTTGGGAAATGTATGGTTATATTGAATCGTCTTTAAATGACAATAACTTCTTCTCAAAAACTTTTAATAACAATCTTAATGATGCTCAGGCAATTTCTTCTGTTGTGAATCGTATTCCCTATTTAATGGATAAATTATATTAAATTATAACTTGAATTAATAAGTAATTTATTCATATCTCATTTAATTTCGCTTTCAATCTGAAATCTATCATCTATTTAATTTTAATATATTATTATGAAAAGCCCTGTTTTGTACTTAGTGTTTAATCGTGTAGATGAAACTATACAATCCTTCGAAACTATTAGAAAAGCGAAACCACCAAGATTGTATATTGCAGCTGATGGGCCTCGAAATTCTGTAGTTGGTGAAGC
>NZ_JAELTV010001042.1 GCF_016429005.1 Pedobacter sp. ASV19
GAATATATTTTGTACTTGCAGGAGTAACTTTTTTGGGTTGGGGGCTTGGGCTTTTTGATTTTTTCTTCATTGAAACAGAAATGATATGCAAAGATTAAAAAAAATGAGTTTAGAACAGTAATATGATGCTGATTTTACTTTAGCTGCTACGGTAAAAAAATAATTGAGATAAAAATATTTGGATTTAAGAAATAATAAAATACAGTATTACTGTATTACATAAGTAATACAGTAATACTGTAAACTTGTTTCTATGATTGAATTATCAAACCTTAGTTTTGGATACAGCAAAAAATCGCTCTTATTCAAGAATCTCAACCTCAACCTGGATGTTGGTCATATTTATGGTCTCCTGGGTAAAAATGGTGCAGGTAAATCTACTTTGCTGAAAAATATAGCTGGTCTGGTATTTCCCCTTGAAGGGAGGTGTAAGGTAAACGGCTTCGATGCTGCCAAACGTTTGCCCGTATTTTTGCAGGAACTCTTTTTTATTCCGGAAGAAGTGTATATGCCAG
>NZ_JAELTV010001043.1 GCF_016429005.1 Pedobacter sp. ASV19
AGATGTGTATAAGAGACAGGATATTGAGTTTGCAGATGTTAAAATAACACCCAAAAACGCACATAATTACCGCTATCACGTTGTAGTAAACGATGAAAAAGAAATTGTAGGCTGGACTATACCTGATCAATTCAAAACCAGTAGTGATGGTAAAGCCACTTTTGCCTATTTAGGCAATTATAAATTACAGCCTAATGGTTATTTGAAAATTGAAATGTACAACATCAATAACTATAAGGAAAAAGATGCCATGATCATTGACTGGCGTGAGCCAAAAGCTTTAAGTTTCGAGGCCTTCGCTGATTATCGTAAAAAAAATTGGGGGACCACCATCTATTCGGTGCCCCTTGATAAGGGCAAAATAAACACACATGAAAATTTCCTGGAAACAAAGACCCTAGACGATGTCAGGCTTAGACTTGGTGATTCTTTAGTCAGAATTGGTTTCTTTTACACGAGAC
>NZ_JAELTV010001044.1 GCF_016429005.1 Pedobacter sp. ASV19
AGATGTGTATAAGAGACAGGATTAAAACACTATGTCTACTTATAAAATCGTACTGTTTTTGGCAACGTTACCGTTTTTAATTTCATGCTCTGGAACTCGTGTCAAAGATATTGAAAATCCTTCCTTACAAAAGAAATGGAAGGTGGAAGAGACAGTTCTGATAAAACAATACTTTTCAAAAGAAGTTAAGAAAGACTCCATTGTACTTCTTAGCCAACCCTATATATTACAGATTACAGATTGCCTGGAGGATCTTGTCAAAGATTTACCGAAGGATAATTTCAATGTGGAAGATTTTTTATCACGCTCTGCAAAAGATACTGTGGCTTGGTCTACCGCTATTCTTTCACCCGTAAGAATATTATCTAACGAGAAGCTTCCTGGAAGAAATGAACCTGCAAAATGGAATGATTTATTCCACTCCATTGGTGGGGGGGTACTTTCAATTATCGCATGTATTATTT
>NZ_JAELTV010001045.1 GCF_016429005.1 Pedobacter sp. ASV19
CTTCTATATCATACCACCTGGAAATCTCTTTCATAATACTGCCCAGTTCTTCATGGTTAAATACAAAAATATTATTGATCCATGCAATCACATCATCTGTATTTACCTTAAGCACTTTGATCTCGCCCTTTTCTACAACAGCCTGATCACCAGGAAGAATAACAACTGAATTACCATTTCCAGCCTTTACTTTTACCCGGCCTTCTACCAGTGTAGTTTTTATATTCTCCTCGTCAGAATAAGAATTAACATTAAAATGAGTACCTAAAACTTCAACGGTTTGATCATTGGAAACAACTCTGAATGGCTTTGATTGATCATGAGCCACTTCAAAATACCCTTCGCCTTTAAGCTCTACCCTACGCTCGGCACCTGTAAATTTTGTTGGATAGCTAAACTTGGTTGCCGAATTTAACCAAACTTTTGTGCCGTCAGGCAGAAGGATCTGATACTGTCCTCCTTTAGGTGTCTCAATCGTATTTATAAGTGGCTTTTCTTGTTTGGAATTCTTGTT
>NZ_JAELTV010001046.1 GCF_016429005.1 Pedobacter sp. ASV19
GTATAACCGGGGGTGCGATTGACTCAAATCGAACAGGTCTAATGATTGACTCCGCTTTTAATAATGCTCATTCTACAGCTGTGGGGGTAACGATTAATCATAATAAAGAATTTGGTATAAGGACTTTTAGGGTATCAAATGGCTTTCTATTTAATGGATGTATAGTGTTTTTTAATCCTATTTCAATAGAATATAGCCAGGATATAATATTTGATGGAGGTATCCATAAGAATGATTCTAGATTTCCATTTACTATAGATAATTCAGGCCGTACTATTATACAGAATATCTCATTTCAAGTTAATCCAACCATAGCCGGAACAGGCTCTACTGGAACCAGGTTTTTTAATAATAGTCATCCAAGTGATGCTCCACCAGCTGGTCAAAATAGTCAAATCAGGACATTGACTAATAATGACGTTCTAACTGTGAATGGTACTACTGATGCCAGTGCCTTAATTAAAGTAACGGGCGCAGGAGTTAATAGAATGCTATTTGGGTCAGATTCTGGA
>NZ_JAELTV010001047.1 GCF_016429005.1 Pedobacter sp. ASV19
CAGCGCGAAGTTCGTGTTGCTGGAAATTATAGAAATCCCAAAGGGCCTGTCCAATTTTGTTTCTAAGCTCTGCACTTGGATTTGTCTTTAGAAATTCGCGCAGGTGGAGCCCGTCAATCCAATCCATGGTGATGATTCTTTTTCCTGATAAGTCTGGATAGTAATCAGGAAAGACTATATTTTCAAGCTCTTTACATGCATTTGAAAACTGAAGAGAACGTTTAATCTCGAGTTCATAATCTGTTTCTTCAAGTAAGCGTTCCTCTACCTCTTTTATGTAAATGTTGAGGTCTTTTTCATTCATGCCCAGGAGGCGGAAGGCAAATGGTTTCACCAGTTTAAGATCAGACGAAATGCTGTCGCCAACACCGGGATACTGGAACTTGACTGCAAGTTTTTTCCCATTTAATGTTGCTTCATGCACCTGGCCTATTGAGGCGGCATTACTGGAAATGAGGTTGAACCGATCATAGATCTGTTCGGGTGTTTTACCGACATTCTATGAAAAAGTC
>NZ_JAELTV010001048.1 GCF_016429005.1 Pedobacter sp. ASV19
GGTGTAAAGCTCTTTGAAGTTGTCATGATTTGCATCCAGTCAGCAAGGTCGGCAAGAGATCTGGTCTCTATAATTCCTATGCCTCTGCCATCGTTTACTCCCTTGATGGCTTGAGCATAATTAAGATTAGGATTCATTTTAGTTTCCGGATTAAGAAACCAGATACTTAGAAACTCTTTTGCTTTTGCCGCATATTTATCCTGGCCACTAAAAAAATAGGCAAGGGAAAGAAACTGACACATATTAGACATGTTCTTCATATTAGTGCCATCCGTTATTTCTTTAATTTCCGGATTCCGTTGTCCATCTTTTCTGATATAAGGGAGGCCATCTGGTTTAGAGGGATCTGGCCAAAAATAAGGGGCCAGGCTCATATAGTCATGTTTTGATCCGCTTGGTGGTGTAAATGATTTATCCATTACGGATTTTGGTTTTAAAGCAAGGAAACCATCTGCTTTATGGATAATTTGTTGTACTTCATCTGTTATTTTTTGATCTCCTTTCCTATAAGC
>NZ_JAELTV010001049.1 GCF_016429005.1 Pedobacter sp. ASV19
AGATGTGTATAAGAGACAGCAGCTGACCTCCCCAACATAGAATCACTCTATGCCGGACCATATCAGTCAATATATGCTGCTAATGCAATATTAGAGGGACTAAGGAATCCGAATGGAGTAACACCCCCTATAAAAGCCCAAATAGAAGGCGAAGCTATGTTTGTAAGAGCCTTTGCTTACTTTTATTTGATTAACCTCTTCGGAGCAGTT
Organism: Pedobacter sp. ASV19; assembly: GCF_016429005.1. Lineage (GTDB taxonomy): Bacteria > Bacteroidota > Bacteroidia > Sphingobacteriales > Sphingobacteriaceae > Pedobacter. The sequence goes on from NZ_JAELTV010001049.1 coordinate 211, forward strand.
CCACTACAACTCACTACAGATTACAGAATTACACAAGTTGCTTCAAAATCATCTACAGAAAAGATTTATGAACAAATCATCTCTGACCTTAAAACCGCAGAGATGCAGCTTTCAGACAACTATCCAACAACAGAAAGAGTAAGACCCAATAAGTCTGCTGCACAAGCCATGTTAGCAAGAACTTATTTATATTTAAAAGATTGGTCAAATGCAGAAAAATACGCAACACTAGTAATATCTAAAAATAACTTCTATAGTCTTGTAGAC
>NZ_JAELTV010000104.1 GCF_016429005.1 Pedobacter sp. ASV19
CCCCCCCCCCCCCCCCCCCCCCCCCCCCCCCCCCCCCCCCCCCCCCCCCCCTTTTAGATGTGTATAAGAGACAGGTGCTGGATTATTCTTCGCCAACAAACCAAGAATTTCACAATTTGAACAGGAATGCGGTAGCAATCCTGTAGCTTTTGTGCATCAGGAACTGCAACGCACCACTAAATCTCAAAACGACCTGGCAATGGTGTTTAAAGTACTGCCGATTTTATTGGTAGTGTCGGGACTGATGATATTATTTTTATCTTCACCTAACTGGCGCGCGATAGGAATTACAATTGGGCTATTGGCCTTATTCCTAATGGTTGTAGACAGCAATACCGATGCTCGTAACACCATTTACCACGAACAATTAAAAAGTCTTAACGATGAATCTGGACGACCTTAACTTTGGAAATGCTTTTCTCTATTCTTGTTATTTTGACAAGGCGTTAGGCCATGAACAATTTGTTTCTGAACATGTCATTTCCTATCAGATTTCGGGAGAAACACATATTGATCATCAGAATGGAGTTATCATCCTGAAAGAGGGGCAATTGTTGATTTCGCACCGGCATCAGCTGGCTAAAGCGTTTAAATATCCGGCTAAAAACAGGGAATATCGGTCGCTTTCTGTCATGCTTCACGCAGAAAGGTTGAGGAAATTTGGTATGGACCACCATTATGCTCTGGATAAAAAATATAATGGAGTGCCCAATATATTGTTGAATTCCAATCCTTTTCTGGACGGTTTTTTTCAGTCCTTAGTGCCATATGTGGAACAAGCTAAGCTCGTAAGTGCGCAGATGGAAACTGTAAAGGTAAATGAGGTACTCACTTTGTTGCTTGAGACCAATCCTGAACTCAAAATATTTCTATTTGATTTTTCGCAGCCATTTAAAATCGACCTTGAGGAGTTTATGTTAAAGAACTACCGATACAATGTTCCGATTGAAAACTTTGCAAAACTTAGCGGGCGAAGCCTAGCCAGTTTTAAGCGGGACTTTCAGAAAATCTTTGACAGTTCTCCACGCAAATGGCTGAAAGAAAAAAGGCTTTCTGAAGCTTATTACCTCATTGAGAAAAAACAAAGGAAACCTACAGACATTTATCTGGATCTGGGTTTCGAAAATCTTTCTCATTTCTATTCATCTTTTAAAGAAAAATTCGGGATAACACCCGCCATGATTACCATTAAATAATATTGCAATGGAACAATTTCAACAAGAGATTCAAGACCGTCTCGCGATTCGCGAATTAGTGGATCAATACGCTTACTGCGCCGACACGAGGGATACGCAGGGACAAATGGCTTTATTTATTGAAGACACAAACTTTGTGGTGTATATGGACAGCAAATCTGATACACCAAGTCAGGTTGTGAATAACAGAGCAGATTTATTCCCTGTGTTTGACAACCTCAACATCTATAAGTCTACCATGCATTTTAACGGACAAAGTAATGTTCAATTGGCCGGAGACAAAGCAACGGGAATCACCTATTGTTTTGCGCATCATTTAACCATGGATGAAAGTGGTCAGCATTTAATGGTAGCGACCATACGTTACAAAGATGTGTTTGTGAAACAAGAGGGGAAATGGCTTTTTGCTGAGCGCAAACTGTTAGTTGATTGGATTGAAACCCGATAAATAGGAAATGAGATTTCTTTAAATAGTATTATTTATTGTTTATTCACTTGAACCTTAGTGTTAGGCTGGTTTCGGGGTGAAAATATGTTTTGGATGCAGACCGGGGAGCGTGGTGAAAGATAAGGGTAAATATTAACTGGAAAATATTACGGTAGGGGCCATAGGCATAATTCAATTCGCCTCTTATGTATTATAGGATGTCCTTTTCTTCTACAAATATTTTTCCTGTTAGTGCTATATTAATCGACAGTTTTACTGATTAAATCATATAAAGTTCGATATCTTTAGTAATGGTCAAGATTATAAACCCAAAATATGAACTTTCTAAATGCAAAAACCGTTTGGGCAAATAAAGAATTTATTCCGTTTAAACTTTGTATTGCCAGCATCTATGTGATTATAGGTAGTTACTTCCATAATTTCTTTGAAAGCTATTATGTTCTGCTTTTTATTTTGTTTGGTATTTCTGTTGTCTGGACTGTAGCTTTGTGGTTAAAGAAAATGAAAAGCAAAAATTAATGTGTTTTTTCCTAATTAGGCGCGGATTTTAGGTGAAATCAAGGGGTCTAATTAAAGCAAATAATTATGATTAGATACTGGATTAAATTTAGCTTTGAAAATTACGCTTCAATACCGTATGGAACAAGAATAGGATGTGGGGTAACAGCCATCAATTATCAGGATGCAATAAGTATTGTCGAGGAAAAGTTATTTCGAAACAATCCGATGGCTCCAATTGAGCACTTGGTAGAAAATATTGATATATCAACCTTAGATGTCAATCATGTTTTGCCAAATATGGGATTACCTAACATACGGGGGATTTGGTTTCCATTAGGTTATGATTAGCTTGAGGAGTTAATGCTGATTATTTATAAATGAAATTATTAGAGCTAATCACATATTTGCTAGATCCAAAAAGGTTGGATGAATGTATCGAGAACATCATTTAACAGAGCTTCTGAAGCTTAACTTATTTACATGGAAGGGAGCTTGGATGTAGAGTCTGATATTAAATTTTTTGAGATAGAAGCTACGGTGGTGGATTAATTAGGTATTGACAGAAATGTAGCGAGGTTAATGGCGGCAGTAATGAAATTAGCGAGCGCTATTGATAAAATCTGTTACATACTGCTTATTTCTAATTTTGCAGCATCTTTTACAAATTCCTTTTCCCAGCGAGTATCGTAAAAAGTGATTTGGGTATTGTAATTGCCAATATAAACACGTCCAAGATAATCTATATCACAATATACACCAGTCGGTTGACGCGACTCCAATACTGAAGAGTTATTTGGTTCTGCTAGATGGTTTTAACAGAAAAAGCAGTCGGGGAGACCATTTACTTATGGTTTTGTGTATTACACTCCGCAAAACTTTTAGAGTACTATAAACGTTCATTCCTGAAAAAAGCCAGCAATAAATTACTATTGCTGGCTTTTTTATAGATAATGTTTTGGGTGTTTTTTTAAACTGGGTATAAAAACCTCAAATACGTCTAATTACGCAAAATATGTATAAATTTTATCATAGATCAAGATGAATTCATTTTCACTTGACTAGCTTTGTTAAAGATAAAAGACAAAAAAATATTCTAAAGAAAACAATTGACCATAAACAAAAAACTTAAAACTATGAGCACACTAAAATTAAAAGATGGAACAGAGATTTATTACAAAGATCAAGGTAAAGGACCAACTTTAATGTTTCACCATGGATGGCCTTTATCATCAGACGATTGGGATGCGCAGGTTATCTTTTTTTTACAGAAAGGTTACCGGGTAGTAACGCACGACAGAAGAGGACACGGTCGCTCCAGCCAGGATATTTACGGTCACGATATTGAAACTTACGCTGCCGATGCTGCAGAGTTGGTGGAGTTTCTTGACTTGAAAGATGTTGTTCACATCGGGCACTCAACAGGCGGTGGTGAAGTCATTCGCTACGTTAACAAATATGCTAATGGCAGAGCAAAAAAAGCAGTGTTGATTAGCGCTGTTCCGCCAATAATGGTTCAAAGTGATCGCAATCCTGATGGCGTTCCGATATCTGTTTTTGATGGTATCAGAGACCAAACTTTGAACAATAGACAGCAGTTTTATATTGATTTGACTTTTCCTTTTTATGGATATAACAGAGAAGGCGCCGATGTTAAAGAAGGTGTGCAAAGAAACTGGTGGAGACAGGGAATGATGGGCGGAATTGTTGCGCATTATAATGGCATCAAAGCGTTTTCTGAAACTGATTTTACTGAAGATTTGAAAGCTGTTGATATCCCGGTGTTGGTTCTTCATGGGGAAGATGACCAAATTGTTCCTTACCAAAATGCAGGTGTAAAATCAGCGAAATTGTTGAAAAATGGAAAGCTGATCACCTATCCAGGTTTCCCTCACGGAATGCCAACTACCGAAGCAGCAACAATTAATAAAGATATATTGGAATTTATTCAGTATTAGTGAGCAAAGTTTTGGGATGAAATTTCCTATAACATTACTAGGTTCATCTTTGTATTTCGACCATATTGCCGATTCACTTCTTAATCTCTGCAAAGAAGATCAAGGGGGGTGATGTATTGTAAACAAATTCATAACTTAGAATCCAAATACTTATTAATACTTTCTACGAAATGAAATTTAAAATTTTTGCATCAATTTTTTTTATCCAAATTGGTTTACTTGTTGCTTTTGCTAAAGCACAGCAAACTTCTACTTCAGACAGTGTGGATACATTTTTAAAAAGTGTAATGCAAAAACGTCATATTCCAGCGTTGCAGATTGCCATTATACGTGGGGGCAAAATTATCAAAAATGCCACTTTTGGAACTGCTAACCTGGAATACAATATAAAAGCAAACAAAGAGACTATATTTTCTGTAAATTCCATTACGAAGGCTTTTGTTGGTGTTGCGGTAATGCAACTGGTTGAAGAACACAAACTGAAAATAACCGATCAATTATCGCTTTACTTGGATAGCCTGCCTGATAGCTGGAAGAACATTACCTTACAACAAGTACTGACCCATACTTCAGGGTTGCCTGATTTGTTGGACGAAGAGGAGCAGGTAATGGGACATAACGATGAACAAGAAGCCATGAAAAAGGTAAAGTCGCTTCCTATTGAATTTAAACCGGGGCAAAAGTTTCATTACAATCAAACCGGATATGTTCTTGTTGGCCAGATTATTACTAAGCTTAGCGGTATGCATTTTACACGTTTTATTGAAGAACGACAGTTTAAAGTGGCAGGAATGGAACTAACCCGCTTTGGAGATTCCTATGATGTGATTCCCAATTATGCGGGCGCCTACACTATGACCCGACAAAAAGGCGATGGTTTTGTGAAAAACAGCACACCTGGACATGCCTATATGCAATTTCCAGTTTTTTTTAGAACAGCTGCTGGCATTCAATCAACAGCATCTGATATGGCAAACTGGATCATTGCTTTAAAAAGTGGAAAACTACTTCATAATCAGGTTAGTATAGATTTGTTGTGGTCCCCGGCTATACTTACCAACGGTAAAATTGGTGGATTCAATCGATTAACAAATGGTTATGCGCTTGGCTGGCCGACGGTAACCCGTGATGAACATCCTGCAGTCGCTCCTGTAGGTGGCGGAAGATCGGCTTTATTTATCTATTTAAAAGATGATTTGTCGATAGTAGTGCTGACTAATTTATTGCAGGGAAATCCAGATCAATTTATAGATGAAATTGCAGGTTATTACATTCCCGAAATGAAGGAGGCTAATCGCCTAGGCACCATACGGCTGAAAGAATAAAAGTTCTTATGACAATATCTTCGGCTTTTCATCTGCAGTTTTTTTCCTTTGCACCTTTACACCCTTTTCATTTAGCTGTACTGCATCTTTGATCATGGCAATAAATTCCTGATCAGGGAGCAGTTCGTTAAATTGCGTAATTTTGCCCAACAAAACCGATTGGACTGAAAAAAGAAAAAGCTTCAGGTTTAAAATAGATAATATAGCCCTGTAGCTCATTATTATGCGCGAAACTATAGACCAGGTTGGGCGAATGGAACACCAGGTAGGAATCCATCTTTTACGCTCTCTTCACCATAACTGACATTAGATACACAACATTATCGCTATCGCAGGTAATGAACAACAAAATTTCAATTTCTATACAAATACGCTTGGATTACGTTTGGTTCAGAACAGGTCAATAAATTGATGTTTAATTGATTAATTTAGTGTGGTTTTTAGGTGAAATGAAAATAAGCGATAGTTATGAATAAACTGAAATTGTATGGAAAACCAAATTCACCTGAAATCTATCCGATTAGGGATTTTTTAAAACGTAGTGTGGTGGATTTTGATTGGGTAGATATCAGTCATGATAACCTGGGATGGGGGCAGGGAATCACCTCTTTTAATAATCCTCACAAGCAGCCAGTGATAGAGTTTCCTGATGGAAAAGTTATTGTCAACCCATCGCTGGAACAAATTGCCTGTAACCTGGGGTGGATTACCAAACCTAAATATAAAGAGTATGATCTTTCTATTTATGGAGCGGGTCCAGCTGGCTTGAGCGCTGCAGTTTATGCTGCATCGGAGGGATTGAAGACTATTCTAGTAGAGCGGGAAGCAATTGGAGGGCAAGCGGGTACCAGTTCACTTATCGAAAACTATATGGGATTTCCCCAGGGAATTTCCGGGGCTGAACTGGCAGAACGGGCAAGACAGCAAGCCTTGAAGTTTGGTGTAGAGATTCTGTTGCTGAAAGAAGGAATAAAGGGATCATTTAGTGATAACCGGATTCATGTTGATTTTGCATCCGGAGAAAAACTGGTAGCTAAAAGCAATATTTGTGCTACAGGAGTAGAATATGCTAGGCTAAATCTTTTGGATGAGAATAGGTTTTTTCATAAGGGTATCTATTATGGAGCAGGTGCCAGTGAAGCCTTTTTCTGCCAGGACAGGGATATTTATATTATTGGAGGGGGGAATTCTGCGGGACAAGCTGCTGTTTATTTTTCGGGTTTTGCCAAACGTGTTTTTATGGTGATCAGAAAAGGAAATCTTTCTGATACACTTTCTGAATATCTGGTCCAAAGAATCGGCAGTATCGGCAATATTGTGGTACTCTATAATTCGCAGGTAACTGAACTTGACGGCGACGATTATTTACAAAAGATCAAAATTGTAAATAGTCAGGACGGTTCGGAAAATTGGTGCGAAACTTCTAAATTATTTATTTGTATTGGAGGTAAACCCAATACTGATTGGGCTTCGGAAACAGCAATTTGCAGAGATAGAAATGGTTATCTGTATACTGGTAACGATGTGATCGGTTTGGATAAATATAGAGACTGCTGGAACTTAGACAGACCTCCTTATCATCTGGAAACTAGTGTTCCCGGTTCTTTTGCCGCTGGCGATGTTCGGTTTAATTCCGTCAAAAGGGTAGCATCGGCGGTAGGTGAGGGTGCTATGGCTGTAACGCAGGTTCATCAATATTTAGCTAAGCTTTAATTTTTTGTTTGAAAAATATGATTTACTGATCAAGCCTCAGAATATTTAAAAAAAGAGCTATCTAAATGGTAGCTCTGAGGATTGATTTTTGGAAATTATTTAATTTCTATTTGACGGCTTACGGTTTTTACTTCTTCTCTTTTTGGAATGATTATATTAAAGATGAATGCCTTGAACCAATTCGGACAGGAGGGAATTGCAAGTATAGACGCCAAATGATGATTTTACAGCTCTTGGCGAAGACCATTACAGATAATGATCGTTATGATGATTATACTAAAAGATATTAGTTCTGACGGCTTATGATAACTTGCTTAGAGGTCGGCTAATCTTTCGCTCCACGGCGCCGGTCGATGGTCCGTGAGGGCTGTTTTAGTTTATCAAATAAAAATCGCAATTTCATATGCTCTTAAATTGAGTATATGTTATGGCAAGAAAAGTTTACGATGGCATTCATAAAAATAAGGAAAGAACCAAGCTTAAATTTATTGAAGCTGTTGGGAAAATCATTCGGGAAGAGGGTTATGCTGGTCTCAAATTAAAGAAAATTGTCGATACAGCCGGGGTAGACAGAAAACTTTTGTATCATTATTTTGGATCTATCGATAATTTGGTTGAAACCTATGTAAGGCAAAAAGATTATTATGCTGATTTTGACCGTAATGTTAATGAACTTCTCAGATCGGTTAAGGGGGAATATTCAACTGATCTCATAAAAGGTGTAATGCATGAGCATTTACATTCCTTTTCTAAAGATGTTGATATGCAACAGGCTATATTGTGGCATCTTAATGGTGGCAATCCAGCAATAAACGATGTTTATGAGCAGAGAGAGAAGATAGGTGGGATATTTCTTGATTTGGCCGAACCAAATTTTGCCGCTGTTGATATAGATATTAAGGCAAGGATCGCCATTATTGTAACCGGTATTTATTTTATGGTCTTAAACAAAAAGAGCCTTATTTGCGGTATTGACCTAAAAACAACAGAAGGGATTGCCCGCATTAAGAATGAAATATCGAATATCATTGAGGAAACAGGTATGCGTTTAGAAAAGCAAAAAAAACATATAATCCAAAGTTCCTAATTTTCTGACTCTATATAATGGCATCGGTTTCTTTTTGTTTAAAGAAAAAGGCCAATTTTTATTCATTTGAAAATTCACAATTTGGTGATATTTATTATATTTAATAACTTAAACTCGGGAACAGGAAAAAAGATTAACGCAAATCTTGTTGTTAAATAAGTATAATGAGTTATATATTAGTTAGATAGAGTATGGCCGAAAAAAAAGGATTAAGGTTGTATTTTGAAGGTGCAGATCAAACCAATTCCGAAATATTGTCAAATAAGGAAAAAAAGAAAATTTTATTACAACACCTGGAAAATGAAATACAGATTTGCTTAAATAATATTTTTAAATTTTTTAGTTGTTTAAGCTATACTGAGTTAACTGAAGAACAAAATGTGTTAATCCAATCTATGAAACCTTATGTTAAAGAATTGCAGGAACGCCAGCAAAAAATGCAAGCTCTTTTAAAGACACTAAATTAATTTAACATTAGATATATAAAGCGCCCAGATCGAATTAGGCAATATTTTTACACCAAATACTAAACTAAACAAACATGATGGACAAAGTTTTAGGAGTTATCCTCGGCGGTGGCCAGGGCTCCAGATTATCGCCATTAACACAGACACGCTCTAAACCTGCCGTTCCAATTGCAGGGAAGTATCGACTGGTTGACATCCCAATTTCCAATTGTATTAACTCTGGTGTGCACCGTATGTTTGTACTCACGCAATTCAATTCGGCATCTCTGAACAAGCATATTAAGAATACCTATCACTTTAGCCATTTCAGTACAGCTTTTGTTGATATTTTAGCCGCAGAACAAACTGTCCATAATTCAGAATGGTTTCAGGGTACTGCAGATGCTGTAAGGCAGAGTATGCATCATATTTGTTTGCATGAATTTGAATACATTCTGATTCTTTCTGGCGACCAGCTCTACCAAATGGATTTTAAAGAGATGATCGAAAAACATATAGAGGCTAAGGCAGAAATTACTATTGCCACAATTCCGGTAACACAAAAGGAGGCAACAGATTTCGGTATTTTAAAAGCTGATCAAGAGAATATCATCACCTCTTTTATCGAAAAACCTACAACCGGGCTCGATGAGTGGATTTCAGATACAGGAGCAGAGATGCAGGCTGAAGGACGCGATTTCCTTGCTTCAATGGGAATTTATGTATTCAATAGGGAGTATCTCATCAATATTTTAAATGAAAATTTAGATGAAAAGGACTTTGGAAAGGAAATTTTACCTAAAGCAATTACAAGAAGCCGTGTCTTAAGCTTTCAATATGAGGGGTATTGGACGGATATCGGTAATATTTCTTCTTTTTTTGAGGCGAACCTTAGTCTGACCGATGAAATACCAAAATTCAACCTGTTTGATAGCTGCCATACCATTTTTACAAGAGCAAGGATGCTTCCGCCATCAAAGATCTGGAATACAACATTAGATAAAACCATTATAGCAGAAGGCTGCATTATTGAGGCCAGCAGGGTTGAACATACAGTCGTAGGTATCCGGTCCAGAATAGGTAAGCATAGCGTAATTGTAAATGCTTATATTATGGGGAGCGATCGTTACCAGACTTTAATAGAAATAGAGGCTGAAAAGGCAGCCGGAAATCCCCTGATCGGTATTGGTGACCGATGTTATATCCACAATGCCATAATTGATAAGAACTGCCGGATTGGAGACGATGTGAAGATCAATGGCGGGCTTCATTTAGAAGATGGTGATTTCGAATTATATACTGTAAAGGACGGCATTGTGGTGGTTAAAAAAGGGGCGGTTCTACCGAATGGAACTATAATATAGATGGATATAGAATTGATAAAATTGCCCCCTATATATTTATGAATAATCTTCTATCCCAGTGAATGTTTAACTATTATTGCAAAATATTCATTGGTGACCAGGTATTTATGCAGCGAGATGATTTAGTTAGTAGATCAGATGATAAATTACTCCTGCTTTTCAAAGCGGGAGATAGGCAAGCATATGCACAGATTTATCAGCGTTATTGGGCGGTGATGTATGTTTATGCAAGAAAGGTTATGGCCGATGAAGACGACGCGAAAGATATTGTACAGGAGGTTTTTACCTATCTATGGCACAAAGGGAAGGATCTGGAGATTAGAACCTCTCTTTCCATGTATCTGTATACCGCGGTTCGGTACCGGATCTTTGATTTGATGGATCATAAAAAAATCAGGTCAGATTATAAAATTTATCTGCAACAGTTTATCGAAGAGGGAGAATATATTACCGATGATCAGCTTCGGGCTAAAGAAATGTTGGCTGTTATTGAAAAGGAGGTTGCGCTTTTGCCTCCAAAAATGCGTGTAATGTTTGAAATGAGCAGAAATGAAGGAATGTCTCATAAGGAGATTGCTGCTCAGCTTGGTGTTTCAGAACTTACTGTAAAAAAGCAGGTTAGTAATTCTGTCAAGATCCTTAAGGGAAAACTGAAGTTGTTTTCTGTTTTTGTGAACTTAACCTTTTAAATTTTTTTTTATAAAGTCTACTCCCTACTATGGAGTTAACCTACATCATTATAAGCGGCATGAATCCCGCCATGATAAAATGTATCCATACCAAGCCAAAGCACTTCTTCAAAAATATAAAACAGGAACCTGCACAGCAGAGGAAAAAGCCATTGTTGAAAGCTGGCATATCAAAGAGATTGCAAGCAGCGATTTTATGCCTGATGAAGAGGAACTGGAAAGGGTGGGCCAATCTATATGGGCCGCACTTCCTGTACACGAGAACCATTATGCCAGATCCAGGACCAGGCATTTATGGATGAGGTATGCTGCTGCGGCGATACTTTTTTGTACTGCGATCACCATCTTTTATATTTATGCAGGAAAGACTGATAAGTCAAAGCTCCAAATGAGTCAGGTGGAGAGGTTTAAGAATGATATTAAGCCTGGGGGGAATAAGGCTATTCTGGTATTGGCGAGTGGCCAGAGGGTTACTCTTGATGATGCGGGGGCTGGTGTACTGGCGCATGAGGGTGAAACTGGTATCCGCAAAACGGCCGAAGGTAAACTGGTTTATGAACATGAGGGAAAAAAGAGTCAGGTTGAGGTTTTAACCAATAAATTGAGTACCCCTAAAGGTGGACAGTATCAGGTTAGGTTATCGGATGGGACTAAAGTTTGGCTGAATTCGGCATCCACATTGGTTTATCCTGCCGCTTTTAATGGGATTAACCGGGATGTGGAATTGAGTGGGGAAGCTTATTTCGAGGTTGCAAAAAATAAACTCATGCCCTTTGTTGTACATTCAAATAAACAAAGTGTGCAGGTATTAGGAACTCATTTTAATATCAATAGCTATCCTTCAGAGGAAAGTATAAAAACCACTCTTATCGAAGGTAGTGTTCAAGTCAGTTCTGGTGGAAACACTTGTTTGCTAAAGCCGGGACAGCAAGCGGAGACCACTGATGGGATCCGCGTTAAGAAAGCGGATACAGAACAGGTTTTGGCATGGCTGAACAATGACTTTAACTTCAAGGATGAAAATATTGAAAGTATTATGCGAAAATTAGAACGTTGGTATGATATTACCGTAGTTTATGAAGGTAAGATCAGTGAGATTGATTATGGCGCAGAGATTTCAAGAAGTAAGACTTTAGTTCAGGTTTTGAAGATACTAGAAAAAACAGGTAGTGTACATTTTAAGATCGAAGGAAGGAGGGTAACTGTTATGCCATAACTCTACTATAACAGGGTCTTAAAATAACCAGGAGTGATTGGACCCACCCCTGGCTGATAGTCTGGACCCGCAGATACCATGCTGAATACACTAATCAACTAAATTCCAAACCGTTCCTCACTATTTTGCTCAACCACAGAAGAGGAGGACTAAATTCAAATGTATGAAATTTAATGCGCTATTTCAGCGCAGGAAGTTTGCTTGTGCGGCAAATTTCCTAATGCTAATCATTGATTTGATTCTTCAGCGGATCAAAACAGCAGATCAAAGAAAATTTATAATGAGAATAAACCTAATCTTTATTCTAATGACCACTATGTTGCTCCAGGTGAGTGCTGGTGGTTATGCCCAAAGAATCACACTTAATAGCACCAATGCGTCTTTACAGGAAGTATTTAAAGAAATCAGAAAGCAAAGCGGATATGATTTTGTATACACTAACCCACAGGTTAAGATGGCAAAACCGGTGAATATCCATGTAGTAAAGGCTTCGCTGGATGAGGTTCTGCAAGCATGCTTTGCAGATCAGCCATTGGCTTATTTTGTTGAAGATAAAACGATCATTATTAAGATAAAAGTACCTCAACTTGTTCAGAAACAACAAGGGGAGGTAAATGGTGTTGTGTTAGATGAAGCTGGTAGACCTATTGCCGGAGCATCGATCAGAGTTAAGGGAAGTACATCCAGAGGAACTATAAGTAATAAGGACGGTCGTTTCCGTATCAATGCTTCAGAACATGATATTGTTGTTGTTTCCTATATTGGGTATATCAGTCAGGAAATTAAATTTAAAGCAGGACAACAAGAACTTACGGTTAAGCTGGCGATTGCTGAAAACAATATGAAAAATGTGGTGGTTACAGGTACTGGAATTACCAGGAATAAGAATAGTTTTACCGGAGCCACGGCTTCTTATACTGGAGAACAGTTGCGGGCGGTGAGCAATCAAAATATTATCCAGGGCCTGCGTGCTTTAGATCCTTCCTTCATCCAGATTGAAAACAATCAGTTTGGCTCTAATCCGAATGCGCTGCCTAATATTGAGATCAGGGGAAAAACCAGCATTTCGTCATCTCTGCAGGATCAGTTTGCTTCTGATCCCAATCAACCATTGTTTATTCTGGATGGTTTTGAAACCAGTTTACGGACAATTGTAGACCTGAATCAGAACCGGATTGCTTCGGTAACCATTTTGAAGGACGCAGCTTCAACGGCGATGTATGGTTCAAAAGCTTCAAATGGCGTAGTGGTTATTGAAACCCTCAAACCAAGACAAGGGCAGATGAGCCTGAACTATACCAGCGACTTTAACATTGAAATGCCAGATCTGAAAGGGTATAATATGATGAATGCTGCGGAAAAGCTGGAGTTTGAAAGACTTTCGGGGAGATGTACTTACTTTGACGGGACTTCCAATGCTCCAATCTACCAGTTGGATCTGGATTCTTTATACAATGTTCATCTGGCTGAAGTACAACGTGGTGTAAATACGTATTGGTTAAATGTGCCGGTACAAACTGGTTTCAGTCAGCGTCATTCTATTTATGCCGACGGCGGCGATGATGCGCTCCGGTATGGTGTGGGTTTAAGCTACAAGAAAACAACTGGTGCAATGAAGGGATCGGGAAGAAATGATTGGGCTGGCAACGTGGATCTTTCTTATAGAAAAGGCAAATTCAATTTCTCCAATAAATTATATATAAGCGGTTATAAAGCTGATGAGTCTCCATACGGCTCTTTTGCAAATTTTGTAAACGCGAATCCATATTACAGAAAGGATAGTCCAAATGAACGATATCTGGAAGTGAGCGGTGACAATGCAAACAAATTGTATTATGTACCTAATCCGTTATACAATGCTGGTTTGAACAGTATCAACGATACTAAGAATATTGCTATTCAGAATAACCTTCAAATGATTATTGATGTAAGTAGGGAATTTAAGGTTCAAGGGGCTATTCAGGTACAAAAAGGAAGTACAACTCAGATTAATTTCTTATCGCCGTTGAATACTGCTTTTGACGATACAAGTATTTTTGAAAAGGGATCTTATAAAAATAGCAGGACGAATAATTTTAACTATAATGGTTACTTGATGTTAACCTATGGTAAGGTGTTTGCCGGCACCCACTCTTTAACAGCCAATCTTCGTACGGAGATGAGAAATGATGATAATGATAACATCACATTTGATGCTGTTGGATTTCCATCTTCCAGCAATGGGAATCCTGGGTTTGCTTATAGTTATAAGCCGAACTCCAAACCGCTTACAGCGCTTGGCAAAACACGTACGAACGCTATTCTGGCGTCTGCTAATTACGCGTACAAAAGCAGATATCTGGCGGATTTTTCTTATCGCTATGACGGCTCAACTGCTTTTGGTGCCAATAAAAAATATTCTCCTTATTTGAGCGGTGGTATTGGATGGAACGTTCACAATGAGCAATTTATGAAGGCCATACATTGGATCAATGTATTGAAACTATATGCGAATATGGGTACGACGGGTAATCAAAACTTTGCCAGTGTTTCTTCTATTTCCACTTATGGATATGATTCATATATCAACTTATTTGGACAAGGAGTTACGCTGAATAGTTTAGGTAATCCAGATCTGAAATGGCAGAATTCTGTTCAGACCAGTCTTGGAACTGATATTGTGATGTTTGATAACAGATTTACCATTAATGGCAATGTGTATCAGAAAAAGACTGATCCGTTGGTGGTTGCTGTAGATCTGCCGTCTTCTACAGGGATCAAATCTTTCCCGATGAATGTTGGGTTGTTAAATACAAGGGGAGTTGAGGCTTCCATTAAATACTCGCCGATTTACCGGCCGGCAGAACGTGTTTTATGGACCATCGGACTTACCGGAACAAGCTATACCAGCAAGTATGATGGTTTTAATAATAAACTAGCTTCATTAAACACAAAAGCGCAAAACAGCAATAGTTTAACTAGATATAAAGATGGTTATGGCCCGCAAGACATTTGGGCAGTACCTTCCATAGGTATTGATCCGGGAACAGGTATGGAGGTATTCTTAAAAAAAGATGGACAATATACCTTCATTTATGATCCAAATGACATTGCCCGCGTGGGTAGTACACAACCAAAGGCAGAAGGTGTTTTTACCAATATGGTCAGTTATAAAGGCTTTAATTTCAACTTGGTTATCCGGTATATTCTCGGTAGGGATGTTTTTAATGATGCGCTCTATAATAAAGTTGAAAACATTAATGTACAGGGTTTGGTAAATAACCAAGATAAACGTGCCTTATATGACCGTTGGAAACAACCTGGAGATATTGCTCAGTTTAAATCGATCAGTTTAACAACTACAACTCCAAAATCGTCACGTTTTGTACAGAACGAAAATATGCTTAGTGGTGAATCTGTGAGCTTTGGATATAAATTACAGGGAAGAAAATGGCTGAATCGTCTGGGTTTGTCGGACCTGCGTGT
>NZ_JAELTV010001050.1 GCF_016429005.1 Pedobacter sp. ASV19
GTTCAGTACAAGTCTCCTCATCTTTCAAATACATGAAAGATGTGGTATACACCGAAGACCAATACCTGTTAAATAACACATCAAAAGCTTTGTTGTTATCCACCTGTATCTGCTTCCATAATTCAGAGTCGGAAGGTTGATCTTTTATCATACTGAATATAAATGTAGATTATTTTCGCTAAATAGCTTTGCATAGTTAACTAATAGTTTTGCAAAAAGAAATTAGAAATATTTATGTGTGTGCTGTACAACATTTGGCACTATATGTATAATACCAAATATTAAAATATGTCCAGGAACGAGTTTATACAACTTTTCGAAAAGTATAAGTCAGGGAATTGCTCCCCTGAGGAAAAGGAATCCCTGGATAATTTCAAGGATGATTATAAGCTCGATGATTACGAATGGACTCCTGAAATGGGTAATAAAACTCAAATACCTGTCTCTTATACACATCTGACGCTGCCGACGAACGTTAGCCGGTGTAGTGATCGGTGGTGGGGGGATGGGT
>NZ_JAELTV010001051.1 GCF_016429005.1 Pedobacter sp. ASV19
ATATTGCACCGTTCATCAGTCTCATTGAATCTGTAGACAGCTTAAAACTCCTGATTGAAATTAATAAACAAGCCTCAAAAAACAACAGGGTAATTGACTGCCTTTTACAGGTCTATATCGCAGATGAAGATACCAAATTCGGCCTGGGATTTGATGAAGTTATAGAACTGCTCAGATCCGAAGAATTTGAAAGTCTGAAAAATATCAGAATTGTAGGATTGATGGGCATTGCCACCAATACGGAGTCTAAAAAACAGATCCGCGATGAATTTCAGGAATTGAAAGTTCTATTCGATGGAATTAAACTGACTTATTTCCGGAAAGATGATTATTTTAAAGAAATTTCCATGGGAATGTCTGCCGATTATGAAATTGCCGTTGAAGAAGGTAGTACCATGGTAAGAATTGGCAGCAACATCTTTGGTAAAAGAAGACTCAAACATTTTAAAGCAGAATGAGCATAACTATCCGCGTTGCAGAAAAGCAAGATTGTCCGGCACTGCTGAAACT
>NZ_JAELTV010001052.1 GCF_016429005.1 Pedobacter sp. ASV19
CCCCCCCCCCCCCCCCCCCTCTCTCACTCTCCCCCCCCCACCCAGACCTACACCGGCTAACGTTCGTCGGCAGCGTCAGATGTGTATAAGAGACAGGCAATATACATCACCAAAAACAACAAGGAGCAGCCAATTGCGGTCTTCATCAGATTTTGATGAAGCTGAATTTTTCCATTCTTTATTGCCCAAACCGCTACAACCAACAAAACGGCAGTAATACCGTTAATGGTCGCATAAATTGGAGGTAAAACAGGAAGAGGTGTTGCATTTGGAATTTTCACAAAAAACAGAACAGCCACTGCGACTGGTATAACTACAGACAAGAGGACAATCCACTTGCTATATTTCTTTTCAATTGAGCTATTACTTGACATAGTATTCTTTATTTATCTGCCGTCTGTCTCTTATACACATCTGACGCTGCCGACGAACGTTAGCCGGTGTAGATCTCGGTGGGGGGCGGATGGTGAAAGGGGGGGGGGGGGGGGGGGGGGGGGGGGGGGGGGGGGG
>NZ_JAELTV010001053.1 GCF_016429005.1 Pedobacter sp. ASV19
CCTTTAGCGTATTCATCAACAGTTCAGTTCCCCGTTGAATTGTAATTGCTGGATCTTTCAGTGTCACAGCTTTGCCATTCTCGTACCTGGTGGACCCATAACCAATTGTAGGTTTGCCAACCCGGTCCAGGTATGGCTTGCTTCTGAATAGCTCTTCCCCCTTGATAAAGGCTACTCCATTTGCTGATATATTCATTTTATTTCCCCTCTTTAATTCGCTTTGTTGAATAGTAATAGTGTCTGATTGCCATTAATCCTGAAACAATAGCTACCAGCGCAGCGGCTGTTGAAATCATAGCTTGTACCTCTGATGTAATTATTGATGTTACGGCCGTACATAACGATACGACTACGTTAGTAAATGCATTTGTTTTTTGCTCCATGCGAGTGCTATTTTGATTGTTTAGTATCCTCCGTTATGATAATTCCATTTATAAGTAGTGGAATCGCTAAAAATAGATGTGAGGTTATATGTTGTCCAGCTATTATTACCCTGAACACCTATAGTT
>NZ_JAELTV010001054.1 GCF_016429005.1 Pedobacter sp. ASV19
CTTGTTTTCAGTGCCGCTTCACTTTTCTTTCTTTTGCTCACCTCATCATGTAGATATTCAGCAATCATGAGTAGGTCATCACTATCCTGCTCTTGGCTCTCGCCAATAAAAATACCTACGGCCTGTTTCAACTTATCCACTGAATGCCTCTTTACATCCAATTCGTGTTTTAATTTCTTATTCAGATCAATATATTGCTCTTCGCTAATATGAAAAGCCCGTTCAACAAGTTCTGTATCTCTTTCCAATGCAACATAGGAATCGTTAACCACCGTTAAAAATTTAAGTACAGCCGCATTTGCCAAAAGTTCTTCCGGCAAATGCCTGCTGATTTGTTTCAAAAGTAGTTTATGGTAATTCATAAAATGAGGTAATTGTCATGGTTTGATTGTGGAGCTGACAGTCTCCTCCATCATTGAATGGAGATATTTCACCATAAGCATAAAACCCTGCAAGCAGTTTTTCCACTCCAAGCGTCTCACTAACCGCTTCAACCTCCTCTTCTACTC
>NZ_JAELTV010001055.1 GCF_016429005.1 Pedobacter sp. ASV19
GTCAAACGCATGTCCATAATCAATACCTAACATCCCAAATATCGGTAAAAATATCCGAGCTCCAATACCTGCAGACCTTCTTATGTTAAAAGGATTGTAGTCACTGAATTTGTTCCAGGTGTTACCACCCTCAGCAAAGCCCACAATATAAGCAGTTGCCTGCTGACTTGCAATAACCGGGTATCTTAATTCCAATACATACTTTGTAAAAATTGGGCTACCTGAATTTTGTGCAATAGTTGGGTTAGAACCAACAGGGATTACTGCGTTATTTGCATATCCACGCATTTTAATAATCTCTGATCCCTGTAAGAAGTCAAAGCCCTGCATACCATCTCCCCCTAATTTGAAACGCTCAAATGCAGATTGTCCAACCGCTTTGTTGTATTCTCCAAGGAAACCAAACTGTGCCTGAGACATCAGAATAAGTTTACCTGCAATTCTCTCAAACCATTGGCCTTCAAATTTCCATTTATGATATTCCGTAAATCTGTAACGTTGTTTGTCTG
>NZ_JAELTV010001056.1 GCF_016429005.1 Pedobacter sp. ASV19
CTTAGTGATCATGTATTTCTCTTCATCTTCAGATTTTACACCTTTTATCGTTCCATCGTCGGCTACACCAATAAGCAACTGTCCGCCTTTATTATTTGCAAAAGCAACAAGACTTTTGGCAATCTTCTCTACGTTTGTTATTGTTTTTTTGAAGTCCAGTGTTGTTCCTTCTCCCTGTAATATTAACTTTCTGATGTTCATAAACCATACTTAAGTTCCGTAATCCCATTAATAAGCAACTGCCGGTTTTTCTCCATGATGAAGGTTCCTCACATAAACCTCATTCATTACCGTCGCGCACAATTCTCCCTTTTTATCAAAAAGTTCCATAGGGTATGCTTTAACAAACTTTCCTGTAGCATTTAACGACTCAATGGCATCATTGAGCATTTCATCCGTAATCAAAATAGTGAAGTAACTGTCTCTTATACACATCT
>NZ_JAELTV010001057.1 GCF_016429005.1 Pedobacter sp. ASV19
AGATGTGTATAAGAGACAGTACCAATTCATATGGAAAGAGGGGAGTTTTTAATCTTTTTCCGGCCGGAAGTGATTGAAGATATTCACTGGGGAGGAAATCCTAATGAGGCGATCAATTTCGAAAAGGATGGAAAAAACTATCATCCGCGTCATTCTTTTAAAATGTGGAAGCAAACAGTAAGGAAGCATAGCTTAGCCTGGGGAGATCAGGAACTAGAGGTCGCAGAGTCTCTGCGGAGTTTTCTTTTCGAATTCAGAACCAAACAATTGTATAATTAATGAGTAAACGAGGGGTTTATATCGTGGCTATAGGGGCTTCTGCGGGTGGTTTGGAAGCTATTCATGAGTTTTTTGATCATATGCCACAAAGCTCAAGCTTTTCTTTTATAGTGATACAACATTTATCTTCGGATTATAAGAGCTTACTGGTAGAACTTGTTGCGAAGCATACTCATATGAAGGTGTTTGAAGC
>NZ_JAELTV010001058.1 GCF_016429005.1 Pedobacter sp. ASV19
AGATGTGTATAAGAGACAGATACCCTAATTATTTATATTTGAACGTGATGAAATCATCACCTGCTAACGAAAAACATATATATTCTAATGAAACCTTCATAAGTGGCCTGCATGAGCCTGTTACTGGGAGAGATCATAACCTATAAAAAAATATAACGATGAAAACTGCTGAGGATTTTTTGGTAAAGGCTGACGAGAAGGCGTTTGATCTGGAACATCGTAAAACGATCAACCACAATATTGGCAAATACAACGTTGCTGTGGAAAGAGGATTGTCTAAATTTGAAAATCTGGACAATTCCAAGAAAAAAGCCCACGTAATCAAATGGCGTATGATGGAAAACCTGGATAAATTCTTACCGGAATTTGAGTCCAATTTTCAGCGAAGAGGCGGCAAAGTAATCTGGGCCAATGATGCAAATGAAGCACAGAAAGAGATTCTGAAC
>NZ_JAELTV010001059.1 GCF_016429005.1 Pedobacter sp. ASV19
TGATAAGTATGATCATCAGCAATTAACAATTGAAGGGACAACTGCCAAAGAGCTTTTTGCTATAAATTATGACGAAGCAAAACACGCAATATTTGATCTCAAAGATAAATTTGGTGGAAGTTCACTATTTGGAAATGAAAAAGATCAATCTTTTAAAGGCTCTATAGCAGCTATATATCAAACATTTGGTGGTATAGATTTATACCCAAGTGTAGAAGAAAAAGCAGCAAACCTGTTATACTTTGTTGTTAAAAATCATTCTTTTTCTGATGGCAATAAAAGAATCGCTGCCTATCTTTTCGTCTGGTTTTTAGATCGAAATAACATTCTTTATAGACCTGATGGTTCTAAACGTATTGCAGACAATGCGTTGGTCGCATTAACATTGATGATTGCCGAAAGTAAATCTGACGAGAAAGAAATGATGGTTAAGGTGATTGTTAATTTGATTAATATTAATAACTAGGCCTACTCAAATTCAATTACACAATATCCCGGCAGTACTCC
>NZ_JAELTV010000105.1 GCF_016429005.1 Pedobacter sp. ASV19
CCCCCCCTTTCCCCCCCCCCCCCCCCCCCGACACCTACACCGGCTAACGTTCGTCGGCAGCGTCAGATGTGTATAAGAGACAGGCATAGACCTGCATTTATTATGGACAATAGTGTTGGTAAACAAATCATTGTAACCGTTTTTCACCATTCCTACACAAGAGGCCGATGGCGCTACGATATATTTATTGTCAGAAAAATCATTCAAAAATTTAGTACCTGTCTCTTTGGCTTCTTCCCAGTATCCAGCGTTATAAGCCGGTTGTCCACAGCAGGTTTGCTTGGAGTTGTAATTCACCTCACACCCTGCCTTTTCCAATACCTTAATGGTATTAAAAGCGGTTTCAGGATACAGCTGATCTACAAAACATGGAATAAATAATTCTATCTTCATCTATAAATTCTTTTTCTCTAATCCAGCACCGGTTTTGCGGAAATCTTTCTCTCTGCAGCTTTTAAAGCCAGCAGCAACACCAACCCCATGATAAAGAAGGTGGTTAATGCAATGGCCGAGTTCCGCATATTGCCGGTTAATTCTTCTATATATGCAAAGCTAGCCAATCCGGCTACAATTGCAAGTTTTTCCGTAACATCATAAAAGCTGAAGAAAGACGCCGTATCAGCTGTATTTGAAGGAATATATTTAGAATATGTCGACCTGGAAAGAGATTGTATACCTCCCATTATCAGACCAACCACTGCTGCTAAAACATAGAATTGAACCGCAGTAGTTATATAGTAAGCAGCGATACACATGCCCACCCAAATTACCACAACGCTAATCAGCACACTCACATTACCATAGATTTTAGATAGATAAGACATGATGTTAGCACCTGCAATAGCAACAAGTTGTATAATTAAGATCACTAAGATTAAACTGGATGTGGGCAGATGCAGAATCTTTTCTCCAAAGCTTGCAGCCACCAGCATAATGGTTTGAACGCCCATAGAATAAAAGAAGAAAGCCAGCAAAAAACGCTTCATCAAGGTCATCGTTTTAACCTGATGCCAAACCTTTTGCAGCTCCTTAAAGCCCCCTGATACCTTTTTCTGTTCTTCTACACTGAAGTTTGGACTGCCTTTGGGTAATACTTTAAAAGGGATCTGGGCAAAGCCAATCCACCACAGGCCAACCAGTAAAAAGGACAATCTTGGCGGAAAGCTAAGATCAGTGATTCCGAAGAGTCCCGGTTTTAAAACAAATACAAAACAGATGAGCTGCAGGATCACACTACCTACATAGCCATAACTAAAGCCTTTTGCACTCACCGCATCCTGCTGATCTGCAGTGGCTATTTCAGGCAAATAAGAATTGTAAAATACAAAACCACCTGCATAACCTATAGCTGCTAAAGCAAAACAGATCACCCCCAGTTCCAGGGTTTCCAGCTTGAAGAAGAACAATGCACAACAGGATAAAGCACCCAACCACGTAAACAGCTTCATATATATTTTCTTATTCCCCCTGTAATCTGCCATAGAAGTCAGCAAGGGAGAGGTTAGCGCGATAATGAGGTAGGCCACTGCCAATGCATAATTGGACAACGCGGTATTCACAAAATGCATCCCAAAGAAGGTGACTTTATCTCCATGCTCGGGTGTTGTCGTAATAATGGTGTAATAAGCGGGAAAAATTGTCGAGGTTATGACGAGATTGTATGCCGAATTCGCCCAGTCGAAAAATGCCCACGACCGGATGACTTTTTTGTTATTCTTCTGTTCCATGTTTGTCTAAGGGACTAAAAGTATAAAAAAAGTTTTAAGCACTTCGTAAAAAAATAATGTGCTCTTCGGAGACTACGCCTTCTGCGCACCGCTGCGCGACTGCTGCGAAGCTCAATGTCTCCTCTTAGCAGCATTATTTTTTTCTGGGCGCTTAAGTTGGGAGGTGATCCGGGCATGGTGCATAAATAGGGCTCGCGAGGCTTAGTTTTGGAATACTTTAGAATCTATATAAGGAAGTTTGGTTGTAATTCTCATTTACTAAAGCTATTGGTATTATTTGTATCTGGTTAATAGGTTGTTATTAAGAATCTTGCATAAGGTTTTCTATGCGTTTTAATAAAAAACGAGTATGATTATCCAATTAGATTAAATCACTTATGCATATTGCTTAGCCATTTTGTCCGGATCACCTCCCAACTTAAGCGCCCAGAAAAAAATAATGCTGCTAAGAGGGGGCCTCAGGGGGCCTTGCCACAAGAGCGAAGCTGGGCAAGGACTCCAGACCCCGAAGAGCACATTATTTTTTTACGAAGTGCTTAAACCCCTTATTTTACTTGTTGTATCGAGCTGCTTCCCGATTTATCCTCTTTAACGTTCTTAGGATTTCCCTTATAAGAAATAGACGTCGCACCAGAAGTCGCAACCTTCAAATCATTCAGCACATTAATATTCGCCTTTCCTACGCCCTTAATATTCAAGTCATAAATCCCAACCACAAAATCAAAAGCATCCAGTTCCACAGCACCCTTAGCCTTAAACAAATGCGTCCCGGCCTGTCCGGTCAAATAGATCTTAGTCGCTCCATCAACCTCTGTCGTTACCTTACCCGCGTTGAGATCTAAGTTTACTTCCGTACTGCCATTTAACGTGAGCTTCAGATCATCTACATTCAACCGCCCTGAACTCACCACCTTGCTAGGAGATTCTGCCTTTAAAGATTTCAACTGCGCAATACTCGCATGAACAACAATGGAATCCTTTCCACAATAAGCAGCCGTATCCAGTTTCAGCTTCAAAGTCCCACCACTCACATTGGTCTCTACCAAATTCACTACGTTAGAATCCGCAGACACCTTTACCTGATACATACTGTCTGGAACCTGGTGCAGAACCAGTTTAATCGGACCAGCAATTTCTATTTCATTAAACTCCTTAACCTTCTCATTACGTTCCTTCCGGACGCCTGAATCTTCAACACATTTGGTTTTACAAGCCGACCATAGAATGGGCAGCACAAGAATAAGAAAGCTTAATTTTTTCATCTGGATATAATTATTAATTCTTTGTTTATTGTTTTCATTTGTATTAATGAGCTCGTAAACTCGGTTTGTTTTTTTAAAGGTTATGAAGCTATATTTTAACAGGACCACAATTTTAGGAACACAATTTATAAATAATAGTTTTTTCCATCTGTTTTTATTTTACCTGCATCAAGTAATTCCCGGATCTGGTTCAATTTCTCCGTTTCGCTTCCAATTTTAACTCCAGCTACCAAATCATCCAAACTGTGGGGGCCTGCCTGCAGCAAAGTCGCAATTTCAAACTCCAGCTTCTCCGGAAATTCTTTCGACTCCTCTGCCCGCTTTTCAGCCAGACAAACATCACAAACCCCGCATTTCGAAGCAGCAGGTTCGTCAAAATACGCCAGCAACTGAACACTCCGGCACTGTGCGGTACTTGCATAAGCCAGAACAGCACTGATCTGATCATCCTGGATCTTCTTCCGGAGTTCAATATACTTTACATCAATATCCATATGCAGCTGATCTGCCCTTGGACGCAGGAACTGCAGCTGTGGCTGATCCGTTTGTGGAAGATAAGACAAAACTTCCAGCTCGTGGAGCCGCTTTAACATACTCACCAAGGTATTAAATGACACCCCCAGACGTTTGATCAGCTCATACTCATTAATCTTTACATACTGATCAAATGAACCACCGTAAGACCTTAATATAGATTTAATTAAAGGATCATAGCCGGCATTCTCAATCTGAAAACGATAAAGATCCTCGTTATTGATCAAAAACAACACCCTGGACTGTAAAAAAATATTCTCCGATAAGGTCAGATAACCATCATGTTCCAAAAACTTAAGCGCCCCAATCGTCTTAAGAACCCCCAGGTTAAACTTCTTACAATAATCCGCCAGATCAAAAGGAAAACTCAACCCCTCACCCATGCCATAAGCCAGCTGGTAATAACTGCCCAGATAGTGGTATGTTTTTTTTATCTCCTCTACAGAAGGGAAATTATTCGAATACTTATATTCCAGTGCCTTCTGATCAGACTTATTGGCCAATAATACCGCAAAAGCCCGGTGTTCATCCCGCCCGGCCCTTCCAGCTTCCTGATAATAAGCCTCCAGACTTTCCGGAAGATCCAGATGAACCACAAAACGAACATCAGGCTTATCTATACCCATCCCAAATGCATTCGTAGCCACCATCACACGGGTCCTGTTACCCTTCCAGTCTTCCTGTTTTCTCGACCTTTCATTTCGTTCCAGGCCTGCATGATAATAATCTGCCGAAATCTGGTTCCTTTTTAAAAAGAAAGACACCTCCGCCGTTTCCCGTCTGTTTCTCACGTAGACCAGACCAGAACCCTTCACATTCCGGATAATATCAACCAGTTTTTTGTATTTATCCTCCAGATCAAAAACAACGTAACTTAAGTTTTTACGCGCAAAACTTTTCACAAACACCTGCGGGTCTTTCAGTTCCAGCTTCTCTACAATATCTTTCCGTACAAACTGTGTAGCCGTAGCTGTAAGCGCAATCATCGGAACCTTCGGTAAAATCGCCCTTAACTCCTTAATTTGTAAATAAGGCGGCCTGAAATCGTAGCCCCACTGTGAAATACAATGCGCTTCGTCAATAGCAATCAAATTCACCTTCATATGCGAGATCCGCACCCTTACAATGTCAGAAAGGAGCCGTTCAGGAGAGAGGTATAGAAACTTAATCTTGCCATAGATACAATTGTCCAGCAAAATATCAATTTCACGCTTTCCCATACCCGCATAGATGGCCACCGCATCAATCCCCTTCGCTTTCAAGTTTTCAACCTGATCCTTCATCAGCGCAATCAAGGGCGAAATCACCAGGCAAATCCCCTCCTGCAACATCGCCGGAACCTGGAAGCATAATGATTTTCCACCACCCGTTGGCAGCAAGGCCAGAGTATCCTTATGTGCTAAAACAGCATCAATGATATCCTCCTGCAAAGGCCGGAAGGAATCAAACCCCCAATATTGCTTTAATATGTCTGTTTTATTCATAATAAGATAGCTCCAAAACTATAAAAACGAACTGATATTATTAAATTGCGGCTTCAAAACGCAATACCCTCCATCATATGAAAAGATATCTACTGATCTTTGTTCTATCCGCCCTCATCAGTCCAGCTTTCTCACAAGATAAGAAAGAAAGCCCTAAATGGGATGTCGAAAAATACAAAGGCACCACAAAAACCTTCAGCATCAGCACAGATGAAGGTACCTGGATGAACCTTGACGTCAGTCCGGATGGAAAAGATATTGTTTTTGACCTTCTTGGAGACATTTATATCATGCCCGTTAACGGTGGAACCGCCCAACTGCTGAGCGGTGGTATCGCCTGGGATGTACAGCCCCGGTTTAGTCCAAACGGAAAATATATCTCTTATACCAGTGACAAAAGCGGCGGCGACAACATCTGGATCATGAACCGCGATGGCTCTAATAAAAAGCAGATCACCAAAGAAAGCTTCCGTTTGCTGAACAATGCCACCTGGATGCCAAACAGCCAATATGTAGTGGCCCGGAAACACTTCACAGGAACCAGATCACTTGGTGCCGGAGAAATGTGGATGTACAGCATTTATGGCGGTGAGGGTGTACAGCTGACCAAAAGAAAAAATGACCAGCAGGATGCCGGAGAACCCAACATTTCACCAAACGGGCGCTTCCTCTACTTTAGTGAAGACATGAGCCCTGGCCCTAATTTTGAATACAGTAAAGACCCTAACGGGATGATTTATGCCATAAGAAGACTGGACATGACCACAGGTAAACTCAGCAACCTGATTGCCGAACAAGGTGGTGCAGCAAGGCCGCAAATCTCTCCGGATGCCAAATTCATGGCTTACGTAAAACGAGTGCGCCTCAAATCAGCCCTTTACATTCAAAACCTCAAAACAGGAGAAGAATGGCCTGTATTTGAAGATCTTTCCCATGACCAGCAGGAAACCTGGGCCATTTTTGGCGTTTATCCCAATTTCGCCTGGACACCCGATGCCAAAAGCCTGATCTTCTATGCAAAAGGAAAAATCAAAAAAGTAGATCTGGGCAGCCTTCAGGTTACAGAAATCCCCTTCCAGGTCAACAGTGAACAAACTGTGCAGGAAGCACTTCACTTTCCGCAGCAAGTATACAGCAGTGAATTTACAGCCAAAATGATCCGCCAGCTCAAAACCTCTCCCGACAGCAAATGGGTGGTTTTTAATGCCGCAGGTTTTCTCTATAAAAAAGAACTGCCAGATGGAAAACCAGAAAGACTGACCAATGGTCTCGATTTCGAATTTGAACCCTCTTTTAGCCCTGACGGGAAATATGTAGTCTTTACCACCTGGAGCGACGAATTTAAAGGCGCAGTAAAACGCGCAGACCTCAGATCGGGTAAAACCATTACCCTCACGGATGAAAAGGGCTTCTATTACTCCCCTTCTTACTCCTCAAAAGGCGATAAGATCGTATACAGAAAAGGAAGCGGCAATGATGTTCTTGGCTATTCCTATGGCAAAAATCCGGGTATCTATATTATTTCTTCCAACGGTGGAAATAAAACACAGATCCTCGACAACGGTATTAAACCACAATTCAACGCAGACGATAGCCGGATCTATTTCCAGGGCAACAGCAATGGTAAAAAAGCCTATAAAAGTGTAGACATCAATGGCGGAAATGAAAGAACACATTACACCTCCACCTATGCCACGCAATTTGCACCAAGCCCGGACGGGAAATGGATGGCCTTTACCGAGTTGTTCAATGTTTACATTACCCCTATGGTTACCGTGGGCACAGAACTTGACCTTTCTGCGGGCAATAAGTCCATTCCGCTCAGCAAAATCACCAAAGACGGCGGTACCTATATCCACTGGAGTAACGACAGCAAAAAGCTTTGCTGGACACTCGGAGAGAATTATTATAGCAAAAACATCAATACCATTTTCAGTTTTGCAGACAGTACCGCCCAAAACCCTTCGGCCACAGCAGATCTAAATGACAGCCCTGCGGATGAAACCCCTATAAATCTGGTACTAAAAGCAGATGCCCCAACGGGACTCATGGCCTTAAAAGGTGCCCGGATCATTACCATGAATGGCGATGAAGTCATAGAAGAAGGCACTATTCTGATTGAAAACAACAAAATCATCAATATTGGAAAAGCAGCAGAAATTTCCATCCCGGCAAATGCCCAGGTGATTGATGTAACCGGAAAAACAATCATGCCTGGCATCGTAGATGTACATGCACACCTGCACACCAGCCCCGATGGCATCAGCCCTCAACAGGACTGGTCTTACCTGGCCAACCTGGCTTTCGGTGTAACCACCTCTCACGATCCATCCAGTAATACAGAAATGGTCTTCAGTCAAAGCGAAATGCTCAAAGCAGGCCGGATGGTTGGCCCCCGCCTGTATTCTACCGGATCAATCCTGTACGGGGCAGACGGAGACTTCAAAGTAGTCATCAACAGCCTGGACGATGCCTTATCCAATTTAAGAAGACTTAAAGCAGTAGGCGCATTTTCCGTAAAATCTTACAACCAGCCCCGCAGAGAACAGCGTCAGCAAATTATAGAAGCCGCACGACAACTTAAAATGGAAGTGGTTCCAGAAGGCGGATCTACCTTTTTCACCAATATGAATATGATTGCCGACGGACATACCGGCATAGAGCACAGCATTCCGGTGGTTCCCGTATATAAAGACGTTAAAAGCTTCTGGAACAATACCCAAGTAGGTTATACCCCTACCTTAATTGTAAGCTACGGTTCTCAGTGGGGCGAAAACTACTGGTATGACCGCACCAATGTCTGGGAAAATGAAAGGCTACTGGCCTTTACACCAAGAGCCATCGTAGATGCACGTTCCAGAAGACGGACCACCTCAGAATATGGAGATTACGGCCATATCGATGTAGCCAAAGCAGTTAAACAAATTGCCGACGGCGGCACAAAAGTAAATCTGGGTGCCCATGGACAGATTCAAGGCTTAGGTGCCCATTGGGAACTTTGGATGCTGGTACAAGGAGGCATGAGTCCGCTACAGGCCATTCGCTGCGCAACCATCAACGGCGCAGGTTACTTGGGCATGAATAAAGAAATTGGCTCACTGGAAAAAGGAAAACTGGCAGATCTGATTGTCATAGATGCCAACCCGCTCGACGACATCCGCAACTCTGAAAAGATCAAGTACGTAATGGTGAACGGAAGAATCTACGACAGCATGTCGATGAATGAAATTGGAAGCCGGGATAAACTTAGAGGAAGGCTTTGGTTTGAACTCAATAAGAGTAATGGATATACCTCGCCAAGCGATGCTTCAGAAACCTGGACTTATACAGTACCGGAATGCGATTAGATCCAATCGCATTCCGATCATTCCTTAATAAGTAAACACCTTACCACCCACCATAACTTCCTGGGTAGCCTCATCAAAAGTGGCCTTCATCCCTGTTCTGGCCGCTGCATTGGTCATAATATTCGCAATGGAGTGATAATAACCCGCCTCAACAGGTGCATTCGTTTCCTTCCGGCTGCGAATGCATTCCATCCAGTTCCGCATATGTGCAGAAGTCAGTTTATCCCCACCTGTATTGGCAGAAGCCGCTACCTTTTCTGTGTTATCCGTCAGTTTCATTTCTGGCAGCAGATTGGCCTTCATATGCATAGCACTGGCAGGTCCCTCTTTAAGGCCTCCTTTTGGAGACACCATGTTGGTGTTCAGATTCAGCTCGCCCCCGTTTGAATAATAGATCTCCGCCGGATTTTCATCACCATTATGCATCCTGGAAGAAAAAACCACCTGGAAACCATGATTAGGGTCTCCTGCCGGACCATAATCAAATACAGCCGTAGTGGTATCCCAGTTCCGTCGTCCATCACGCCACTGGTAAATGCCACCATTGGCCACCACACTTCTGGGGTGTTTTAGACCTGTAAACCAATGCACGGTATCAATCTGGTGCGACATCCATTGCCCCGGCATTCCAGACGAATAAGGCCAGAACAAGCGGTATTCCAGGTATTTCCTCGGATCCCATTCTTCAAAAGGACGATTGATCAGGAAGCGCTTCCAGTCTGTATCCTCCTGTTTCAATTTGGCCACCAGGTCTGGTCTGCGCCAACGCCCCGGCTGATTGACATTCCAGGTCAGCTCCACCATGGTAATATCCCCAAATTTACCCTCTTTAATAAACTGCGATGCTGCTTTATAATTATTCCCGCTCCGACGCTGCGATCCGATCTGCACAATCTGTTTGGAAGCCTTGATCATTTTTAAAGCCGCCCGCGCATCAGCCATCGTTTCTGCAAAAGGCTTTTCGCAATATACATCGCATTTTGCACTCACCGCTTCCATGGCATGCACGGCATGCTGAAAATCTGCAGTGCTTACAATCACCGCATCTATATCCTTTAAACTATATAGCTCTTCATTGTTCCGGCAACCCGTAATGTCATGGCCAAACTTACTCTTCAAATGCTCCACCCCCAAACCTCTGCGGTAATTCCAGAGATCAGAAACCGCTACAATATCAAAATTGAGTTCCTTCTGATGGTTTAAAAAGCTGGGCAGCAGCGAATCTTTAAAGCGGTCAGAAAAGCCAACCACACCTACACGCACCCTGTCATTTGCACCTATAATATTACCATAACTCTTGGCACTTAAGCCCATCGTTCCCAAATAGGTACCCGCAGCAGCAATAGCCGATTGTTTAATAAATTTTCTTCTCGATTCTATCATAGTTAAAGCGATTTAGAGTGTTTTAATTTTAATGCTTCTGAAAGATACTTTGTCGCCATGATCCTGCAACAGGATATGCCCTTTAGGCGCCATTCCAAAATTCTTCCAGTTTTTATATTTACTATCGGCCACAAGCGCCAGAAATTCTGCAGAACCACGTGTATATTCCAGAATCTTGTACCCATTTAACCAGTATTCAATTTTGTTATTTGGAAAAACACGGATCAGCCCCCGGTTCCATTCACCTATTTTGCGCTGTGCATTCGGGATCTTTTTACTAGTGATCAGGTCATACAACGAACCCAGCGTACGGTTTCCGTTTTTACCCAGTTTAGCATCCGGATGTCTTTCATCATCCAGAATCTGGTACTCAGGACCTATTGCAGACCCTTTGTTTCCCTCGGTTAGTGTTACAAAATATTTAACCCCGCTGTTGGCACCTTCAGTCAGTTTAAAATCAAACTTCAGTTCAAAAGCAGCATATTCTTTATCCGTTACAATATCACCACCATTGGTAGATTCTGCTCCGTTGGATTTCTGAACGCTCAGTTCACCATTTTCAATCAGCCAGCCTTTTTCAGGAAAAGTACTTTTATAAGCGCCTCTCCAGCCCTTACTGGTTTTTCCATCCCACAACAAGGAGTAGCCTTCTGCTTTTTCCTGCGGAGAAAGATTGTTTGGAATCAGGTTCACCACAAAAATATCATCCTGTTTAGAGGGCTTCAGGTTTTCTGTCTGAATCCTGATGTTGCGCCAGCGGATCTGCTTTCCGGGTGCATCATCCTTGCCTATAGTATGAACCTGCAAGGCAATAAAACCACTCGGTGTCATATCATCAACCAGATTTGCTGCTGGAACCCCGTTTAACCAGGTCCGGATAGAGTGTCCAATACATTCTACCCGATATTTATTCCACTGGCGATTTTTAAAAGCCATCTGCGCTTTAGGATTAATATCCAAAGGATACAGCCAACCTCTTCTGGCTTCATCATAAATACCTGCACTGAACCTCCTGTCTGATGGGTCTACCTCTACCTGATAACCATGAACACGACCATTCTGGTAAGCATCATTGCTCTCACTCCGAATCTGTATTCCCGAATTCATGGAATCGTCTACCAACAGCTCCAGTTCCAGAATAAAGTCTCCGTAATTTTTTTCCGTAGCCAGGAAAGAATTGGGTGTACTGGCTACTGTTGTTCCTATAATTTCTCCATTTTGGACCTCGTATTTTGCTTTTCCATTCAACTGCTTCCAGCCCTGCAGATCCTTTCCATTAAAAAGGTTCTGCCACTTTGCGGTTTGTGCATGTACAAGGGAAGAACTTCCCATGACCATAACCGTTAGGATTAATCCTATTGATTTCTTCATTTTGTGATCGGTTTTTTTATAGTGATTGATTTATTTACGCGCAAAATCTGCAGCCTCTGCATTAAGACTGGCGGCAGTAGGTTCTGTTCCTGAACTGATCTTTACCCTGTAACGAAAGGTTGCAGATGCTCCTGGTGCCAGATGCATACGGAGTTCTTGTTTACCCTCGCTAAAGACCTTCTGTCCCAAAGGATTCGCAGCAAACAGCCCATAGTCTCTTGCATGCCAATACGTAGGATATCCTGGATTTTTAGGATGATCTATCATCGCAATAGATACCGGAACCCGATCTTTAACACCATAGAGCAAACACCAGTTTCCCCGGGTACCCCAAGCCGCATTACCTCTTTTACCTGCACTGGTCAGATAGTTTCCATTGGCACCATTCTTCGTAGGAGAAACCTCTGTAACGTTTCCCTGGCTATCACTGAATTTCTCCGTTTTATCTGAAGGAAGTTCAAGTTCTTTTGTTACCCGGATACCTAGCAAACCATCCTTAACATCGTTAAAATGCACCGTATCCCGCTGCGCGGTTAAAGTCGTATACCTGTCAATCGTCCGGCTGTTCTCTGTGCCGCTAAACACCAGTTCTGTCTTTTCTACGAGTAGCACTGTACCATCTTGTTTTTCCCAATTGGCCGTATAAACAAGCTTGCCTGCAGATTTTCCTTTGCTCAGTTCCAATACTTTCACATTTCTGATCCAGCCGTATTTACTCTTTTTCTCTGCAGGTATGTTATAGGAATTGTTCCAGAAATCAAGACCGTTTACACTTTCATAATTAAACCATAAGCCTACGTGATGTGGATGATCCGTTCTTTCTCCGTCCCTTTTATCGAGCGGAAAGCCCCGGGTCACTACAGCTCCGTTTGCCGCCTGAATGGGATAAAGCACGGGTTTTTCTAAACTGGAGGGAAAAATAAAACTACTGAAATATCGGCCTCCAACTACAACGTCAATTTTCTTGTCTCCACGTTTATCCAAAAAATGGACTTCCTGAGTCTGGGCATACAACTGCATGCTGAAGCTGCAGCAGAGAAAAAACACATACTTCTTCATATTTGGTTCGGCTTTCTTATATTTAGGTTATAATAGATCCTTTAAACTAAAGATAGGCTATTCAGCTGCAAATTGTCTTTACCCAGGACAATTCCTCTAAAAATATTACGCAATCGATTTAGAAATCCGACTCTTAGCAGGTTGTATTAGTTTAGTATGACTGCGCCATGAGTGCGCAGTGAGTACGCCATGAGTGCGCCTTTTCCTAGAATAAACGCGCACTCATGGCGCAATGATGCTGCAAACATTACGCAGTCATATAGCACCAATTAGGAACCATATCTGGTTTAAGTCAGTCATTTATTAGGTGCTTTTTAAAACAAGCGCCATTCCAACATTGTTATTTAAGAAAGACTAAGAAATTATGTTAAAGCCAATACATTTATTTATACCCTGCATGGGTCTGTTTATGCTGTCTTGTACACAGAGCAATACAACTTCTTCAGTAAGCACAGATAAAACTTCAGTAGACAGTGCAAAAGTAGCCGATACCACAAAGATCATCAATATACTCTATAAATGTGCAGATAACAAAGAGATTCGCGTTTCCTATGACAATACTGATGAAAAGAACCCATTTGCACTGGTACAGACCGATATCAAAAAGCCTGATATCACCAAAATGAAACTTGTCATTTCTGCTTCCGGTGCTAAATATTCCGATGGTAAACTTGTTTGGTGGAACAAAGGTAAAACAGGTTTTCTAACCGAGGCAACCGGTAAAGAAAAAATGCTGGTCAATGACTGCAATGAATACCACGAAACGAATTAGAAGAACACGACAGTTACTTGACTCAAATTATTTAAACCACAATCCTGAAAGTAAGGTTCACCCTCGCCCGCATTGGTCGTATGGATTTTGCTATCCTATGTTCCCATTTCGCCTGGAGCTCACCTTTCATAACCAGCAGAGAACCATTCTCTAGTTTTACAGAATACTTTAACCGGTGATCCGCCTTATGGCGGATATCAAAGGCCCGCACTTGCCCAAAACTTACAGAAGCAATGGTTGGATGTGTTCCCAGTGCCTTTTCATTATCGCTGTGCCAGGCCACCGAATCGTTACCATCCCTGTAATAATTAAGTAACACACTGTTAAATCTTACACCTGTAATCTCCTCTACCCGTTCCCTGATCTTGAGCAAATCTCTGGTCCAGGGTATTGGAGCTGTCCTTCCGGGAGAGGTATAATCATAAGTATCCGGATCTGCATACCAAACAGATAACCTGGGCGTAACGACCTGTTTATCGTACATGGTGACTATTTTTTGTTTCCATGGACACTCTGTAATAAAATTGTTCATCAGCCTTTCACTTTCCGCAAGACTGAAAAGTGCCGGCCGGTAATCCAGCAGATCTTTAGGTAAGCCTGCGCTTTGACCTGCTTCGGCAAAAAAACTCAATTGCTCCATGATATTGATCTGGTATTTAAAATTTCAAATTCTTTTTATGAGCATCAAAAATACTAATATTTTTAGTAAAATGAAATAAATTGTATTTGCTCCCTATTTAAAGGAATTATATCCAAGTACTTGACTGTTGGAAACAAATCCAAGACCTTATAGAAGGTAAACCTATTGAATAAAAAATAAAAAAAATTTGCAGGGATAATAAAAATTACTACCTTTGACTTGAGAGCGTTAATTTAATGGAACGGGACCAGGTCGCTAGACTTCGGTTCCGTTTCTTTTTTGCACTGTTTTATACCTCTTTTCTA
This sequence comes from Pedobacter sp. ASV19, assembly GCF_016429005.1. GTDB lineage: Bacteria > Bacteroidota > Bacteroidia > Sphingobacteriales > Sphingobacteriaceae > Pedobacter. Next base: position 13,885 of record NZ_JAELTV010000105.1, read on the forward strand.
CGGAGCAGCAATTTGCCCGTAGGTTAAAGCTCCCATCCAAACAAAAATTTATTGGCCCAATTCTTGTATAGAATTAAAAGAACTAGCAAAGAATTGATAGGAATTTCATATACTCCGTTTTCTGTAAAATCGCTTTTTCTTTGTCTGTTTTTGCATAACAGCAAACTGTCTGCTGGAACGATTTTTTCTACCTAAATCGTATATTTAAGCGGACAATATCATTCTTCTTTCTGGTCAGTCGGGTAAGTTCATACAGGTTAAAAACACTGAATAAAATGAACAAAACTTAACCGCCCCTATTTACATCCTGGTTAACAACCAAATACAGTACAACTCAGGTTATAATCTATAGTCAGGAATTAGCACCAATCTCACTGAATAATGCTCTAAACTGAATGTAATGAACGAAAATCGTTGAAGTTTCTGTGATAAGTTTGAATTAGCTATTAAGAACGTAAAATTTTATCTAAAAAATTATATGAACTTGCATAGCAGGAAACTAATTTATCGCTCAGCGTGCACAAAATAAAGGCTCTATATACTCTCTTAATTCCGGCACTAATTACAGTGTTTCTAATGGTTATGGGAATTGGGAGTGTGAGGGGGCAGACAAGAATATACGCACAATATCTTACATCAGATGGCACAGCTGGTGCCGGAGGTTCCCTAGGATTACTTGGCGCCAATGGATCTCCCGGTAGTTTCAATTCTATCGGAACGGCTAATATTGGCGACTCAGATTACTCCAATTTTGCAACATTAAGTGCTATAAGTGGAACACCTGGAACTGGTGTACTACCAGGTGCAGGTGGGATATCAATAGCAAATGTGTACATCACCCTATCGGGAAGTGCAACTTATACCACCGGAACACCAGTAATTATTAAACTAACTTCTACAAAGTTAGCTAATGTAGAGGTGCAAGGATATATAAATTCCACTCCTTTAGGAAGCCCACAATCTTTCCCAACGTTGTCCAAGGTAACCGGGTCTTCAGATGAGTACATTTTCAATACTTTAGCGACATGCAATAAAATTAGAATTAGTGTTAAAACAGATGCAGGGGTGGCAACTGCATCTAGCAATAGCGCAAATCTCTACTATGCTTTTAACGTTATACAACCTACGTTAAACAACGTTACAATTTGCAGTGACAATCCAGCTCCGTTTGCAATAAATTCGCCAGATCCAACTTTACAGTATAAGTGGTATACAGCACCTACAGGCGGCACACTAGTAAATACAGGCTCTACTTATAATCCAACACTAACAGCGACTACTAATTATTATGTTGAGGCTGTAGATAATAGTCTATACTCTTCATTACGCGTACCAGTTACAGCAACAGTAAATATTTTACCTACAATAACAGCCTCGCCATCTGCGACAGCAATTCCCACTGGCACCTCAATGACTTTGACTGCAACCTCCAATGCCTGTCTCTTATACACATCTCCGAGCCCACGAGACAGGCAGCTCTATCGCGTATGCCGTCTTCTGCTTGAAAAGGGGGGGGGGGGGGGGGGGGGGGGGGGGGGGGGGGGGGGGGGGGGGGGGGGGG
>NZ_JAELTV010001060.1 GCF_016429005.1 Pedobacter sp. ASV19
AGATGTGTATAAGAGACAGGATACCCACCAGACAAGCTTTTTTATTGTAAAAGCTCTCTGGAAAATTACAGGCATCTATAAAGGTTTTTAGTACACCCGGAAAACTTCCGTTATATTCAGGAATGATAAAAAGGAATTTTTCAGTACGGGCAATGAGTTCCTGTATGGGTTGAAAGGCTTCACTTCTTTTTCCATATAAATCTGTTTTGATCAGATTGTCAGGCAGATCTTCAAGATTAAAAATCTGTGTCTCCAGGCCTTTTTTTAATAACGACTTCTGATAATATTTTGCTATTTTAAGCGTATTGCTATTAGGTCTGTTGGTGCCTGATATGATCGTTATCATGTGAAAATTGTTAATAAGATGTTTAAAACACTTATTGCATTGATGACATATATGCTAATAAGTTTGTATCTTAGCTAATTGTTAAAAAGTGCCTGAATAACTACAAAAATAGCATTTTTTAGCATTAATAAATCAAGTATAG
>NZ_JAELTV010001061.1 GCF_016429005.1 Pedobacter sp. ASV19
ACGTTCGTCGGCAGCGTCAGATGTGTATAAGAGACAGGCTTTGCTGCTGTTCAAAAATTAAGACTTTTTTACTAAAGTTGGGATTGCGCTCCTTAATGTCTTTTAACAAACTTTGAGTTTGCAAGTGCTGACAACCGAGGCTAAGCACAGTGATACCGGCCACATTTGGATGATCCGCATAAGCAGCTAATAAATTACTTAATAAATCAGAATCCTGACGTGTACCCCCGCAGCCACCCTGGTGATTAAGGAATTTTATGCCATCAACGTTTTTAAATACTCTGTTTCTGGTTACCTGTGCAGAACCAATATCAGCTACATCAAAAGATTCAATTGATTCACCATCCTGATAAGCAGTAAGCAACTGATCTGTAAATTGTTTGTACTTATCAGTTACATTATAGCCCAAAGTGTTGTACCTGTCTCTTATACACATCT
>NZ_JAELTV010001062.1 GCF_016429005.1 Pedobacter sp. ASV19
GCATATTGAGGTGCAAGGCAGATATGATAGCGACTTTAATAAAAGGATGCTTCGGTACTACTACCGTATTTTGGATCAGTCTCAAAAACCCATTACTGCCTTTGTGATTTTTACTGAGTCCACAACGCTTGACCGGATCAACCATTATGAAAGAAACTTTATGGGTACCCGATTATTTTACCAGTTCAATACCTTGAAAATCTCGCAGCAAAAAGACGAGGACCTGTTGGCCAGCGATAATCCTTTTGCATTGGTTGTACTTAGTGCGAAAACTGCTTTTTGTGGGAAAAAACTGGGAACTGATGTTGAAAGGGACAGGGTTCTGAGAGAACTTAAACTGACGATTGTAAAAGCGTTGCATGCTAAGGGTTATCCGGAACATAAAATTACGAAGATCATGAACTTTTTAAGGTTTTATGTGAACTTTGAAACAGAGGAAATTAACAATATATTTGAACAGGATATACAAACTATTACTGAAAAAACGACAACAATGGGTATAGAAG
>NZ_JAELTV010001063.1 GCF_016429005.1 Pedobacter sp. ASV19
AGATGTGTATAAGAGACAGATGCTGGATCAATAATTCTTGTTTCTTCGAAGCATAAATTTTATGATATAGGTAGGTACTCAAAAGTTGAACCCTTTCTGTATGTGAATTTGCTTCCGCTAGCCGATACTGTATTCCCTCATTACAAAGCAATTGAATATCCGGCATTTCATTGACCAGGTCAAATGCAGAAATTTTAAAACAGGCATGTAAGGCATGTGGAAAAAAACTAACTCCAAAGTGAGAAAAATTTCCTCCGAAAGTTGACTCCGTATTCTGCGTATCTATTCCGCTGATGTAACATTCTGGCAGGGCCTCTCCATGCATATTTCTGACTGTCTCTTATACACATCT
>NZ_JAELTV010001064.1 GCF_016429005.1 Pedobacter sp. ASV19
CATTACCGGCTTGCTATTCATTAGCCAATATTCATTTGGAGTAACTATCCTTCCATTAAAATGAATTCCAAATATGCTTTTTTCCAGACGATAAAGATGCTCTATACTTACACTGTGGTAAAGATAGTTTGGAAAAGCTTTCATATAATCGAAAAGAATCCAGTACACAATAAATATAGAAAAGCCCAGAATAAACTTCCTGGTTATCATGGAAGCATAAAAGCAAATATTAAAGATCAGAACAAGAATAATCTGATTCGATTTAAATCCGATTAAAAAACTGGAGAGTAATAAATAAGCTATAGAGACCAGCGAAGTCCTGATGATATTCTTACTCGTAAAAAGTGGCAGCTTAGCAGGTAAATTTTTAGGCATCCTTTTTCTTTAAAAAATTGGATCCTAATATCTTATCCCAAATATCAGAACTTACACCATATCCTTTTGTTGAATCGGAATAATGATGCAACATATGGTGCTGTTTCAACTTTTTCCAAAATCCATTCTT
>NZ_JAELTV010001065.1 GCF_016429005.1 Pedobacter sp. ASV19
AGATGTGTATAAGAGACAGGGTAATAGTAATCTACATGATCATAGCCAACAGGTCCCCATAAGGGTTGTGATCCAATGTTCACATTTACGCTAATCTGTGCTGATGCACGGTAAGGCAATATGGCAACTATGCCAAACAGGCCTAATAATAATAGCTTTTTCATCTTTTCTGTTTCATTTGTTGAGTCAACGATCATACGATCGTTTCCTTACTTATCGAAAAATGATGCCAAACTCTCTTTTTTAGCGCGCTACGAATTTCATTCCTCTTTTTGGCGTAAAAATTGAGGTTTGGCAGGAAACTATCTATGGAAACGCTATGGCAAAAACAGAATGGGTAATTGAACCCAACCTATTAACGATCTATCCGGCAAGGATTGTACGATTATTGTCCCTTATTTATTTTATCGGATTTACACTGTTGTTTGTTTTTCTTTACACCAGTAATGTTATTC
>NZ_JAELTV010001066.1 GCF_016429005.1 Pedobacter sp. ASV19
AGATGTGTATAAGAGACAGGGTTATAACGATCCATTATTTTGGGGGGTAATCACCGCTTTTATCTGTTTTGTGCCTGTATTGGGGCCGCCTATTATCTTTGTACCTGCGGCCTTGATGCAGATGGCCAATGGCCATAATTTTGAAGCCTGGGCCATGCTTATCTTTGGATTTGTTGTGATTATTAATATTGATAATGTGCTTCGGTTCATGATTGCCAAGAAAGTTGGAAATATTCATCCCATAATTACCGTAATTGGCGTAGTTATTGGTATACCATTATTCGGAATATTAGGTCTTGTTTTTGGTCCGTTGTTGTTGTCTTATTTCATTTTGCTTCTAAAAATCTATGAAACCTGTCTCTTATACACATCT
>NZ_JAELTV010001067.1 GCF_016429005.1 Pedobacter sp. ASV19
AATAGATACTGGAAACATCATCACTATTTCCTGTTCCTCTTAATCATTTTTCCAGTTTTTCTTCGCTAAATACTTCACCTTTTTCAATGCTCAGTACTTTCTCCAAAAGTGTGGTTTCATATTTAGCATTTCCAACCCAGGTCATGTTACCAAAGTAGTCTTTAGGCCCCTCAAAAACATTTATCTTAATACCTACTGCCTTATCACTGTACTGGTAGATACTATCCTTTACAATAGCCGCATCCCGATAACCCCGTTCCTGCATTTTTGCAATGAATTTAAGCTTATCTTCTTCGTATTTCGTCTTGTTAAACTTTCCTGAACCAAAGATCTTATAAAATGCCTGTTGCTTCGTTTTCTTTAAAAACTTACGCAGCTTGGCATCACTAAAAACTTTATTACCTTCAAAGTTGATTTCATGCACTTTTACCTTACGGCCTTTCTCCACATCTACCACCAGGATAACATTGTTTTCCTGAGTTGGATCGGGCTTGGTTTTATAA
>NZ_JAELTV010001068.1 GCF_016429005.1 Pedobacter sp. ASV19
TGTATAAGGATATGGCATTACTCCTGGGTGAAAAGGCAATTAAAGGTGCATCTCCCGCATGTCCGCTTTCGTATCTATAATGATAGCTACCAAAGCCAATAATCGCGGTTCCCCACATTTTCGGTTCAAATCCACTCTGTTTCTCCATAAGTGCAGCAATCATATAGCTATCTTTTCGTTTTACCGGGTCATTAATCTTTTCGAGGAAATCCCGAATGCTCTCTGTTGTCTCACTGGTTTTGTTCTTTGCCATGTGTATATTTGGTTTGAACAATCAATTCAAGATTAAATGTTCTTAAAAAATTAAAGAATTTTGTCCCCATATCAAAATTAGGATCGTTATCAGGGCGGACAATAAATATAAAGAAAATGAAAGAATTCGCATTAATTTTCAGATTAAATGACACCTCAGACTTCAAACCATCACCTGAACAAATGCAGGAAAGGATGAACTGGCTTGGCAGTATTGCTGCTCAAAACAAATTGGCTGATAAGGGAAACAC
>NZ_JAELTV010001069.1 GCF_016429005.1 Pedobacter sp. ASV19
ACCTGATGGGTAAACCTTTTATCATTATAAAAAAAATAAAATTAAGTTCTTTGTTTTAGTAAAGTATTGATAGTATTGTTAATTATAAAGCCTAATAAAATAAGCAGATGAAAGCAAACCTAATAAAGACCGGACATGTAATTGATGGAAAAGAAATTTTTGCCGTTGAACTCATTAATAAACAAGGAACTTACGTTAAAATATACAATTACGGTGCAATAATCAGTCATTTTGTTACCGTTAATGCGAAAGGAGAGAAGCAAGACATTGTGCTTGGTTTTGACGATTTCTCTGGTTACATCAGTGAAGATTATCTGGCAGATTACCCTTATTTAGGTGCGGTCATCGGACGATATGCAAACCGTGTAAAAGATGGCAGATTTAGTATTGATGGAAAATCCTACCAGCTTCCACAAACAAATGGAAATGATTGTCTTCATGGAGGGAAAAATGGGTGTGATAAGAAAGTATGGGATATACTGCCTACAACCGATCCAAGTTT
>NZ_JAELTV010000106.1 GCF_016429005.1 Pedobacter sp. ASV19
CCCCCCCCCCCCCCCCCCCCCCCCCCCCCCCCCCCCCCCCCCCCCTCTTTAATCATCCCCCCCCCACCCAGATCTACACCGGCTAACGTTCGTCGGCAGCGTCAGATGTGTATAAGAGACAGAATCATAAGTGTTGATCAAACAAACACAAAGCTGGATTATACCTGGATTGATAAGGCCAACTTTTTTCTTGATCAGTTGGAGACTGTTCCTGGATCCGTTTTATCGGCTGATTTGAAAGCACAATATGCTGCTGAAGCCAAGTTTTGGCGGGCTAGGGCTTATTGGGGAATGGTGAATAATGTGGGTGGAGTACCTTTAATCTTACATACTCAAAACGCTACTGATTTGTCTGGATTATTTAAACCCCGTAATAAAACCTCGGAGTGTGTGGCTCAGATTATAAAAGATTTAGATGATGCCATTGCAGTTTTACCTGGTAAGTACGGTAATGACGCTGATTATGGACGTATAACCAAAGTTGCAGCGATGGCAATGAAAGGAAAAGTATTACTTGCTTATGCCAGCCCATTGTTTAATCCGGGTAATAATGCGACTAGATGGCAAACAGCGTATGACGCAAATAAGGCAGCTGTAGATTATGCTACTTCACAAGGCTATGGCTTGTTTCCAAATTATAAAAATATTTGGTACACAGAAAGAAACCAGGAGGTTATCATGGTACGTCAGCATTTCTACCCTGGAGCGGGTGTTGCATTTAATGCCATAAGGCCTATGCCATTAACAAAAGATAATACAAATAATAACCAGCCTATCCTTAATCTGTTGTTGGCTTTTCCAAAAAAAGATGGTAGTCCGATGCAATTAGATAAAAATAGGTTATCCGACCCTGTCTATAATACGCAGTTTATGACGGATTTTTACACCAACAGGGATTCCAGATTTTATGCAACCATCTTCTTTGGCGGTACACCTTACCCAACACCTGATGAAGTGGCACCAGTATACGTGAAAGGTAATAGTTTTTGGGATGTTTGGCAATATGATCCAGTAGCAAATATCTATAAGAGTGCAATGAGTGTTATACATCCTGGTATGTCGGGTGGTGGGCAAACCGGTTTCTGGGATAGAAAGGGTTTGGATACTACATTGGTTGCAGCTTTATATCCACAGGGGCAAACAGACTGGCCAGTGATCAGATATGCCGAAGTATTGATGAATTATGGGGAGTGTGCCAATGAAACAGGTAAAATACCAGAGGCTTTGCAAGTATTGAAAGATATACGAAAACGGGCAGGTATTGATATGGGTGCAACGAATAGTTATGGCATCACTGCTTCAACAACTTCAGATATTCGAAATGCCTATATGAATGAACGTCAGGTTGAATTTGCATTTGAAAATATGCGTTTTGGAGACTTAAGGCGCTGGAAACGGTACGATATTTTAAATGCCCAGGGATTTAAACATGCATTGTATACTACGCTTAAGCCAGGGGTGATAGTAACACCATCGGAAACGATATTAAATCCTGTGACCAGGGCAAAATTCAACGGGGTCTATATTGATAATATAGATGGAGATCCTTCTTATAAATTTAACTTAGACCTAAATCACTGGTTCTACGCATTGAAGCCAGACCAGATTTCACAATCTAAAAACGTTTTACAGCAAAACATTGAATGGGGCGGTACATTTGACCCTTTACAATAACATAACGCGCTCTTTATAAATACGAGTATAATAAGCTGGGTAGCTAAAACTTCCCGGCTTATTGTCGTTTATGGAGAAAATAAAACATTTATTTTGGTCAATTTAGTTGAAGTTTAATGAGGTTTATTACAGTAGATTTACAATTATGAAGAAGATTACCATACAGTTTGTATGCCTGTTATTTCCTGTATTGTTGAAGGCTCAGGACTTTAAAACCTATCCTATGTGGAATTCCACCTTACCGGTAGAAAAAAGAGTAAAAGATTTGGTGGGCAGGTTAACACTTGAAGAGAAGGTTGCGCAAATGCTAAACACTGCCCCAGCCATTCCACGTCTGGGTATTCCAGCTTATGAATGGTGGAATGAAGTACTGCACGGCGTTGCCCGTACACCTTATAAAACTACTGTATTTCCGCAGGCTATCGGTATGGCAGCTACCTGGGATACCAATGCTTTAAAGCTGATGGCACAATATAGCGGCACGGAAGGCAGGGCAATCAATAACAAGGCCATTCGGGAAGGTAAAACAGGAGACAGGTACCTCGGACTAACTTACTGGACGCCAAATATTAACATATTTCGTGATCCAAGATGGGGCAGAGGGCAGGAAACCTATGGAGAAGATCCTTTTCTAACCGCTAAAATGGGGGCCGCATTTGTTAAAGGTTTACAGGGAGAAGATCCAAACTATCTGATGGCTGCGGCTTGTGCCAAACATTATGCGGTTCATAGTGGTCCTGAGGCGAGCAGACATTCGGATAACATCAATCCGACCGTATATGATCTGTGGGATACTTATTTGCCTGCTTTTAAAGAATTGGTTGTAAATGCTAAGGTAGCGGGGGTGATGTGTGCTTACAACGCCATAAACGAGCAACCATGCTGTGCCAATGATTTGTTAATGAACGATATTTTGCGCAGACAGTGGAAATTTACCGGATATGTAACAAGCGATTGCGGAGCAATAGATGACTTTATAAATCATCATAAAACACATAAAAACGCGCCTTCTGCTGCTGCCGATGCGGTATTTCATGGTACGGATGTAGAATGCGGGGATAATGTGTACAGATCACTGGTTGGAGCAGTGAAAACGGGCCTCATCACGGAAAAGGCTATTAATATTTCCCTTTCCCGCCTGTTCATGATCAGGTACCGCCTGGGGATGTTTGATCCGGCAGAAAAGGTAAAATACAGACAGATTCCAGAAAACATTCTGGAAGCCCCGGCACACCAGGAACATGCGCTTAAGATGGCCAGGGAATCTATTGTGCTGCTTAAAAATACTGAAGGTATTTTGCCTCTTTTGAAATCAGTCAAAAAAGTTGCTTTAATAGGGCCTAATGCCGATAACAAAACTGCGCAATTGGGAAATTATAATGGTTTTCCAACAAGGAATGTCTCCGTGCTGGAAGGTATTAAAGAGAAACTGGGACCGGGGGTTTCAGTTTTCTATGATAAAGGTGTTGGTTTCACTACTGATACTTTGAAGGTAAATGGGATAGATGTAAAGACCGATATGGCTTCCGTGGCGAGCCGTGCAGCGGGTTCTGATGTCATTGTTTTTGTTGGGGGTATTTCTCCTGAACTGGAAGGAGAGGAGATGTCTGTGAACGCGAAAGGTTTTAAAGGGGGAGATCGTACCTCTATTTTACTTCCTGCGGTACAAACTGAAATGTTAAAGCAATTGCAAGCCACCGGAAAGCCGGTAATCCTGGTCCTGTTTACAGGTAGTGCGCTTGCCATGCCCTGGGAAACCGAACATATCCCAGCCATTGTCAATGCCTGGTATGGAGGCCAAAGTACAGGAATTGCTGTTGCAGATGTATTGTTTGGAGATTATAACCCTGCGGGCCGGCTTCCGGTAACTTTTTATAAAAGCGATGCCGACCTTCCGGATGTGAAAAATTACAGTATGAAGGGGCGCACGTACCGTTATTTTAAAGGAGAAGTAGAATACCCTTTTGGCTATGGTTTGAGTTACAGTACTTTCAAGTACTCTAGTCTTAAAGCACCAGTTCAGCTTAAAAAAGGAAAATCTTTAATTGTTGAGGCATTGGTTGCAAATACCGGTAAGCTTAAAGGAGAAGAAGTAGTCCAATTGTATGTCTCTCATCCAAAAGCTAAGGGGATGGCGCCAATCAGGGCTTTAATTGGTTTTCAGAGAATAACTCTTGAAAAGGGCCAATCTAAGAAAGTTCGTTTTGAATTGAGTGCAGATCAGCTGATGATGGTTGCTGAAAACGGAAAGCGCTTTCAGCCGGAAGGCAAATTGTTGCTAAGTATCGGAGGAGGGCAACCAGATGTGAAGCAGATTACGACCTCCAATGTTTTACAACAAATAGTTACGGTAGTGAAATAAATCCTATTTAACAGTATCCAATTTGTTTTTTAATTGGATACTGTTATTATTAGCCTTACTAAGCTATTGGTTTCAGCTGAATCAACTCATTTTTCCTTGTTTTAAATGAGATCCGTACTCCAGCCATAGTTTCCGAAGATTTTCCGTTTCTTATCAAATGAACTTTCTGACCTGGCCATGGATTGATGAGGGTGCAAGGCTTAGCTTGTTCGCTCCGTATTTTAACATCAGAAACTATTCCATGTTTTAACTCCGCCGATATCAGAAATGCACCCCAAGCCCTGATGTCTTTAAAACTTGCTGTTTGATCCCCGAGAAAGCCGTTGAATAATCTAATCACGTTTCCCGCACTCATGCAAAGCATTTCGTCGAGTGCATTGACAACTGTACAACTGTTTTCAATACCATGAGGGTTGTTGAGCTGAAAACCATTGGGATAGGTGTGTAAAGCATATTTATGCAACTCCGCAAGGACAACAGACGGGTTGTACCCAACTCTAATAGCCGCTGTAAAGAAGCTATTGCTGGTGTTTGTATCCTGCCAGCGTTTCATTTCATCCACAGTATTTCGGGCTACCTGCAGTTCTTCTTCTTTACTATCTAAAGTAATGGCATTAGAAGGGTATATGTGTTGGATGCCCAGGCCATTTCCATCTGCCCAATCCATTCCTTTTTCCGTATATCGAAAAACCTTTCTGCCATTCCGTATTTGAACCGGAAAATCACTGAGTTTGCTTAAAATATCTCTCCATTTTGTTTGTCTGTTTTCATCTACTTTTAAAGCAGAACTCAAATCAATGACCAGGCCAAAAGCGTTTCTGAGGAGCCCGAGAGACAAAATTGGATTCATATCCTGCCCGGAACCTTCATGAATGGCATCTCCATAAATCACATACCGGCCATTTTCAAACTTCAAATAATCTTCCCAGAAATTGGCAATAGCCAAAGCATAAGGATAGATCTTTTTACCATAGGCCGGGTCATAAGTGCAGCGCCAATACTGGGCCATGTTAATCAGTCCGTATGAAGCATTGGAACGCTGCTGGTAAAACAGGCCCCCATGTTCAATGTCTGCTGCCTTTTGATAGCCCCCCACGGCAAAATTCCTGGTCACTTCAATACCCATTGGACCAATACCTACCGGATACAAAATGCCGCGTGTATGGGTTGCATTTTTCGCATACCATTCGCCTCTTCGCATAAAATCAAGGAGCGGGGCGTCATGCGGTGCAGCTTGTTGTAAGCGATTGGCGGCATATAAGCCGTAAAATGGTGCCTGAAAGTTATAATTCAAATGATAATCTCCATTCCATGCCGGAGCATCAGTAGATGTCCAGCCAAATAATCCGGGAGGGAATTTTATATCACGGCTACAAGCTGCCATGGTATATAATCCCTGGTAATAAGCTTTCATTAAAACCGTATCCCTAACATTTACAGAAGATTTAGCCCAATAGGCATCCCACCATCTATTATGTCGTAGCATTTGTGTTTCAATGGTATGACTGTTGGTGTTTTTTATTTGACCCAATACATATTTTAAAGGCTCTGCCTTCTTGAATCTGCTTTCAACCGCAAGTGCCAGAACTAATTTCTTGTCAGGTTGTAATTCAATAGTGTTGCCGCTGTAATTGATGGTTTTTAAAGCAACGGCCACTTCAGTGGGGATATCAACACTATCCTTAAAAGCGCGGCTCAGCCAATACACATCACCCCTTTGACCGATATTTAATCTAGCCTGTTTATTTTCAGGTGCAGTTAAATGAACAGACACCCTTGTTGCCTTCTCTATTGCGGTCAGTTCAATAAAAATCAGGTTGTCCACTGCAGATACCCATGATTTTACGGATATCTTCTGATTGTTTTTATTCAATAAGCAAGTGGTAACACCATTGCTGAGCTGCTGCCCTGCGGTAAAACCGGCGTCATGGAAACCAACTATTGTGATGGCTAAAGAACCAACTACTCTGGGGCCCGACAAGCCATCGGCTTGTGAGCGCAAGCGCCAAAAGTCATTTTTGGATAAGTAATACTGTAAACAATCGCCTTTATAACCTACGCTCATGGTCAGATCGCCATTGCCCATTAAGGGGGCATCTGTAGAAACATGATTAGGAATATGGATTGGCGGCTTTGTCCAGGTATTTTTATAGGCTCCAGGTTGTGCAAGTCCAGATAAAACCACTGCTTGAAACAGTAGAACTATGAAATATTTCTTCATGTCATTTTAATGCAAATATCTAGTAGGGTATTAGCCCATTTCAAATGTAATCTTTCTTGCTTGCAAAAGTTCCTGGTGCTGAAAAAACAGACCATTGTGTTTCTTTCCATCCAGTAGTATCCGCTTTACTTTTTGTTTGTCCGGAGAATAATTTTTCCGCTCTACAGACAATTGATGTGGCTGGCCAGAAGGGGATTGCACCGTAATTTGTATATGGTCAAAAAGAGGAACACCTATAGCATACTCTGTACTTCCAGGACAAACCGGATAGAAACCTATACTCGTAAAAACAAGCCAGGCCGACATTTGCCCGCAATCGTCATTACCTGAAAGCCCATCTGGAGCATTTTTATAATTGACTGGGGTATACTGATAAATCCGGCTTTGGGTTTTTTCTGGTTTTCCGATATAGTTATATAAATATATATAATGATGGCCTGGTTCATTATCATGTTGGTAATGAGAGGAGTCAAAATTTTCGTCAAGTTTTTTCTCGAAATTTTCAGGTCCCCCCATCAGTTTTATTAATCCTGGGATATCATGCATGGCGCCAAATAAATAGGTCCATTTAGATCCCTCCGTCATTCCTTCATTTGATCTGTTTTCAGGAACAAAGGAGCCATTTTCATATCGGCTGATAAAGAAACCGGAATTCCGCTCGTACAAATTCTGATAGTTCTTACTTCTGTTCATCAAAAATTTAAAATCAGATGGATGTCCGGTTAACTGGGCAACCTGTGCCACGCACCAATCATCATAGGAATACTCAATGGTCATGGAGACATTTTCATATGTACGCCCTGAAGGAATATAGCCCATTTTATTATACCACGTAAGTCCACCTCTGGCCTCATAGGCAGTCCAGGGTGCACGGTCCCCCCATTTATTCGTGCTATCGCCGGCAGGTGCTACAAATGCATCTTTCTTAACGGCCTCCCAGGCAAGCGACCTGTCAAAGCCTTTTATTCCTTTAACCATTGCATCGGCAATAACAGCATCCGCATGTGTAGCAATCATGATATTGGTATAAGTAGGGTTGGGCCATTTAGGTAGCCAACCGCCCTCCTTGTACATCTGTAGCAGTGCCTGGACCATTGCCCCTGTTTTTTCGGGTAGCACCAGGTTCAATAGGGGGTGTTCGGCACGAAAGGTATCCCATAGGGAATAATCATTATAACTGGTTCCCTGATGGATGCGGTCATCAAAGGCGCTGTAATAACGGCCATATTCCGAAAATTCGCGTGGATATTGCATTGTCCGGTATAGTGCCGTATAAAAGCAAGTCCGGTTGTCTTTGCTACCCCCATTGATCTTAATGCGCCCCAGATAGGCATTCCATGCTTTTTTGGTCTGTTCCTGAACGCTTTCCAATTTCCAGTCCGGAATTTCCCGATCCATATTGAGACGGGCCTGTTCAATGCTGATAAAAGAAGTACCGGTTTTGACCAAAACAGAATCCCCATCAGCTGTCATAAATCGCAGAAATGCACCACAACGGTCTCCGGATTGTTCAGTTCTGCCTTTGAAGATTGTATTATGATAGCTTGTACCAAAAGCTGCAGGCTTTTTATTGAAACGTACCACAAAATAACCTTTGAAACCTGGTAATGGTGGCCCTAGATGAGCAGACTGACGGTCAGGATTATAACCAATAAGCTCATTTCGCAGGGAATCGTATTTTATCCATCCTACAAAATTCTCCTGGCGCGATGCCTCAACGAAGATAAAGGAACTATCGGATTTAGGGAAAGAGAAAGCTAAGAGTCCCGCGCGGGAAGTCGCGGCCATATTGGCTTTAATGATCTTACCATCCTTGGTTTTCATCTGAACCCTATATCCATAGGGGCTTATTTTTTCATCCTGATGTGAAAAAGTCATGGCCCTTTCTCTATTGGCGAATAGCTGTCCAGATTGTGGGCAAATGGTAATCATCCCATAGTCTCCCATCCAGATTGCTGGCTGATGGGTTGCTGTAAATCCCATGATAGATTTATCGTTATAATGATAGGAGGTACTGGATATACTGCTTTCCCTGGTTTGCGGGCACCATTGCGTCATCGCGAAAGGAGGTGCAACGGCAGGAATAAGCCCGCCATACTCTGTACTGTTGTTTCCAGTGGTTCCTATTAAAGGGTTTACTTCGTCAACGGGAGAATAACGGGGTACCTGTCCGCAGGAAGGTTGTGGAATAAAAAAAATGCAAAAAAATAATGCTGATAAGCAAGTGTTGATTTTTGTTAATGAGTTGCTCATTATAAAATTTCTATGAGATGGTTTCTGAAAAATGACGTTTCGCTAATGTAGATATTCATTAATTCGGAGGCTAATTGAAATTTGATATGTTTCAATGCTATTTTGACTGGGAGTCTCTTTTCGAAAAATAGTCATGTGAAAAAAAGCGTCGCTATTGATCAAAATAACATCAATTAAGGGGACGTAAAACAGTTAGATTTGATTTTGTTAGAAACACGCACAAAAATTTTTCTTTATGTATAAGACAATAAAATCATTTTCAATAATTTTTACCTTTTTTGTTTTAATGCTGCAACCTATGTCTATTTGGGCACAATCACCAGCACCCTATTTGCCGATACCCAACGCGGCCCAAATGCGTTGGCATAAGGCCGAACAACTTATGTTTGTGCATTTTGGAATGAAAACCTTTTATCCAAGTAATGATCATATGGGACATGGAGATGAAGATCCACAAAAATTCTTTCCTTCAAAATTTGATGCAGATCAATGGGTCTCTGCTGCCAGGACTGGAGGCTTCAAGGGCATTGTAATCACCAGCAAACACCACGATGGTTTTTGTAATTGGCAAACCCAGACAACAGATCATGGGGTTAAGGCCTCTGCCTGGAAAAACGGTAAGGGTGATATAGTAAAAGAGGTTTCAGACGCTTGTCATAAGAGCGGTATGCAGTTTGGTGTATATGTGTCTATTATCGACAAACATTTTGAACGTTTTGGCTCTCCGGTATATAAAACATATGGTAATTATTATTTCGCACAAATAGAAGAATTGAGTAAGCATTATGGCAAGATAGACCAGTATTGGTTTGATGGTTTCAATGCGGACAGCCTTAAAATGGATTATCCAAAAATTGGACGCATGATTGCTCATGAACAGCCAGAGGCTGCGGTGTATGATTCGAAAGTATTGGTGAACACCATTCCAGACCGCTGCCTGGCCTGGCCCGGAAATCATGGTGGTATCCAACCCGACCAGGATTACCGTCAACTGATTAACGGAACCTTACGTTGGTACCCTAATGAACCTTCCATGATCTGGCAAGGCAATTGGTTTCATAATGGCAAGCCCGCGGTTGATTTGAGGCAAATGCAAGATGATTACCTTTCTTCAGTAGGTTATGGTGTTACCGGCTTGATGAATGTTGCACCCAATAGTGACGGACTTATTGACCAGGCTACTGTTCAAACGTTAAAAGCCCTCAAAAAGTGGGTCGATCAGTTGCACCATCAAAACCCTGCACTGTTCAAGAAGGCAAAATCGTTAACCGGATGCAGAGGCAACAGTTCAAAGTATGCGGCCGACAAAGTGAATGATAACAACTATGATACCTATTTTGCTACTAACGATGGCGTAACAACAGCAACCATTGAAATTGAACTAGGAAAGCCACAAAAAATTGATGGATTCATATTGCAGGAATACATTCCCCTGGGCCAGCGTGTAGAATCATATGGTATCGAATGTAGAGTAAATGGAAAATGGACTCCTGTTTTTTCAGGTCAAAAAATTGGATACAAACGAATTATTTTAGCAGGAAGGGTGTCGGCAAGAGATCTTAAGTTCCCTGTAGCGGATGCTGTAAGGTTGGTGATCCTCAAAGCGGGTGCTGCTCCTTTGATTAACAATTTTCAGGTGATTGGTGGGTAGGGGTACTAAGCAAAAATACCGTTGGTATTGGTCAAAATAGCATTAACAAAGAAAGTTGAAAACAGGTAAATTCGAAACTGTTAACAACACACACACAAATTGTTATCTGTATTTATTTAGGTTTTTATTGTAAAATGAGGAAAAATATTTTCACTGCTCTTCTGCTATTATGTATAGCGGTTGATGCTTGTTTGGCAGGTCCGTTAAGCTTGTCCTTAAAGTCTGATACGACAAAGCATTTCTCACATCCCGACCGCATCAGGTATGATGGTTCATGTATGACTATTGAAGGAAAAGATGTATTTATTTACAGCGCAGCATTTCATTACTTCCGTTGTCCACAGGAATTATGGCGCGACCGTTTCAGGAAAATCAAAGAAGCAGGTTTTAATACCGTAGAAACCTACATTCCCTGGAACTGGCATGAACGCAGTATGCCGAGCAGTATCGATGATTATTCTCACCTTGATTTCAAAGATTTAAAGGCCTGGTTAAAAATGGCCCAGGAAGAATTTGGACTCTATACTATTGTCCGTCCCGGACCTTTTCTTTGTGCAGAATGGTCTGGTGGAGGTTATCCACGCTGGCTGGCTAAGTTTGGTCCCGGTAAAGGAGGTTTGTGGCTGCGCAGCGCCGATCCTGAACATATTAAGTGGTCTGTTCATTGGTATAATGCGGTTTCTAAAGCCTTAGCTTCAGAACAGATTACCCGGAAGAAGAAAGGCCAAAAAGGAATTGTCCTGTTCCAGATCGAAAACGAATATGATGCTCATGGGACCAAAGACAAAGAAACTTTCCTAAAGGCTTTGTATCATGCCTATAAAAACAACGGCATTGATGTGCCTTTGTTTACCTGTTTAACCAGTCAGACCAGGGCGAGTAAAGATCCTGAATTATCACAGGTATTTGACTGTGATAACTATTATGTTGGTTTAACAGATGCACCCAGCTGCGCCCGTCGTATGGTAGATCTCCGTAGAACACAAAGTGATGCGCCAGGATTTGTAACGGAATTGCAGGGTGGCTGGTTTTCTTTGGTTACCGGAACGCTGAGCGAAGAACATCCTTCGGATGCACGGCACTTTAGAGCACTTGGTCTAATGAGTATACTTGGGGGTGGCACCGGAATCAATTACTATATGTTTTTTGGCGGGACGCATTTTGCCGGCTGGGGGGCACGGGGTATGACCACCAGTTATGACTATAATGCGGCGATTAGGGAAAGTGGGGCAACGAGTCCTAAATATTTTGTGGCCAAAGCCCTTGGGAAATTCATCAATGAATACGGCGCTAAACTGGTAAGATCTGTTGGTGGCCCTTGCCAATTGCAGAATGCACCTGAAAAGCTTTTTGGTGGGATGCGTATAGCGCCTGACGGAACTAAGTTTGTCTTTTTGCACAATACTGATCCCGACAAACCTATGAAAGGCCGCGTAACTGTGGTACCGGGCAAAATGGCAATATCCACAGAGCCTATGTACAATATCGATCAGAACGGTAAAAAAGTACTGATCAAAGCGGCTGAAGGAATGACTTCAGGAACTTTAGAAACAGCACCCTTTTCTATTGACTTTAATCTTCCGGACCTGGGGGCACAAGTGCTGGTAATTCCCCCTGGGGCCAAGCCGGAACAAGGCAAGTGGTGCCGTATGGAAGCGGAGCAACCCAATCGACCAGCCATAACCGCACCACCAATTCGTATTACAAGTGCTGTACGTTCTGATGATCCTTTGAAGGAAGCCAAATGGAAGCCGCTTCCTCAAGACGCATCCTTGACTGATTTGGGAATTAATGATTTTCGTTACAGTTTGTACCGTTCTGAGGTGGTATTAAGTGCTGCTGATATCGTTAAAGAGAACAGATTGATTTTTAATATGTTCACCCGTGATATCGTTTCGGCTTCCGTTAACGGTAAACCCGCGAAGAGACTTTTTCCAGCTCAGGCAGATGCACAAACCTGGGTTACCCGCGGTGCATACGATCGAATCCGCCCTAATGAATATGATAACCGCTTTGATGTAACAGGTTTACTGAAAGAAGGCGAAAATGAGATCACGGTTGTCTATGAGAATTTAGGGCATGCACATGGCTATGTACCTATGGAAGAGCTGGCCGGTATCAGACAAGCAGGTCTTTCAACGTCGGATACAATACTTACTCATCCCTTAACATGGGAATGCGCTACAGATATGGCAGGTATTACACAAGGCTTTACCCAACTGTCTTTTTCGGCGTCAAAATGGGAAAAGGTAGCGTTAAATCAACTGAACGAAATTCCACGCAAGGGGAATGGCGTACAGCCACACGACAAACAAACTGGTCTGTTTACCTGGTATAGGATAGAATTCGATTTGCCGGAAAAGGATCCTAAAATATGGATGCCCTGGTTGGCCAGGATCAATACCTCTGGTAATGGTTATATGTGGTTAAACGGACATAATATTGGCCGCCACTGGGAAGCAGGCCCGCAACGCGAGTTTTATTTACCGGAGTGCTGGTTAAACTTTGGGAAAAAGAAGAAAAATGTCCTCGTATTTGGTTTAAGGCAAACAGAAAATGGGGCCTTGTTAAATGCAGTTGAAATTAGACCTTATCCAGAAAGTGCGGAGCTAAGGTAAAATGTGAATAATAAATTTATTAGTCGCATCACGTAACAGCTCAAGAATTTAAAACCAATTTAAGAATAGTCGTTGATAAATTAAGATATTAATATTTGTCAATTTATAAAAAAAATATATGCAACGGATTAAATGTTCAATCAAAATAACAAAGAAGTGCACAGCTTTGTTATTAATACTTTTGTTTCTTCTTGCCAAAACACAAGCTCAAGAGAAAAGTAATTTATACGACAGCCGTATTCCTTTTGCGCAGCGCGTGGCTACATTAGTTTCACAAATGACATTAGAAGAAAAGATTTCGCAGATGCAATATCTTTCACCAGCTATTACCCGGCTTGGAGTACCAGCCTATACTTGGTGGAATGAAGCGTTGCACGGAATAGGTTTTGACGGTGAAGCTACCAGCTTTCCCCAGGCAATTGGGATGGCTGCTACTTGGGAGCCGGCATTAATTCATACGGAAGCTGATATTATTTCTACAGAAGGCCGTGCGAAATATTATAATAGTCTAATAAATAAAGTGACAAATCATTTTGGAGGTTTACCCGGTTTAAGTTTTTGGTCGCCAAATATTAATATCTTTAGAGACCCTCGTTGGGGAAGAGGACAAGAAACTTATGGGGAAGATCCTTATCTGACTTCTTGTACCGCTGTTGCTTTTATTACAGGTATTCAGGGAAATGACAAAAGATATTTCAAAGCCATTGCTACGCCAAAACATTATGCCGTTCATAGTGGTCCGGAAGTTCTTCGCCATAAATTTGATGCAGAAACAAGTAACCGCGATTTGTTCGAAACCTATTTGCCGGCATTTAAGGCAGCTATTCAAGATGGCCATGCTTGGTCGATAATGGGTGCTTATAATGCATTTAGAGGAATTCCGCTATGTGCAGATAGTTTTTTATTGACGGATATTCTACGAAAAAAATGGGGCTTCAATGGCTATGTAGTATCGGATTGTGGTGCTATAAGCAATATTTACGATGGTCATAAATATATCGAAGATAAGGCACTTGCGTGTGCTGCGGCTGTAAAGGCAGGTTGCGATTTGACCTGCGGAGACGAGTATGTTCCTAATTTAAAAATTGCTGTTGAGAAAGGACATATCACCGAAAAAGAAATCGATATTGCTGTAACTCGTTTATTTATGGCAAGAATGAAATTGGGTTTGTTTGATGCTGATAGCTTAGTGCCATACTCAAGTATCGGACCCAATGATTTTGATAAAGAAAATGCAAGAAAGCTGGCAAGAATTATTGCTGACAAATCAATTGTGTTGCTAAAAAATAATCAACTACTTCCACTTTCGAAATCGAAATTGCAAAAGGTGGCTGTAATAGGTCCTTACATCAATCGTGAGGATGTTTTGCTGGGTAATTATCACGGCTTGCCTTCTCAAACGGTTACTTTTTTACAAGGAATTATCAATGCGATTGGTAAAGAAAAAATTGTTTCAGCAGAAGGCATAAGCCCTTATGATAACTACACCGAAAATAAAAATAACCCATACAATCTTATTCAACATAAAGATGTGTCAGATGCTGCAAAACAAAAACTGCACGATGAGGCAATCTCTGTTGCAAAACAGGCCGATGTGATAATTGCCTATATGGGAATTTCTTCAAATTTAGAATCAGAAGAATCGGGAATGGTGACAGATGGTTTTGATCGGGGAGACCGCACCAATATAGATTTACCAAAAGAACAAACTCTTTTGCTGAAAGAATTAAAAGCTACCGGAAAACCAATAGTTTTGGTACTTACCAGCGGATCCGCATTGGCTATAAATTGGGAAAAGCAAAATATACCGGCTATTGTACAAGCCTGGTATCCCGGACAAGAAGGTGGCGATGCTGTGGCCGATGTGCTGTTTGGTAAATACAATCCTGCGGGTCGCTTGCCAATTACTTATTACAAATCGCTTGCTGATTTGCCTGATTTTGAAAATTATAGCATGGCAAATAGGACCTATCGTTATTTCAAAGGAGAAGCTCTATTTCCTTTTGGTTATGGTTTAAGTTATACTTCGTTTAAGTACAGTAATCTTCAATTAAGTAAAAGCCAGATTCGTAAAACCGATTCTATTTTGGTGCAGGTTACTGTTAAAAATACAGGTAGTTATGATGGCGATGAGGTTGTACAACTTTACACAAAAAAACTACATTCTGCCGAAATGCAACCTAATAAAAGTTTGAGGGGTTTTCAACGCATCTTTATTAAAAAAGGCGCAAGCAAAATAGTTAAAATAAAATTAAAAGCCGATGACTTGAAATTTTTTGATGAAGCGAAAAATGATTTTATTGTTGAACCCGGAGATTATCAAATACAAATAGGAGCTTCTTCAGCAGATATTCGATTAACTAAAGAACTGAGTATTATAAAATGATAGAATATTGCTTCGTTCAATGGAAAGAGAGGAAAGATAGATGTCGTTGGCCATCTTCAGGATAAATGGCTGTCTCTTATACACATCTGACGCTGCCGACGAACGTTAGCCGGTGTAGATCTCGGTGGGGGCCGGATCATTAAAAGGGGGGGGGGGGGGGGGGGGGGGGGGGGGGGGGGGGGGGGGGGGGGGGGGGGGGGGGGGGGGGGGGGGGGGGGGGGGGGGGGGGGGGGGGGGGGGGGGGGGGGGGGGGGGGG
>NZ_JAELTV010001070.1 GCF_016429005.1 Pedobacter sp. ASV19
GGGGTAGATATATATAACTTGGATCTGTCTCAACGCAGGGCACGTTCTGAAGTAAATTATTTGGTAAGCAGGGGTATAGCCCGAATCCGAATGACGGCTAAAGGATACGGTGAAACACAATTGTTAAACCGTTGTTCTAATGGGGCGAAATGCTCAGAAGCGGAACATCAGGCCAATAGGCGTACTGAGTTTAAGATTTTAAAAATATGACAGAAAACGCACCTGGGATTTGATTATTCAGGCAGGTGTGTCTTCGATCGTTGTTGTTAAATTCGACATGATCTTTGATGAAATCAGGTCACATCTTAGCAGATTTGGAAGGGAAATTACACAGGATATTTATGCCAGGATATATGTATGATATCACATTAGGGCAATTGTTATCATTAATGACGATAAAGGAACAGGGTGTTTCAAACAGCTTTAGCAAAATGCTAATTTCTGTATTAGCACATGACTTGAGACAGCCATTTTCTGCGCTGATGGCCGATATGGATATGAT
>NZ_JAELTV010001071.1 GCF_016429005.1 Pedobacter sp. ASV19
GTCAGAAACCTCTGGCGAAACATCATTAACCACCTTCCACAAAACGCCGTACTTGTTGTTATAACTGATGTAAATTACAACGTCATCATATAAAGGCTCAGCAGTTTGAAGAGACTTCAAATGAACCTGCTTTAATTCATCAGCAAACCGCTGCAACCTGCCATACATTACATGATGGAGATGTTCATCTGAGTTAACTTCCTTCTTAAAAATAGGCACTACTGTAATAGTCATAAGAGAAAACGAATCTAGCACATCTCCATATTATTCAAAAACACAAATAAGTCAAAATTTCATTAAAATAGTTATAGTTAAATCCTTGAAGTCACCAAGTTTTAAACCACTTATGCAAAAAGCTAGGCTAAGGAAATTTTCACAGAAAGATCAAAGAAAGTAGTCCGAAAAAAACATTTGTACTCATTAGATACCCCCAGCTCCCCTATAACAATGATATATAGATATATTTATACCAATATTTAAATACATATACATGAGATTCCCC
>NZ_JAELTV010001072.1 GCF_016429005.1 Pedobacter sp. ASV19
CCCCCCCCCCCCCCCCCCCCCCCCCCCCCACTCCCCCGCCCCCCACCCCCATCTCCACCGGCTAACGTTCGTCGGCAGCGTCAGATGTGTATAAGAGACAGGGACGTTGATGCGGCATTGACAACTTTAATATTAAATTGCCCCGAAGGATCGATGGTGTTTTTTTTTACATGAAGAGAAACCTAAGGATGCTGCCACAACGGCCAGGCCTGTAAATAATTTGGTATAAGTTTTTATTGTTTTCATAATGGTATTTTGTTTTAACATTGTTTTGCCGAAGGTACTGGCCTCAAACTCAGCCTGTGCTTGAAAACGTCGTAAAGCAGGCATATTAATTGCCGAATATTGTAAATTTGACCATGAAGTCCCCAAAGCGCGCCTACCCTTACCTATACTTCCTGTTTTTTATATTTTTCTTATTTCCTGATGAATGCTATAGCCAGACCAAAGAATATCAACAGTTAAAAAGTCAGCTATCAACAGAAAAAGACACTTTAAAAT
>NZ_JAELTV010001073.1 GCF_016429005.1 Pedobacter sp. ASV19
AGATGTGTATAAGAGACAGCCTTTATGCAGGTATTGATGAATCTGGGCTTTGTTGGTTTTACGATGGCAATTATTCAGCTAACTTGCACAATAAAGGGGTTTTTAAAGGAATCGGGGGAGAAAAAACTAATGTTACTTGGGATCATTATTCCTGTTATGATCAATTCATTTACCGAATTCGGAATTTTCGGAGAAACTAATTACGGGATACTATTTTATCAGATGTTGATTTTTCTCATTAGTGTAAAAGGCTATGATAGACTTACCTTCAGCGAAAAACGATTCATAAAGAGAAAACGCCCTGAGCTTAGTATTGGCTAATCAACGGATTTCTTTTCTTTCCATATTCTGGAATTTCTTCCCAATTATAGACTTGCTGAATTCATTATAAGGCCTCTAATAGCCTAAGGGGGGCATTTTACGCTGTAATTTCAGTGTGG
>NZ_JAELTV010001074.1 GCF_016429005.1 Pedobacter sp. ASV19
AATTACAGGTGTATTGTAGTCCTTAAATTCCGTTCTAAGCTTTTTCAATGCTTTACCAACATGCTTTTCCACTGTATTAACAGAAATATTCATCCTTTCTGCGATCGCTTTATAGGAAAGCTGTTCTTCACGTGATAAAATAAAAGCTTCACGACACTGCGGTGGCAAACTGTCTACAATTTTTTTGATTTTAAGTTCCGTTTCCCTCGCTACATAATCATCCTCGATATTGACAGAAAACATATCCCTCTCCTCTCTCACATTTATATAATGCTGTGATCTTAAAAGACGGTTACGGAGTTCGCTCAAGGCTTTATTCCTTAGAGTAGCATATAAATATGCTTGTAAATTACCTTCAGTATCCAGGCTTTTACGTTTAACCCACAGGTTTAGGAAAACATCCTGCACTAACTCTTCAACCAGTGCTTCATCACCAAGTTTTTTATAAGCAACCCGGCAAAGTTGGACATAGTACCTGTCTCTTATACACATCTCCGAGC
>NZ_JAELTV010001075.1 GCF_016429005.1 Pedobacter sp. ASV19
GAGACAGGTTCCAATTTCACTGCGACTAGACGGAAATTGAATTTCGTTATGGCTTTTTGAAATGTGTACATTGAAAATAAGAGGATTACCATCAAGTGTTTCAATATTTAAAATTGAATTAGCAGTGGCAATGGTGTTTGCAATTTCAGCTTCATTAAGTTCCTTTTTTCCTGTATCTGGCTTACCATCTGTTACGTTAATTATTACAGGCACTGGATTATCATTTTTTTTAAGAATCCATTTCTCTATGAGTTGCTCAGAAAATGAAAATGCTTCTGCCATTGGTGTAATACCTGTAGATGCTGGTTCTAAAAAAATCGGCATTTCAATATTCATTTCTAAAAAACCTCCATCGCCGTCACTGACTTTCTTTGTGTACTTCTCGACTCTCAAAGGTTCATCTGCGTAAGAACTTAAATAACCAGAACGTATATCTTTTACGCCTTTTGCGCCATATCCTATTAAAGAAATAAATACTCTATCCTTTACAGTTTCGCCGC
>NZ_JAELTV010001076.1 GCF_016429005.1 Pedobacter sp. ASV19
CTATTATCCAGATTACCTTTTAACCTGCCCTCAACTTCCTCCAATGGCGTAAAACTATATTTAGTTGTTTTCATAAACGGAATTACATAGTCGTTTTGGTTCAGAACAATATTGATCCCAACATAGTCAACGGCTTGCCCCTTAAATTTATCATACGCTGCACCAGAATTACTCGAAATTTCAATGGCTTTGGCGTTTAAAAAGGCCAGTGTATTTTTAAAACTAAAATATCCAGGAATTTTAATTGCACCAATTATGGCCAGTGCTTCTGTTCCTTTTTTCTGTCCGATCAGTTTTTTTATCTCTAAAACATTTGGCCAACCTTCACATAATTTACCCAGGTTTCAGTACCATCCTGCTTGATCTTACTCATTTCTTGTGCCAGGCTAACGGCCTTTTCAGCGTCGAGGTCAAGCAAAAGATCATAATAACCGTACATCCCGCCTAAAGACCAATTGTATTTTTCCGGATTGAAGCTTCTATATCAAAAGCGGTGAAA
>NZ_JAELTV010001077.1 GCF_016429005.1 Pedobacter sp. ASV19
CTGCAGAGCTCTTTTGCACTTCTTCCAGCTCAAAGCCAACTCCGTTGTCTTTGATGTAGAGTACCAGTTCCTCTGGCTTTTCAACTGTATAGATTTGTAGAAGTGTAGCTTTAGCATGTTTAACAGCATTGTGTACTGTTTCCTGTATGATTCTGAATAAGTGGACTTCATTTTCAGTCGTAACTTTTTCGAGTCCGGGTCCATGGAATTTAATCTTGAGCCCGTGGATTGAGCTGCAACGGTAAAGATATTCTTCAATAGCATCGGTAAGCCCTTTTCTGTTTAGGGTATTGGGCATTAGATTGTAGGATATTTCTCTCAGGCTTTTAATAATTTCGTCGATGTGCTGCCCTGCTTTGTGGATGATTCGGCTATCCTCGGATTCTTGTATATCTATACTTTGTATATTCAGTTTTACCGCTGAGAGCAATGGTCCAAGGCTATCATGAAGATCATTGGCAATCCTTTTCCTTTCTGATTCCTGCATCATGATTTCTG
>NZ_JAELTV010001078.1 GCF_016429005.1 Pedobacter sp. ASV19
CCCCCCCCCCCCCCCCCCCCCCCCCCCCCTCCCACTCCCCCCCCCCCCCCCCACATCTACACCGGCTAACGTTCGTCGGCAGCGTCAGATGTGTATAAGAGACAGATGAGATATTAGTTGAGCTTTTAACTGTTTGCGCTTCCTATCATAGAAACAGCAGACCACTAGATTTACACCACACAGTTAACATTGGGCAGTCCTGGCTAGACAATTCAAAATGCGACCACGGTTTTATTTCATTGCCATATTTAGATGGAAGAGAACTAGGAAACTTTGAATTTAATGACCAAAAAATAAACTGCTACTGGTTTATCCCAATAACCGAGAAAGAAAGAGATTATAAAATCGAAGCTGGAGTCGAGGCTCTAGAGCTGTCTCTTATACACATCTGACGCTGCCGACGAACGTTAGCCGGTGTAGTTGTGGGTGGTGGGCGTATCATTAAAAAAGGGGGGGGGGGGGGGGGGGGGGGGGGGGGGGGGGGGGGGGGGGGGGGG
>NZ_JAELTV010001079.1 GCF_016429005.1 Pedobacter sp. ASV19
GTCCCCATTTATATAAGCAGAATAAAAATTAGGGTTAATATAGTGGATTACTGGTTCATTAATATAAATATCCTTATTGATGTGTTAACAATTGACCGGATTTTAACCCAGTTCGGTAAGATATTAACCTGATGCTGCTGACCTAAAAAAAAGCCGCCTCATCGTTGATTGATGAGGCGGCTTAAAGGAGTAAAGTGTAAATACTAAAAGCTCACTGTATTCAGGTTTTTATCCACCAAAATGCCATCTAAAGCCTTCAGGTCAAACTTAAGCTTGCGTTTGGCTTTGAACTTAATGGTAAAAATATCCGAACTGCCACTCAGCGCTTCCTTATCACCCAGGTTCACAAAAGTTGGATATAAAGCCTTAACGCCATTGGTATGTAACCTGTCATAAGTCAGGTTCTCCATTTGTTTCGTGTTTACAGTCTGTACACCTATAAACTCATAATCTTGTGGATTGTACGGTAATGCGAAACTCAAAGCATTCACAGATTT
>NZ_JAELTV010000107.1 GCF_016429005.1 Pedobacter sp. ASV19
CCCCCCCCCCCCCCCCCCCCCCCCCCCCCCCCCCCCCCCCCCCCCCCCCCCCCCCCCCCCCCCCCCCCCCCCCCCCCCCCCCCCCCCCCCCCCCCCCCCCCCCCCCCCCCCCACCCCTTTTTACGTTCGTCGGCAGCGTCAGATGTGTATAAGAGACAGCGTGTGTCCACGTCCAGCCGGTAATACTTTAGCAGTTTGGTTTCAGGGTCCTGAATAGATTTAATGGTAAACTGCCCTGAAGTTAAAGTCAGGTCATAGAATTTAGCCAGCACCAGGTTATAAAATGTAGTCATGATACTGATCTTCATATCTTCGGCATCGGGTAATTTCATACCTTCTTTTATCTTGCCAGTATGCTGGTCCAGAAGTACATTGTAAAAAGTATCCGTACCAAAATAAAAGCAAGGCGAAACGGGTCTGCTTAATGCCCAGAGTTGTCCCTTTTCATCGGAAAGCAATGGAGAAGAAGCCGTATAGATGAGTTCAAACAGATCTGCATATTTCGCTGCGTCTTCTGACTCAATGGGCTGTCTCAGTTCCGGCCGATCTTTAAATTTATCCAGCATATAACGATAGAAGGCCACCTTCGCCGTTTCTTCCGTTTGTGTTTTTTTGATCACATAATCAATAAAAGGCCCCAGCGAAAATGCTATACGGGCTCCTGTTTCATAAGAGAGTCCGTATCTGGATTGATTAAGATCTAGCGTAATTGCCTGCATTATCTTTATATTTAATTAAAAACGCATTCCAAGATTAATACTTGGGTACCACCCTTCTGTAGAGTAGCCCATGATAAATTTTACGATGGCATAATGGGAAGCTGTTGCATACAATCCGCCTCCAACACCACTATGCCATTTGTCAGAGCTTTCCCCGTCTTCCCAAACCCGTCCTATATCATAAAAACCAATCAGACCGATCTGACCGGGCACCAGATAACTGGCAAAATCTCCAATTTTAGCCCGGAGCTCAAGGTTATTATAGGCCATATGCTGTCCGGCAAATCTGTTTTGTCTGAAACCATATAAATTCCCTTGTCCGCCAAGGAATAAACTCTGATAAAACGCTGTTTTACCAAACGTAACACCACCACCAAAGCGCTCCGCTAATACAATGGTTCCCTTTGTGTTGAAGCTTTTATACAGTGCCACTTCAGGAATAATCTGTACAAATGACTTTGAATAACTGTTTAAACCCGTATAGCCTTGCACCTTGATATTTACATAGCTCCCCCACACCGGCAAAATCTTATTACTTCTTTTATCATTGGTAAAATTAGCAACTAATCCGGTATAAAGCTTGTCCTTGTCTACAATCAGGCTGTCATAAGAGCCAATTCCTGATGGCTGGCTTATAAAACGACCGGTGTTGTCTTCGGCATTATACCTGTAAAACTGGAAAGATGGACCAACACTTATACTCATTCCGGCTAAAGAACGCCAGCGAAGTGCCGGGTCTATTTCATAGGTACTGAACCGGGCACGATAAAAGGTTTTATAGTCTCCCGTTTTATCAAATACGGTTTCATTGCCCCTTCCATAAAAGTTTACTGAATTTTCTGGTGCATTGACGGCTGCTTTGACAAGAAAATCTGCATCACCAAGAGCCTTGATCCATTCTCCGCTATATTTGATCTTAAAGGCTTTGGTAGAAAAGGAATGGCTTACAAAGAACTCTTGTACATCGTTGTAAGGACGCTTTCTAAATCCCTCCTGGTGGGTTCTTCTAAAACCAGCGCCCAAAAGAAAACCATCATCCGGGTTAATGTCTATAGTGACCAGAGGCATGGTTACATTCATCAGGTTAGTGGTCATGTAAGCGGTATTTGCACTATCTGTGGACAATTTCAACCTGAGCCTGGAGCTGTCGCCCATAAGCTTGAGTTGAGTGCCCCGGTCATACAGCAACACTTTTCTTTTGGCCTGTACAACTTCTACCGTTTTGTTTCCTGTGCTGTCTACCATTCTTAATTTGATTGAAGAGGTTCCATTATTCAGTACGATCTTATCATCACCTCCTCCAACATACAAACGAATTTCTTTGGTAATATCCGGACTATAGATCTTGTTCATTAAAGTATCCTGGATATTTCCTTTTTTACTTACTTTGTTAATGATGACCTGCATGCCCTTGTCGGGTGTTCCATTGATATGAACCAATTCATTCTTTGCAGTTGTATGTATATCTACAATCTTATTTTTAAAACGGTAATACTTTTCCATTTCTGCAGGAATACTTGCCCTTCTGTCTTTGAGCTGCTGCAAAAGCACCTCATGCCGTAGTTTATAGGCCGATCCGGGCAAGCGTTTCAAGCCTGCCTCCAATACTTCATCCGTTTCTGCTTTCACAAAATCTTCTACAATTGCAGTCCATTCTGCATGACTGATCTGAGCGGCTGGATACCTGTCCAGGAACATGCTCTTCCACAAAGAATAGCGTATATCTTTAATTTCACCACCAAAGCCCTGAAGGTTAGGGGCCAGCCAGGAACGGGCTGCCAAATAGGGCAATACGCCCTGGTTGGTATAAAATACCTGATCCCTGTCCCGGGGAACAGGTGCATAAATTTCATCATCCCCCTTTTTTTCTCCATACCAGCGCCACTGGTCGCTGTGCCGGTCCCAGTCGCCAATTAATAAATCCAGCAGCCTGGCTTTCAGAAAGGCCCTGGCATCTACATTATAATCATTGTCCTTCACCATATTCCGGATCATTTTAGGCGTATTGTCCGAAGGTCCTTCAGGCTCCCTTTCTTCCAGCAAACAAACCTTATTCGCAAATAAGCTGTTGTATTTACCAAGGTTTGGATCAGCAGAGACAACGCCTATAATCGGGTTGGCATGAGGTACGCCTGCTGCTGCTGCCAGCGGCGGAACAATTAATGCCGAAAAAGGATGTTGCGCGCTCATAGCATCGTCCACCCAGTCCCTGGCAAAGGTTTCCCGCATATCTTCAGGCAGTATTTTTTCCGGGCTTTTCTCTACGCCCCGAAGTACATATTCCTTTCCATTTTTATCCTTAAGGCGCAGAGATTTGGTTTGGAACCCTCCTCCCATTTTTTCGGGTGTTAACCCCCCATGGATTTCCGAAAGGCGGATCACTGGCAAACGGGTTTCCTGTGCCCATTCTTTACGATAGTTTTCGCCAAACAAAAAGCGGTGAAAATGACCAACGCTGTCATACCCGGGTTTTAATGCTGTAATGGCACTATCTCCTTGCAGTGGCCTGACTTGTGCAACCTGCTGCGCTGTTACCCCTGCATAGGGTTGTATATAACTGAAGGCCTGCGCTACACCTGTATCGGTATCTATAAAATAAGTGAATTTCATTCTTTTACCCGATAGTTCATCAACCATTACATAGCCCTGCCGGGCATTGGCGTATAAGGAATGTTTACCTTTCACGGCATAACTGTGTTTTGCCCCTGCTCCGCTGACCACTTGTATGGTTTTATCCTTTATAAATTGCAGGCCATGTTCGTGTCCCGCAACACGGATCACATTAGGAAAGCCTTCAAAAACCTGGTTAATTCTTTTAACCATATCCCTGTATAAAGGATTTCCTGTATCTTCAGGTGTGGGGAAAGTGGAACGCAGAAAAGGATACAATGATCCTACAACCGGCATTGGGATATACAGGTTATGGTTCAATGCGGTAAAAGGAAACAAATGGTCTTTCAGTGAATAGTAGCCTCCATGGGTACCATAGGTTTTAAAGGGGTGATGAGAAGCCAGCAGGATCACCTTATTTCTGTTCTTATCCAGAAGTTCCTGCAGCCGCATTAGAATTGCATCTTTACTGGTACAGTCACATTCTGCTTCGGGATTGTCTTTTGCATAAGGAAACAGCCACCACTCGCTGTCAAAGGCGATGATCGTCACTTCTGGAGAAATAGGAATTTCGACCGGATCTGGACAACCATTGCGGGGAATCAACTGCAGCAAGCTGTCTTTTTGCTCTTCCAGGAATTCCCATTGCCTTTTGATCTTCGCCAGTCCGTCTGGTCCCATTTTGTCCCAGTCATGATTACCTGGGATGAAGTAAACTGGTGCACCCCTTTCGCGCATGGGCTGATATTGGGATTGCAGAATCTTTTTCGTCTGTTCCTCCTCCTTGCTGCCTGGTAAGCCCATTCCTTTCGGATATATATTATCACCCAGGTACATCACCGTGGTTTTGCCTTTCAAAATGCTGCCTGCGGCGTGCCGGAGTACGGCACTTTGTTGCTGATCTATTTCCCCGGCATCTCCAATAAGGATCACTCTGGAGTAAATGGTATCTGCGCGTTGTGCCAGTGCTGTCTGAAACAGGGATAATAACAACAGCAAAGGGAACAATTGCTTATTCATGAGAAAGTTTTATTTAGAGGGCCTGTATTTAAATTTAAGAATATTTCCCGGGGTAATCTCATCTCCCTCGTTGGAAATATAAAGGTTAAAATCTTTGTCGAAAGCAATACCCTCAGGTTGATTAAATTTGGAAGGGCTGATCTTGTGCACCTCCTTCACTTTCCAGTCTGGAGTCGTGATCACCAGCATTTTTTGTACAGATGACAGAATATACCATTCATTGGTCCGCGGATTCTTTGCCAGTGCAGAGGCTTTAAGACCCGATTTAATCGGTGTACCAAATGCTTCAATTTGTTTGGAATCTATTTTAAAGTCCCCGGCCAGTTTAAGGTTACCGTCGGCAGGATAATAGTTAAAGATATAACCAGTAGATTGTCTGCTCTTGTGGTCCTCATCGCTGTTTTTGGTAATGGCATAAAGTTTATTGCTGGCTTCATCGGCGTACAAACTCTCATATTCTCCCTTAGGCAGTATTTTTTTCCATTGCTTTACCTGATCAGTTTCTTTTTTATAGATTTCTCCCAAGGGAAAAACATAAATACTGCCATTACTTTTGAGCACAAAAACCGTTTCCTTTAAGATGGCCAGATCTTCATAATCCCCTTTAGAAGCAAAATGGACGTTCGTCTGCTTTTTGACACCCCAGGTTTGTTTAAAGAGTTTGCCATCTTCGTCCTGAATGGAATATATAGTTTTAGCATCACCCTTCTGGAAAGCAATTCCGCTTATTTCCAGCAAGCTTTCCGGCATATTAAATTTTTCCGGGTTGTTCAGATCATAGCCTTTTGGACTGGTGTATTTTACCTGTACAGGTTTACAGGCATAAAACACCAAAAGTGCAAATAAAGGCAAGACCCAGATAACTGCTTTATAAAATTTCTTCATGAGGAGATGTTTTGATCAAATTTGTTTCAATAAAGGTATAAATAGCCTCCTGCGACCGGATTTCCGGCTTACCAGTTACGGGAATATTTTGCAGATGGTCATTGAGCTCCACCGCTTGTACATTGTCTGCCAATTGCAGGTTCAAAATATCGATCAGGTCTTTCTTCAATTTTGGTTCATACACCGGGAAACAGACTTCAATACGGCTGTATATATTCCGGTTCATCCAGTCTGCAGAACCCAAAAAGGCTTTTTCATCGCCCTGGTTATGAAAAATAAATACTCTCCCATGCTCCAGGTAGCGGTCTACAATACGTCTGACCTGAATGTGTTCACTTTGCCCCTTAACTCCCGGAATGAGACAGCAAATGGAGCGCACCAGCAACCGTACCTTTACTCCTGCACGTGAGGCTTCATACAACCTGGCGATCAGTACTCTTTCCTCCAGGTTATTGAGTTTAATGGTAATGCCCGACGAAAGTCCTTTTGAAGCATTTTCTATTTCCTGATCAATCAGCGCTAAAAAACAGCTTTGCAGGTTAAACTGCGCAACAAGCAGGTGTTTAAAATCAATAAAATCTTCTTCTGCCGGTCTTTTTTTCTTCTTACCAAGAAAGCCGAATAACAGTTCCAGTTCTTTGAGCATGGCCTCATCGGCTGTGAGCAGGATATGATCGGTATAGAATCTTGCTGTACTTTCATTTAAGTTCCCGGTGGCCAGCAGGCCAAGATATTTTTTATCTGCCCCTTCGCGGCGCTTCAGGAGCGCTACCTTGGCATGTACCTTAAAGGAAACGCTGCTGTAAATGATTTTTACTCCTGCAGCCTTCATCTGTGCAGCCCACTTGATGTTATTGGCTTCATCAAAACGTGCTTTCAGTTCCAGCATGGCGGTTACTTTTTTACCATTTTGGGAAGCGCTGATCAACGCCTGTATAATTCTGGAAGGGTTGGCCACCCGGTATAAAGTACAATAGACTTCTTCTACAGCCGGGTCATGGGCCGCTTCATTAAAAAACCGAAGGACAGGATCGTAACTTTCATAAGGCACATGGATCAGCAAATCTTGTTCTGCAATCTGTTCAAACAGTGTTTTCCCCGGAGGAATATTCACTGCATTTAAGGCTGTTCTGCGTGGATATTCCAGTGTTTTATCTTCCAGAGGAAAACTTCCAAGGTCTTTCAGGTTATGGTAAACACCGCCTTCCACCACGGAGGCCTTTTCCAGTTTTAGCGCATAAATGATTCTGTACAGACAGCGTAGAGGAATACCTGGTTCACATAAAAAACGAGTAGCCAGTCCCAGATCTCTTTTGGCCAGTTCTTTTTCTATCATGGCAGCCATATCCGAATCCAGTTCCTCTTCCAGACGAAGTTCTGCATCTCTGGTGATCTTCACATTAAATACTCCCGTAATCTTGTCTTTGGGAAACAAATGCTCCAGATGTTTTTTGATGATGTCATCCAGAAAAACCACATACCGCAGGCCATCTGCCTCAAAGTGGTAAAAACGCGGCAGCTGGTCAGAAGGTACATTGACCAATTCGATCCTCTCCTTTCCCTGCGGATCTTCCAGGATTACCACCTGGTACAGTTTGTTGTTCTGGGCAAAGAAAACCTTTTCCTCTATATCTATCCTTACCGGACGAAGTACGGCCAGTATTTCATTAAAGAAAACTTTCCCTGTCTCTTCTTTCAGTTTTAATGGCATTTCCTGATTGTAGATCCAATGGATCTTCTGTTTCAGGAGTTCAGGCAAGATATCTTCTGATAACACCCTGCCGAATTCGTGCTGCTGGCGGTTGATTTCTACTTTCGCTGTGCGGTAGGCCTCTTCATTCTCCTTATCAGTAGTTAATGTATCCAATGCCATCAGCACAGGCATCCGGACCCGGTAAAATTCATCCAGATTGGATGAATAAATTGACAAAAATTTAATCCGCTCCAGCAAAGGGACCTGATCACGGCCAGCCTCCATCAACACTCTTTCATTGAAGCCCAGCCAGCTGAGGTCGCGGTTAAAGAAAGTATCGTTTTCCATCATATTTTACATAGCCACGAATACCATAGCAATTATAAATGCCAAAACGGAGGCAACGATCCCGAACATAAATACATTATATGCAATCCGGAGCAAACGATATTTCCGTCCAAGCACCACACCTTGTCCATGCAAATCCCGGATCAGGCTTCCGTAAAGAAAATCCCGGTCTTCCATCATTTCCTGCATGCCCCGTTCGTAGTCCGTCAGGCTCATCCCATAAAAATTGCCAAAGAAGAGAAGGTTCACTTTATGTGAGCGCACATCCTGCTCGGTAAACTTCCCGGAAGGAATGGTTGGCCGTGTAGCCAAGATGGAAAACACCATAGTGGTTACACAAATAACCAGCAGGATGAGTGTCGGAACGATCAGGTGTGGATTATCTTCCAGTTTACGCAGTAAGATACTGAGGATCACCGACAAAATAATGGAATTGGTAGAAATCATGATGTGGGCCTTATTATCCGCCATATCACTCAAGCGCTGATGATTTCCGGCTGTGATCCTGAACATCGTTTCAATGCCTTTGTCCGGTCTGTCTGTCTTTTTCTTTTTATCTTTTTTTCCGGAACTTTCTTCGCCCTTTACTATAGCAGTCTGATCCAGCACAGCTGTATTCATTTTTTGTTGATATTTTAATGATTTGTCTTTTAAACCCGCAAGATTTTCTTCTTTTCCCTTGGCCAAATGCTCAATACAATAGGTGGTGTGATAGTGATGTGCTTCCAGAAATTTAATCGTTTGCCTCCTCCACAACTCCTTCTCGATATCATGACCATAAAAAGCCTCTGCCTCCTTATGCATCGCTTTGTCTTTCTCTTTAAAACTATCTGTTCCCAAATGATAAAGATCGGCATCACATATAATTTGCTGGAGCAAACCTTCCGGTTTTTGCGGCATTCGGGTGGCCATAATGCAACCAGCAACAGCAGTAAGAATCTCTTCGTCCAACTGGAATTTGCCCATAAATTCTCTGGCTTTCTCTATTCCGGCCTCCTCATGATGCTTACAGTCTGTAAAATAACCAATGTCGTGGAACCAGCCTGCAGCAACGACAATAAAAAAGTCTGTATCACTGAGCTGGTAATGCCCTGCAATTTTGACAATATGTTTCACCACCTGCTCCGTATGCGATAAATTATGATAGAACAGCCTATCATCCTTGCCATTATGGAACACCTCTTCAACATGGGTTTTGATCTGCTCTATGATATCCAGGTAATTCATGGTATAAATATAAAAGATATATACAGTACTTTTGTCTTTTGGATCATCATGAAGCGAAAATTCAGCATTCTTCCCCTGGCCCTTATAGCCATTCTATTTTTTTTAATGAACTGGTATGTACTTTCCGGTTTTGAAACCTATACCCACCATCCTTTATTAAGTCTGGGTTTCTGGCTCCTTGTTGCTTTAACCACACTTTCCTTGATTGCCGCCATACGAAGAATCAACAGTCATGGAATGGGCAACTTTTTCAAAATCGCTACACATGCTTTCCTGATCCTGCTCACCAGTGAGCTTATTTTCACAATCGCATTACTGGCTGGTGATCTGCCCCGTCTGTTTACAGGGCAACCGAGAAACCTGCATTGGGTTGAATTTTCGACCATGCTCTTTATCCTTACCATCCTGATCTTTGTTTATGGAATGGTCCGCGGAAAATATGCCTACCGGGTCATTAAACATACTTTATTTTTCGACGATCTGCCGGAGAATTTTGAAGGCTTTACCATTACACAGATTTCAGATGTTCATGCCGGGAGTTTCAATAACCCAAAAGCGATTAAAAGAGGGATCGAACTGATCAATGCCCAAAAATCTGACCTATTTGTATTTACCGGAGATCTGGTGAACAACAAGGCCAGTGAAATTGTGCCCTGGATGAATGATTTTTCTAAGATAAAAGCACCTTACGGTCAGTTCTCTGTATTAGGCAACCATGATTATGGAGATTACGTAAAATGGGAAAGTGAAGAAAATAAACGTGCCAATCTGCAGCAACTTAAAACTTATCATGCTGAAATGGGCTATAGACTCCTTCTTGACGAACATGTAGAAATTTATAAAAACGGGCAAAAAATCATTCTCGCCGGGGTAGAGAACTGGGGATTGGGTTTTGGCGAACGCGGAGATTTGCAGAAAGCACTGAGAAATGTAAGCCCCTCTGATTTCAAAATCCTTCTTTCCCACGATCCTTCTCATTGGGAAGCACAGGTCAAACAAAATCCCTCAAAGATTCAGCTCACTCTCGCCGGCCACACACATGGCATGCAGTTTGGAATAGAAGCCTTTGGTATCAAATGGAGCCCGGTTAAATACCGATATGCACACTAGGCCGGTGTTAAAAGTGAAAATGGCCGATACCTAAACATTAACCGGGGTTTTGGCTTTTTGGGCTTTTCCGGCAGAATAGGTATCTGGCCTGAGGTCACTGTCATAGAGTTAAGGAAAACGGTTTAAGTTTCAGGATTCACAACCTCCTCCAGGTCAGTTTCCTTCTTTTCCGGATTTACAATTTTTCTCCTCTTCCTTCTAAGGGAGGCTCTTTTGGCGACTTCCATATAATGATCTCCTGAGACGCGGAAATTGCATAGTTCACCGTTTTTCATATCAAAGAGGATTTCCAGTTTCCTGACACAGCTGTAAGGAATGTCTTTTTTACTTCTCAAGGGTATTTTACAATAATTCCTAAATGTATTGTAGGAAATATTCAGAATCTTCGGAATTTCACTAACCAAATTCCTGTTTAGTTTTACCGGAAGGTTTTCCAGAAATTCATCAATCTTATACTTATACATAATTCATAATATAAAGGTTAATATTTGATTTTATCATGTAAAATTATATTTCTTTTATATAATATACATTAATTATAATCAACTTTTTTTTAAGAATTTATACAAATAACTATTTATGATCTGTGAGTGCCCCTATAAAGGCGATAATTTCTTTAATCTCTGCAGGTGTCAAACCGAGAGGTTTAGATGGAAGTGTTTGATAGGGCAAATCTAGTCCGACTCCGGCCCCGCCACCTTTGTTATAAAAATCCATTACCTGTTCCAGATCTTTAAAAACACCGTTATGCATATAGGGAGCTGTCATCGCTGCATTTCTCAGGCCCGGTGTTTTAAAAGCTCCATTATAATATTCGATGGAAAAGAAGTCCGCCCTTCCCTGGTCTTTATCCGTCAGAGGATGTTTCAGATCGTCATTTCCAGGTGTACCCAGAATTTCAAACTCTGTTCTTTTATAAAAAGGCGGGATCAGTCCATTGAAAAGCGGGATAAAATGACAGGTACCGCACTGTGCTTTACCCATAAAAAGGTTAAAACCCTTTATCTGATCTTTTGTCATCGCTCCGGAATTTCCACTGAGATATTGGTCAAAAGCTGAATTAAATGGTTTAAGTGTTTGCATATAGGCCGATAAAGCCGCTGCAACCTGATCTATACGGATCGGAGTATAACTTCCGAAAACCCGCTTAAAGGATTTTACATATTCAGGTTTGTCCTGCAGATTCCGGACAACACACCCTGTATCCGCATTCATTTCCAACGGATTGCGGATCACCTCTATAACTTGTTCCTGAAGACTTTTTGCCCGTCCATCCCAGAACTGAGCATATTGGTATCCCACATAATATAAAGTGGGGGCATTTCGAAGTACATGTTCTATTCCATCAAAGGCCAGGCTGGTTTTAAGACCGTCTGAAAAGTATTTCCCTGGCTCATGGCAACTGGCACAGCTTCGCTTCAGGTTTCCAGACAAGGTCTTTTCAAAGAAGAGGCTTTTGCCCAGCGCCGTCATTTCCGGAGTATTTTTCCATTTTGTGGCAGGAAACTTTTTAATATCAATAGCGCTTTTATCGAAAAGATGTCTTGCTCCTGGATTCAGGGCACTTTTGCTGTACAGCAACAACTTATGCAATGACCTTAGTTTTTTTAACGCTTCCTGAAGAGGTATGGCATAATCCTTAAGAAAAACCATACGGTTAAAAGCATCAAAAACTGTATTAGCAGAGGTAAACTGTATGGCTTTATCTAAATTCAGAAGGAGGCTTACAGAAACCTTGTCATTGTTTAAAAAAGGCTGTAAAACCTCGTGAATAGCCACCAATGATTGATGAGCTTCTTGTATACCGCTTTTCAGCTCCGGTGCATCATAACCAGAGATGCTCAAGGCCATTACCCTGACCAGTTCCAAATCTATGCTCTCCAGAATCTCCCGGTCAGTTGCTTCAAACTGGTAGGTCAACGTCCCCAGATCATCAGCAGAACTGCTGATCAGTTCGGCCTGTGCCAGCAGGGCTTCTTTATGCTGAACTGGTTGCGCCGCATACAAAAGTGCTTCAACCACCTGAAGACCTGAAGGCTCCTGGTATTCCATATAAGGCTCCTCTACCTCTACTTTAGGCGGACGGTTATAAATCATTGCTGAACTTTCAAAGAAATAATCCAAAAAGAATGCGATCCTCTTGTACTGCAATCTACAGTCTTTTAGTGCCAGCTTAGCCTTCTCTGTTTGTTCTGCACGCCCATCCAGCAATACAATTGCGGCTTTCAGCCGATCAGCTGAAGCAGCAAATACACTCGAATTTTCTTTAAAATAAGTTATCGTATGGGTTAATGCAGTCTGATCCGGCGCTCTTTTTAATCCAAGAACAATGGCCAGACTGGTCATCAGCAATAGTCCCAGAATAACTCTCTTCGGTTTATTTTGATACATGGACCTCGAAAGTATCCTTTACAACATTGAATTCATCTGTTACGCTATAGATTTGATCCTGATCGGGCGAAACAATAAGACTTCGCTCTGAAGAAGGAGAGGAACTCCACGTATATTTACCAATGAAGGAGGCCGTTAAGGTTTTTTTCTCTCCTTTTTTCAATTGAATGATCTGGTGCTTATTGACATTTTTCATCATCGTAAACTGATCCCGGATCTGTCCGTCAGCACATATCCATTTCAAATCCAAGCGATTGTCTTCAATCTCCAGCATGCTTGCTCCGCCATGATCTGCGTCTGAGAAATACATCGCATCATGTGGAAAAGACTTCTGTTTGCCGCCTAGTTTACCTGCAGATCCGCTCACCACATAAACAGTTCCTTTGCCATCCTGAGCTTTCACATAAGGTGCCGCATTGTTTCCACCATCGTAACGGCCCGAAGAACTGCTCAGGTTGTGTTTTGCTGCGTCAAAACTGGCTTCTGGTCCGTAATGTCCGGCCATCAATCTGGATCTTTCATAGTCATGACTGTGCCCGCACAACACCAGGTCTACGCCATAACGTTCCAGGATACGGATAAAATTTTCCCGGATTTTGACCAACTCTTCTTCTTTATCTGAATTGTGTGACCCCATCGTATACGGTGGATGGTGCCAGTAAGCAATCACCCAGCCTTTGTTCTTGTTTTCAGCAAGGTCTTTTTTAATCCAGTTGACCTGAGGACCAAGCGTATCGTAAAGCCGGTAAGCCTGATCTTCTTTACCATAAGAGTCCAGGGACAGGAAATGGATATTACCCAAATCAAAAGAATAAAAAGCCTGAGTATGAGAAGCGACACCGCCCGATTCTCCCTCTGTCGGCATAGAAAAATTCTGATAATAAGCCGTTTCGTGAGTCACTTGTGCTTTGGCCGAAGTCACATCGGTATCGTGGTAATCGTGATTGCCCGGTGTTGGAAACAACGGATATTTTTTTAGAAGATCATCTTTGTAAATATTGAAAAATTTGCTCTGAAACTCTGCATCAGTGCCATCAGAATAAGCATTGTCGCCTAATAAAATCCAGGCGTTGAGTTCCTGATCTCCAATATACTTGATCACCTGATTTTTCACATTCCGCTGGTTGATTGAATTATCACCGCAATCACCTAGCGCTGCAATCCTATATTTTCCTGGTTTTCCAGGTTCAGGCAATGTCATAAAGGAGTTGTCTTTTCCAATCTGGAGGGTATCCTGAAAACCACCTATTGCATAATAATATTTAGTATAAGGCTTCAAACCTTTTAGTTTAACCTGATGCTCAGTCAGTAGTCTCGCATCATCGACTTGCTGGTCCAGACGATCCGGCGCTGTTCCAAAACGGACACGACTGCGGGAGGAAACATCTGTACGCCAGCGCAGTACAACCCCTGTACTACTTGCTGCCTGAAGATAAGGGCCCCGAATCAGCTCAGGGCGAACATTTGTCTTAGTTTCTTTTTCCTGCGAATAACAGGCAAACGGGGCTAATAATAGAACTGAAAGAAAAGTCTTTAGTGTCATGGATCAAGTGGAGCTCTTTTAAATGATAATACCAGTGCAAAGAAAGAGTTTACACTATTAACCTGGTGTTAATTCAGGAATACTTTATTGTTAGCTACTTCCTGCTTCATGCCATTAACATCCGACCCTACAAATCAATTCTAAAGAGATTCTTAAGCACTTATTAATAACACATTATGTGTTCATCATCAAATTCACCAGTGTCATTTGATACTCTTGTTTTTTGATACCATTGCAAAAAAATAAAACTATGCCCCTTACTTTTACACCATTTTTAAAAAGAACTGCAGGGATTATTTCTTTCCTGCTTTTGCTCATGAGCACTGCATTTTCCCAAACCTTAAAGGGCAGGGTAAATGACGCTGCAATAGGAGACCCATTGGTTGGTGCTACCGTAAAAGTAGCTGAATTATCCTCCAAACATTTCGTACAACTGGACGGAACATTTACCATTAAAAACATTAAACCAGGCACTTATCACCTGGAGGTAAAGTATCTTTCCTACAAAACAGCAAAACAGGAAGTCACTATTACCTCTGGCGGCCCCAATACAGTTTCAATTGTACTTGATCCGGATGTTTCAGAACTTTCTATGGTGACCATTAGTGCAGCCGGCTATTCCTCAGACCGCAAAGCAAGAAATCTGGAAAAGAATGCTGAGGCGCTTGTCAACGTGGTCTCCGCTAAA
Source organism: Pedobacter sp. ASV19 (assembly GCF_016429005.1). Classification (GTDB taxonomy): domain Bacteria; phylum Bacteroidota; class Bacteroidia; order Sphingobacteriales; family Sphingobacteriaceae; genus Pedobacter. The sequence continues at coordinate 14,235 of NZ_JAELTV010000107.1, forward strand.
ACCATCCAGCTCTCTTCAGACCTAACAGTGGCCAATGTGATGCAAAGGGTGTCTGGGGTAACCATTGAGAAGAACAGCGCTGGTGAAGGCCGGTACCCGATCATCAGGGGGATGGAAAAAAGATATATCAACACGTTAGTCAATGGCATTAAAATTCCAAGTCCGGACAACAAAAACCGTTATGTACCTCTGGATTTGTTTCCTTCAGAAATCCTGGACCACCTGGAAGTCAGCAAAAGCCTTACCCCTTCTATGGAAGGTGATGCGATTGGCGGAACCATTAACCTGGTGATGAGGGATGCCCCTTCTCACCTGATCGTAGATGGAAATTTTGCGGCTGGCTACAACAACATCTTTGACAGCCAGCCTTATAAACAATTCAGTACTTCGGGTACCAGCAAATACTCACCGGCAGAACTCAATGGCAACAATTATGTGGCCCAGGTTGGAGATTTTCCTCGTGGTGCATTAAACTACACCACTAAAAATACCCCTGTTAATATGACTGCCGGGTTGACCATTGGAAACCGTTTTGGAAAAGACAAGAAGTTTGGCTTTATCGTGTCGGGCAGTTACCAGAACAATTACAGAGGCACCAGTTCTACCTTTTTTCTGCCCAATGCGCAACCGAGCGTAAATAACATTCCTTCCTTTCAGGAACTGCAGCAACGTCAGTATTCTACACAAAGCCAGCGTGTGGGTATCAATACCAAACTGGATTACCAGATCAATTCAAAAAACAAGATCTCCTTATACAATCTATATGTAAACCTGAAGGATGTTCAGGAAAGGAATATTGTAGATACGATTGTACTGAACAGTATTGTAAACTATCAGGACAGAAGTACGGTACAAAAACAGTCTATCAACAATTCAACTTTACAGGGAACCCATGATTTGAGCAACGGGTTAAAACTGGACTGGTCACTGGTTTACTCCTGTCTCTTATACACATCTCCGAGCCCACGAGACAGGCAGCTCTATCGCGTATGCCGTCTTCTGCTTGAAAAGAGGGGGGGGGGGGGGGGGGGGGGGGGGGGGGGGGGGGGGGGGGGGGGG
>NZ_JAELTV010001080.1 GCF_016429005.1 Pedobacter sp. ASV19
GAATAGATACGGGTGACCGCTCCACCAAGAGTAGTGCAAATGATCTGGCGCTGATCTTTATCAAAACGAATAGAAGAAAAAAAAGTATTGATCAGAACCAGACCAATAATCAAGGGAAAATAGGTGATGAGTAACCTTTTAAAACCTTCATCATTACTCATAAAATCTGGTATAGTCAGTATAAAACCAGTCAGAGCAATCATTAAAACCCCAAAAATCATATTCGCTGTTTTCGTATCCTTTACGGTATACACGCCTGCCTCTTCCTTAAAAAATTCAAAATCACGAATCACTTCCTTAACCTCAGCTGGTTGCTGAGAAAAAACCAGTTCATTAATTTTAGGCAAAACCTCATCAATAAAAGCAAGCAAATTCTTATTACTCTGCTTAGAATACCCAGCAGAGACAACTACACCTTTTCCATGACGGTTGGCCTTAGTACTGTCTCTTATACACATCTGACGCTGCCGACGAACGTTAGCCGGTGTAGATATCGG
>NZ_JAELTV010001081.1 GCF_016429005.1 Pedobacter sp. ASV19
GCCCAGGGTGATTATTTGAAAATTGTTATTCCCTCAGGTATTTACAGTACACAGGCAACACTTAAATCTATGGAGGAGGTCTTGTCTTTACCGAGATTTTTTAGAATTCAGCGTTCATTTATCTTGAATCTTGACTCAGTAAGAAGCGTAAATGGGAATATGGTTGAGCTTGTTAATGGCAAGTCTATTTCTGTTGCGTTAAATAAGAAAGAGGAATTATTTGATCTTTTAGGGATTAAGTAAAGAGAATGGAATTCGCGCAGTGATGATGATTCTTTTTTCATTTAGTATAAGATAGAATTAAGGATTAAGTTGTTATTTTGCCGTCCTTATGGCAATACTAAAATTGGAGTACCAGCAGGATGATTATGAATCGCTGCAAGAGGGCGAATTAAGTCCGAAAGAATTTTTAAATGAGGTTTTGTTTAGCGGTAGCTATGAAGACATCAGCCCTGAGGATGAGGTGATCGATATATTTTTAAGTTACCATGGTTCTG
>NZ_JAELTV010001082.1 GCF_016429005.1 Pedobacter sp. ASV19
GATCAGAACTATCATTTTCGAGTAACATAAAAAGTCAATTTTAGTGCAATAATATATTAAATTTAAATATCTAAGTGTATTATTTAACTAATATTATTGTCAAATTTAGAACAGGCCAGACTTGTATACCACAGTTTTTAGCGGATTTTAAGATGTTGCTGTGCAATAAATATTTAGTACAGGTTTTGAATAGAAAAAGGGACCGAATCTTTCGATTGGCCCCTTTCATTAAATTAACGCTCTCGGCATAAAGGTATAAAATTTTTCTGATATCCTGTTAATCAATTTTTTAATTTAAAAAAGGCGAAGAACCACTATTGATGAAATGCCCAGTAAAAGCGAAAAACCGGATTAAGGAAAACTAAAATTTTTGAATTTAATCGTCTATTTTTGTAGAGGATAAACATCCTTTAAAATTTTAAAATCCAGGTAAAAAAATCAATATGGTAGTAGAAGCGGGAAATGGTGACAAACTGTCTCTTATACACATCTCCGA
>NZ_JAELTV010001083.1 GCF_016429005.1 Pedobacter sp. ASV19
ACGTTCGTCGGCAGCGTCAGATGTGTATAAGAGACAGTTTTAGCTGTTAGCGGAAATACAACGATAGACAAGGACAGAATGCTGCATCAGCAGGTTATCGCAGTTAAAAGCTGGGGCAAACATTTTTTGATCTGTTTTGAAAAATTCAACCTTAGGATACACTTTATGATGTTTGGTAGCTACAGAATTAACGAACGTAAAGACACTCCCGCAAGACTCAGTCTATTGTTCAAAAATGCAGAGCTTAATTTCTACACTTGTTCTTTAAAATACATAGAAGGAAAAATAGACCTCAGCTACGATTGGTCGGCCGATGTAATGGCAGCAGAATGGAACCCAAAGAGGGCCTTAAAAAAAGTAATATCACATCCAGATTCACTGATATGCGACATTTTATTGGACCAGCAGATTTTTTCAGGAGTAGGAAATATTATTAAAAATGAGGTTTTATATAGAGTAGGTGTACAGCCACTGAGTAAAATACATGCTATACCAT
>NZ_JAELTV010001084.1 GCF_016429005.1 Pedobacter sp. ASV19
TACCCTTCTGTAGTGCAAATTGAAGTGGCTGGTTACCAGGTTATGGGCGGATTACTGGAAGAATTCATTCCTGCTTACCTCCAGAATGAATCCAAATACCATAAAAAACTGGTAGAACTGATCCCAAAACAATTTCTTACCCAGCAAACCGATGCCTATACCAAGATTCAATGTGTACTTGATTTTGTTTCTGGTATGACCGATATCTATGCTGTAGAATTGTTCCGGAAAATTAAAGGAATCTCTTTTCCTTCTATGAGTTAAATGTCTAATTTATAGCCCATATCCTCATGAAAGCGACATTTGCAGAAAAAGTCCTTGCTTTTTACAGACAACTCTGTGTTTTTACCGGACTTCCTGAGGGTATAGAGGCTCTCAATCCGTATAAGGACGGATCAGCTACCTACGAATTCGCTGCCCGGTTTTATGAAAAATTCTATGCGGATACCGCATCCAGATACCTCACTGTCTCTTATACACATCTCCGAGCCCACG
>NZ_JAELTV010001085.1 GCF_016429005.1 Pedobacter sp. ASV19
CCTTAATATTCAGTGCCAAAACGATTTTATCTGCCCGTTGTGTGATCACTTTTATGTAAGCCTCTTTCTGCTCTTCAGACTGGCTGTTGCTTTGTGCAAAACCACCAAGAGTAGTCAGTATTAAACTCAGAAATGGCAACCAGAATTTTCCATTCCAAAGAAATAGATCAGCAGCGAAAAATGAGAATTTCTCTTCTCTTACCCGTTGTTTCATAATTTATTAATAAATAAAATCTTTACATAGAAAGATCTTATTGGTTTATATTTTGGTTATTCCTAATCAGGATTTATACAAAACTGAACAATAGAATGATTGATTTACTGATAATTTTTAGCAAAAAAATATAGGATCTTATCATAAAATCTTATAATTTTATTCAACCAACATATTTATAGCTTAAAATCAGCACTTTTATCAATTAAATATAAATATAATATTCAAATATAAACCACAGTATGAAGCCTCATTTCCATAAGATTTCAAGCACCTTACGG
>NZ_JAELTV010001086.1 GCF_016429005.1 Pedobacter sp. ASV19
AATCCATATAGAAAACGACGAAAAACAAACCACCACACTTTTCAAAAGAATAGAACACCACTTACTACACACCAATATTATCTACCAGCCCAAAATCACATTAAAAAGCTTTGCTAAGACAATAGACATTCCCGCACATCAACTCAGTTCTATCATCAAAACAAAGTATAAGAAAAGCTTCAACCAGCTCGTCCACGGTTTAAAAATTGACCACGTAAAAAAAAGACTAGCAAACATATCCGATCACAAACACCTCACCCTAGAAGGCATTGGAATAGAAGCCGGATTTAAATCCAGAAGTGTATTCTTTTCAGAATTCAAAAAACAAACTGGTCTAAGCCCAGGAGAATACCTCAAAAAACTACACCAATAAATCCCAATCCACTCATTTACCATAAATCACTATTACCCTTTTTGGGAATAGTGCATTCCTCTGCCATGGAACTGTCTCTTATACACATCTGACGCTGCCGACGAACGTTAGCCGGTGTAGAT
>NZ_JAELTV010000108.1 GCF_016429005.1 Pedobacter sp. ASV19
ATAAGAGACAGGACTCCGAACTGCTCACTCAGGAAATCGTTCAAGATGTTTTCACAAAAATATGGGCCGGCCGAAGTACACTTAAGGAAATAAAATGTTTTAAAGCCTACCTTCTGATCGTGGCCAGGAACCATGCGTTCAACTGCCTGAAACGTATCGCAAGAGAAAAACAACGTGAAAAACAATGGATAAATAACACTTTAAAGTCCATCTCACAGGAAACAGAAGAATCAGATGGGATTGATTACAACAGCTTAATCGACGCTGCAATTGAACTTCTTCCCTCCCAGCAAAAGAAAGTATATTTATTAAGCAGGGTAAATAAGATGAAACAGGAGGAAATAGCTTCAGAATTAAATATTGCGCTTGAAACTGTTAAAAAACATATGGTTCTTGCACTTCGGTTTATAAAGAACAACATCAGGCAACTGACCTGAAAATAAAATTTAATTACCATTACCTCTTTTGTTCTCTTTTTTTGTCTATAGAAGAAATGAACATGGATAATTTGAGACTAACTTATTTATTTAATGCTTGCTATCACAAGACAGCAACAGAGGATGAAAAGAATGAGCTTCTAAGCTTTATTGCACAGCCGGAATATGATGAGCATTTAAAATCTCTTCTTACGACTGCCTGGACTAAGGTTGAAGGCCATACTCAAATCATTAGCGACCTTCAGGCGGAAAAAATGCTTTCCGGAATTTTACAACCTCCCTCTACCCACCAAGAGCATTCCTTACACCTAAAACACCGTAGTCTTTATAGAAAATTAATCCCGGCAGCGGCGGCAGTTTTAGTTGCCGGGTCTTCTTTATACTTTACCCTCAGGATCAGGCCATCAGATTCGGGACCTAATTTAACAGAAAACCAGGTGGCCCATCACCAGGGCCAGAAAGACAGTAATAAAGCCATATTAACCCTGTCCGATGGTTCAGAAATCACACTGGATGAACAAAAAAAAGGGGATCTATTCAAACAGGGGCTTGCTGCTATTGTTAAGACAGACAGTACAACCCTGGCTTATAAGGTGACACAAGGCCAGGCGAAAAACACCATTTATTACAATACCCTGTCTACACCAAAAGGGAGCCAGTATAAACTGATCCTGCCCGATGGAACCAAGGTCTGGCTGAATTCGGCATCTTCTGTCCGGTACCCAACCCAATTTCAAGGGAAGGAAAGAAATATAAACCTAAACGGGGAGGCTTATTTTGAAGTTGCAAAAGATGCAAAAAGGCCTTTTAAAGTAACCGCAAATCACACGGAGGTACAGGTATTGGGCACCCATTTCAATATCATGGCCTATGCTGATGAAAGCTCTGTAAACACTACTTTATTGGAAGGATCTGTAAAAGTAAAAACAGGTAAAACTGAAAAAATGCTTGTGCCGGGACAGGAATCCAGAACCAGCAGTGGCCATATCCACGTGATAAAAGCCGATGTAGAAGATGTGATGGCCTGGAAAAATGGCTGGATTTCTCTTAATGGAGACGATGTCCAAAAAGTAATGCGGAAAATTTCCAGAAGTTATGGTGTAGAAGTCCGGTACGAAGGAAAAATTCCAGAAGGCCATTTCTCCGGATCTGTACGGCAAGACAATGACATTTCAAAAATCCTGAACATTTTACGTGCCGGAGGAATTCAATTCAAAAACAGCGGAAAGAATATCATTGTACTACCATAAAATATAACCTGAAATGTATAGCCAAAAAACCAGTTAATCACCTTACGGATACAAAAACAAAACCAGGAACATTGCGCCGTTCCTGGTTGATGTTTGAGTTTTTCCGTCATTACAAACCGAAAGAATGTATAATTTTTAAACCAAACAGAACAAAATTATGAAAAAAATGTGTTCTTTACCGCATCACGGTAAGGGTATGATCTATAAGATCCTGCTCATCATTGTTTTTTTACAACTGAGCTTCAAAGTCAATGCCCAGAACATCTCCATTAGCCAACAAAATACCACACTGGAAAAGGTGTTTAAAGAAATCCGCCGCAAAACCGGCTATCAGTTCTTTTATAAGGTTGAACTTCTGGAAAAAGTAAAGAAGTTGAATATCGATCTAACGAATACATCTGTGGAACAGATCCTCCGGGAATGTTTTAAGGATACTCCATTGACCTTTACCATCGTTGAAAATGCCATTACCATTAAAGCCAGAACGGAAACACAAGACAAAGTTCAGCCTGCAACTGGTATAATAGAGATTACCGGAAAGGTACATGGGGAAAAGGCCAATCCTTTAGACCATGTTTCTGTGGCCATTAGCGGAACAAAAACAGGAACAACGACCAATGTGCAGGGAGCATACAAAATAAATGCGCGCGCAGACGACACCCTAATTTTCAGCTATCTGGGTTACAGGACGCTAAGCGTTCCGGTTAAAGGTAAAAATCGCATTGACGTTGTTCTGGAACCCGAAGTAACCACGATGAATGAGGTGGTGGTTACTGCCCTCGGCATCTCCAGAAAAAAACGTTCCCTGGGCTATGCCATTGCAGATGTCAAAGGAGAAGACCTGAACGCTGGCGGAAGCTCCAACTTTGTAAAATCACTGGATGGCAGAATGAGCGGCGTAAACTTCACCCAGGTCAGTACCGATCCTGCCGGCTCTGTTTTTGTGACCATTAGAGGGGCAACAAGTTTAAATTTACCAAATTCTACGGTGAACAGCCAGCCGCTGTACATTATAGATGGCATTCCTTTAGGAACTACGGGTGTTACCAACAAAAACGGAGTTGATTTTGGAAATCTTTTATCACAGCTCAACCCGGAAGATATTGAAAGTGTTTCTGTACTTAAAGGTGCAAGTGCTGGTGCTTTGTATGGTGCACAGGCTGGTAACGGGGTGATTATGATCACTACAAAATCCGGGAACGGCGGTAAAAAAGGCCTTGGCATCTCTTTCAACACCTCTACTGTTGTAGACCACCCTTACAATTTTTTTGAAACCCAAACCGAATATGGTGTGGGCATCAGAAGCTCTCCTGGCGGTTATATTGCAGGAGGTGCCTATGACTGGGGACCAAAATTAGATGGTTCTTTTAACGTGACCAGATGGAATACCCTTACGCAGCAAAACGAGACCGTACCCTTTTTAGCCACCAATGAAAACCGGCTGAAAGCCTATATGGAAAACGGTCTGACCAGCAACTACAACCTTAGCCTCACAGGAAATTCAGATAAAGGTGCCTTTCGTTTCTCGATTGGAAAAATGGACAACAAAGGTATTATGCCAAATAACCACACCAACCGGATGACCTTTAATCTCAATGCCAGCTACAACATTACCGACAAGGTTAAGCTATCCGTTAACACTAATTATCTTTCCCAATTCTCTCCTAATAAATCTTCGGCCAATAACGATGTTGTTGAACTGCTGACATCTTCCTTCTTAAGCCATCTTCAGCCTGTTAGCGAAATGAAAAACATCTGGCTGACCGGATATGAAGGTATCAAGCAAAATGCGCCTGCATTTAAGCCTAATGGTGACCCATACCTGGATAATCCTTATATGTTTACCTATGCAGAGATCAACACCTACAGAAAAGATAACTTTTTTGGAAAGGCCGAACTGGAATGGAAATTATCAGCACCACTTAAATTATTGCTGCGTTCGGGCATGGATTACAATGGCGATAATTATGAATACAAATTATCTAAGGGTTTTTCTGACAACAATAAAAAAGATGGAAGATACACGGTACAGTCTACCAGTGCATTCTCTGTAAATTCTGATCTGATGCTGATGTGGAACAAAGACTTCGGAAAGATCTCTACCACAGCTACGGCTGGCTACAACTATGTGTATGCCAATTCTTACGACATCTATGCGAGTGCAGGCAAACTGGTGCGTGCAAATGATTTCAGCCTGAGCAATGCTATGGCCGGAACATTGACGGCCAACAACACCTGGGGAATCGGCAAAACACAAAGCGGGTACGCAACTGCCCAGGTAGGCTACGCAAACCAGATATTTGCAGACCTCTCCGGCCGATATGACCAGGGCGGAATCCTGGAAGAAGATAAAAACCATCATTTCTACCCTTCGGCTTCTTTAAGCTGGCTCCCTTCTGAAACCTTTAACCTGCCAGAATTTGTGAACCTGTTTAAACTAAGAGGAGGTATTGCACAGGTAGGACATGGTATTGGCAAACCAAGGAGCAACAATACGTTTAGCTTTAATCCGGCTGATTATGGCGCAGTAAAAATTTTAAACATCGGCGGACAATTGGTAGATCCCAACATCAAACCAGAAGTTACCAACTCATACGAAGGCGGATTCGATCTTACGTTATTCAACAGACGTGTTAATTTTGACCTGACCTTATTCAACAAGACCCACAAAAACCAGCAGGATTTCATTCCAACTTCACCAGGAACAGGTTACACAGGCATGTTGACCAATGTAGGTACCGTACAATCTAAAGGAATTGAGATGGGGTTAAACATTACTCCGGTGCGTACCAAAAACTGGAACTGGGACTTTGCTGCCTACTATACCCAATCCAGTGCCTACATTACCCAACTGTCTAAAAACTACGTACCCAATGGCTATACCTTTTACAACAACGGTCCAAACATAAATATTCGAATGGCCGAAGGCGATAAAATTGGAACATTATGGGAAAACAATGTATTTCAGCGTATGCCTTCTACCAGCAAATATGCCGGAATGATTGTACTGGACAATACCGGGCAGTGGAACTACTCCAATAACGAACGAGACAGATCGGCCATCGGAAACTACAACCCTGATTTCATATTGGGATTCAATACGTCTGTTAGGTATAAAGCTTTTAAGCTCTCTATGGTAGCCAGTTTACGTGTAGGCGGTAATTATGTATCGGCTGTGACCCGTCGTTCGGTAACCAATGGGCACTCTAAACTTACCATTGGCGACAACGTGAACGGGCCTAACGATTATACCGCGGGGGGACGGGATGCCGCCTCAGGAGGATTGCCCTGGCCAGATGCAGCCAATATGAAATATCCTTATATGGCCGCTTTGGTAAAGAATTATAAAAACTACGGCGCTTATGCTCAGGATGCATCGTACTTTAAAGGTGTCTGGTTAAAGCCGGGTGCAGACCCCAATAATGACGACAGCTATATTGTAAATGGTGCTGATCCGCTGGCAACTTTCTATTATTTGCCCGGCCTTGTCCTTGGCCAGCAATATTGGTCCTTTAGCCAGACCTTGATCCAGGACGCCACCAATTTAAAAATTAAGGAAATTGTACTGGAATATGCTCTTCCGGCCAAATTGCTCAAGCATGTGCGATTGCAGGGTGCTTCTATTAGTTTAGTAGGCAGGAATATTTTTCAGTGGAACAAAAGCGGTGAAAAAGGCGATCCCGAGGCGGCTTTTGATGGCCTGGGCTCAGATCAGGGAATCATAGGCAAGGCACTTCCTTCGGTGGCTTCTTACGGATTCAAACTGGCCGTAAACTTTTAAACTCATTAATACAAGTGGAAAACAATATACAAAGCATTAATAACCATATACTGATGAAAAAATTTTTAATCTTCAGCACTTTAGTTCTCCTGTTTTTCTCCTGTCAGAAATCAAGTTTCCGGGAGGATGAACTGCTGGCCAAACGAAATGCCCTGGAAACAGCAGCGCCTAATTTACTGCTTTCCTCGATCATCCAAAAATCAGCTTATCTATATCAGAACAAAGGCGGTATGGGTGCTAAAAACCTGTCCTGTGCGGTTCAATATACAGAAGGCAACAAAAGCAGCGACGATAACCGGTACCTGAATTTCAGGACACCTGATGAAAGCCTTTATGACTATACGGGAGTAATCCGGTTTATTAATGCCGCAATCCTGGATGTCAATAAGAAAGGATTAAAAACCCATGAAGGCGTTTTCAGGATTTTCAAATCGCTGATCTGGGCGGCAGTAACAGATTTATATGGCGATATCTATTATACCCAAGGCCTGCGCGGACAGGAAGGTATCCTTTTTCCAAAGTTTGATGAGCAAAAGGATATTTATCCGGCGCTGATCCAAAACCTTAAGGAAGCATCCAAACTGATAACAGACGGCACTGATGTGTTAGACAATAGCTATGATATCCTATATGCTGGAAATAAGACAAAATGGACAAAATTTGCAAACTCTTTGCGCTTAAGGCTGATGATGAGACAAAGCAATAAAATACTTGATAAAGCAGCCCTCCAGGAGCTTGTGGCTTTGCCACTGATCACAGATGTTTCAGAAAATGCATCCATATCTTATTTCGAAGGAGATGCCTCTATGTCTTCACCTATGGGGAAAGCCAACCTGGATCCTAATGGAAACTTTTTGATCTTCAGACCAAGCAAGACACTTATAGACAGCCTTAAGGCTTTAAATGACGAAAGGCTCAAAGTATGGGTTGCTCCGATAGAAAAGCCCTGGGCAGATAAAAAAGATTCGAACAATGTAAGCAGAACAATTGTTCAAAAGGGTTTTACCTACGATTATAAATGGGAATATATAGACCGGTCAAATCCGAAAATTAAAGCGGTTGCCCCTTCTATTATAGATTCAATGACCCTATTTGCCGGATATGTTGCCGGAGCCTCTGTAAACGTACTCAACGCGAACGGTAGTTATGATTTACCTGACACTAAGTACAATTATAAGATATCCAAATTTTCCAAATTGTTTAATGAGAATGCGAATGTACTGCTTAAAGCCACCATGTTACAAGCTGATGAAGTACAATTTCTGCTGGCTGAAGCTATCGTAAAAGGATGGATCACCGGAGATGCAAAAACCTGTTATGAAAACGGCGTAAAACTTGCCATGAAAAGGTGGGGAGAAACCACTCCCTCCAACTATTTTTCAAATCCCGTTGCGGCTTTTCCCGCGGCTAAACAACAACAACTTGCAAAAATAGGTCTCCAGAAATGGCTTGGATTGTTTATGATGGGATTGGAATCTTATGCAGATTACAGAAGGACCAGACTGCCCTACCTGGAGGCAAACGGGGAACTTGACCCCACTATTACTCCCTTCCCGCTGAGGTACCGGTATCCGCAAACTGAGTTAAAAAATAATGCCTCCAATTATCAGGAAGCCGTTAGAAGATTGGATAAAGGAGACACCGAATTTTCAAAGATGTGGCTAATGCAATAAAATAACCTTAAACACATAATAGTGATATGAGAGCCTTTATAAAACTACTTTTCATTGCTTTTTTGTTGCTTGCCAATTCTGCAAAGTCACAAAATAGCATTACGCCAGCCACAGCGCTGGACCGCTATCTGCACAACGGAGACCTGAGCTATAAATGGGCGGTAAAAGATTCTGGAACGATAGGAAATGTTCAAATCTATACCCTTCTGCTCACTTCTCAAACCTGGAGGGAACATATCTGGACGCACCAGCTCACCATTCTGGTCCCGGCCCGCAATACATACGACGGTGCGCTCCTCTTCATTACAGGAGGAAGCATCAATAAAGAAGGTCTGCCAAACTGGAGCGGAAAAGAAGACGACCTGGCAAAAAGCCTTAGTGAAATTGCCACACGGAACGAGGCGGTAGTCGCCTTGCTTAAACAAACACCCAATCAACCCCTATACAATAACCTTACTGAAGATGCTCTGATTTCTTATACCCTGCATAATTTTAAAAAGGATGGAGATTATAGCTGGCCGCTTCTATTCCCTATGGTTAAATCGGCAAAAACTGCAATGGATGCTGTACAGGAATTTGCTGCACAAAGGCTAAGGCATCAGGTAAACCGCTTTGTGGTCTCAGGTGCGTCAAAAAGGGGATGGACCACCTGGCTGACCGGGGCAAATGACCATCGTGTGGTGGCTATTGCACCTATGGTTATTGATATGTTGAATATGCCATTGAGCATGAATTACCAGATCAAGGTCTGGAAAGATTATAGCCTCCAAATCCAGGATTACGTTAAACTTGGAATTGTACAAGACATGAACAGTACAGCTGGAAACGACCTGACGACGATGATTGATCCATATTCGTACCGTAAAAACCTTAGGATGCCTAAGATGATCTTTATGGGGACCAATGATGAGTACTGGCCTATAGACAACATCAAAAATTACCTGGACAGTATTCCTGGTCAAAACCTGATCCATTATATTCCAAATGTTGGGCACAGTATGGGCGATAAAAAAGAAGCAATGACGTCTTTAAGTGCATTTTTTGGACTTACGTTATCAAAAAAGGCTTATCCGATCTGCACCTGGACCACTACCGAACGTAAAAAAGGCGTTCAGGTGAATGTCAGCGCGACGAGAGATCAGTTAATGGATGTCATTGTATGGCATGCGGATTCTCCTGATCTGGATTTTAGAAATGACAAATGGACATCAAAAAGTCTGGGTATTAAAAACCGCTCTAAAGTAAAAGCACTGGAAGAATTTCCTGTTACCGGATATCGCGCATTTTACATCAATTTAAAATATAAGGACGCAACCGGCGGCGAGTATACCGAAAGTACCCGGGTTTTTATAATGGACGATAAAAAAATACTTTAAAAAATAATCAGAATGAAATTACATATTAAGTTGTTTAGCCTTTGCGGACTGATTCTTTTGGTGATGGATGGTTATGCCCAACAGGCGTCCTACCGGGAGTTTAAAAATATTTATTATAGCACTGATGACCCTGAAAATGTTCTGGACGCCTATATTCCAAACGAATATGACCAGGCCAAGGTAATTGTATACCTGCACGGCAGCGGATGGACTGGTGGAGATAAAGATGAGCTCCCTACCCCACTTATAGAGGAACTGGTCAGTAAAAGGAAATATATTGTTGTATCGGCGAATTACAGATTGGTAAAAGACGGGAAAAACACTTTTCCGGCACAGATGGAAGATTTGGACAAACTGTTTAAATTTTTAAAGGCAAATGCCGGAAAATATCACTTCAACGGCAATGAATTTGCTTTAATGGGCGGAAGTGCCGGAGGACACCTGGCTATGCTTTATGCCTATGGTTATGATCCAGCAAAGCAAATTAAAACGGTTGTTGATTTTTGGGGGCCAACTGATCTGACAGATAGAAAGGTAAGAGAAGATAATCCGGCAGGTAATGCCAAGATAAGTACCCTTCTGGGCACTGCAGACCCAAATGCCAGGATCTGTTTTGATGCCAGTCCGTACTTTAGGCTTACGAAGGATACAGGTGTACCTACCATCATCTTTCATGGCGGGAAGGATCCTCTTGTACCGGTAGCCCAGGCAGAAAAGCTATATCAGAAACTACAATTACTAAAAATACCTTCTCAATATGAATATTACCCAAATGAACAGCATGGAATGAAAGGCGCCGCAGCATTTGATGTGCTTTTTAAGACCCTGGCCTGGCTGGAAAAATATTACCCGGAAAATGGATCTTAACCAAGTCTTACAGCAGATTTTGTACATAACCTATTCCTCTTTCACTCCTATTCATATCACGTTTGATGTACATGCAAGCCAATACGAACAAGATACGAATCTGACCCGAAGCAGAGTGCTATCTCTTATCCGCCGCAAGTTCGATCCAAGACTCCAAATTTCGGGAATGATTTAGACCGCTGATGTCTTAGTCGACAGACAGACCAGCAAATGGGAATAAATTCAGGAATAAAGTTTTTTTTGTAGGGCCCATAAATTTAAAAAGCCTGTTATCAATGATAACAGGCTTTCAAATGTTTTTGATCTAAGATTTGCGGACCGGACGGGACTCGAACCCGCGACCTCCGCCGTGACAGGGCGGCATTCTAACCAGCTGAACTACCGGTCCGTTTCCCTTTCGGGGCAGGCTTTTAAAGAGCCTTTACTTTTATTAAAAACAAAAAGCACTTTTGAGAGTGCTTTTGCGGACCGGACGGGACTCGAACCCGCGACCTCCGCCGTGACAGGGCGGCATTCTAACCAGCTGAACTACCGGTCCGTTGTTCCCTTTCGGGATTGCAAATATAGAGCCTTTATTTATATTCACAAACTATTTTTAAAAATAATCGTAACTCTCTAAGCTACAGATCCTTCTTTCATTTTTTCTGCATTTTCAGCAAACTGTAAAGCATCGATCAGTTCCTGAACGCCGCCATCCATCACCCCATTGAGGTTATATAAGGTCAAACCAATACGGTGATCGGTCACCCTTCCCTGTGGATAATTGTAGGTTCTGATCTTAGCCGAACGGTCTCCTGTAGATACCATCGTTTTACGACGGGCAGCAATATCTCCGTTTTTCTTCTGTAATTCTATATCATACAGTTTACTGCGAAGCATCTCCATCGCGATCACCCGGTTGCCCAGTTGTGAACGTTCTTTCTGACAAACGACAACAATACCGGAAGGTCTGTGTGTCAACTGAACTTTAGTTTCTACCTTATTTACGTTCTGACCGCCTGCACCACCAGATCTGGAAGTCTGCAGGTCAATATCTGCCGGGTTAACGTAAAGGTCAATCTCTTCAGCTTCCGGCAATACAGCTACCGATGCTGCTGATGTATGTACCCTGCCTTGAGTTTCTGTATCCGGAACACGTTGTACACGATGTACACCAGATTCATATTTCAATTGTCCGTAAACATCTTCACCGCTTACTTTAAGGATCACCTCTTTGTAACCACCGGCAGTACCTTCTGTTACATCTATGGTTTCTACAGACCAGCCTTTTTGCTCAAAGAACCGGCTGTACATTCTGTACAAGTCACCTGCAAAAAGAGCAGCTTCGTCACCGCCTGTACCACCCCTGATCTCAAATACTGCATTTTTAGCATCTTCAGGATCTTTAGGAATTAGCATTAGCCGAACTTTTTCTTCCAGTTCTTCCTGTTGCTTTAGTAAAAGTTCCAGTTCCTCTTTAGCCATCTCACGCAACTCCGCATCTTTCTCATTAGAAAGAATGTCTTTATTTGCGTCGATGTTACTCATCACATTTTTATAGATCTTATACTCGTCTACTATCTTACCTAAATCTTTATACTCTTTATTTAAAGCTGCAAAACGCTTCATATCCTGAACGGTATCAGGATTACTCAACTGCTCTTCTACATCCTCCCAGCGCAATTTAATGGCTTCTAATTTTTCTAACATATCGTTCTAAAGAAAATTATTTTCATTCACTTTTTATCTCCGGCAACAAACAAACAGCCGGATGTATAGCGTAGCGTTATTTATTTGGACCACAAAAATAAGGTTTTTCGATCAATTATTTCGACTCAAAATAATTAAGGCATAGCTCATTGCCGTCAAAAACAGCATATGAATAAAAATTAAGCCATTCACCAAGGTTAACATAACGGCTGTTTTCACTCAACTGCAGGTCTAATGGTAAATGACGGTGCCCAAAAATAAAATAATCATAATGGGTTTTCTGCAGGACCTCTTTGGCATAAACCGCTAACCATTCGTTCTCCATTCCCATGAATTTTTCTTTACTCACCCCATCGGGCGTCGTACCTGCAGCCCGGCTGCTCGATGACCAACCATTGGCGATACCCATTCCTATTCTTGGTGGCACCAATGAAAAGAGCCACTGGCAAACCGGGTTTCTGAATATTTTGCGGAGAAATTTATACTTGCGGTCGCCGGGACCCAATCCGTCGCCATGATGAAGGTAAAAGCGCTTTCCATTTCTTTCCATTGCAAATTCATCACTGATGATCTGTATACCGAGTTCTTTGGTAAAATAATCATTTACCCACATGTCATGGTTCCCTTTAAAGAAATAGATCTTAATGCCCTGATCGGACATCTGTGCCAGCTTACCCAGCAAACGAACAAAACCTTTAGGAACTACTGTTTTGTACTCAAACCAGAAATCGAAGATATCTCCCATTAAAAAGAGCTCACTGCAGCTTGGTTCTATGTAATTTAACCAGCGGACAATACGATTTTCCCGGATCCTGCTGGTCTTTTCATCAGGAGATCCCAAATGGAAATCAGAGGCGAAATATATGTTTTTTACCATCTCTGAGGGCAAAGATAAACAAATTTCGATCGGTGTTTTGTCAAAAAGTTCTAGGAGTTATGTAGAATATTTCTTGATAACCCGTTTATTCAAACAAAAGTTTGTAAATTCGCCCCAAAATTTAAATACATGATTTCTACAGATATAGCCATCATTGGCGCCGGCCCCGTAGGTTTATTTGCGATTTTTGAAGCAGGATTACTCAAAATGCGTTGTCATTTAATAGACTATCTTCCACAAGTTGGAGGACAGCTTTCTGAGATTTATCCCAAGAAGCCAATTTATGACATTCCTGGTTATCCAACTGTTTTGGCACAGGAACTCATTGACAACCTGATGGAACAAGGTAAACCATTTCACCCTGGTTTTACTTTGGGCGAGCGTATTGAAGGCCTGGAGAAACGTGGTGAAGGCGATTTTGTGCTGACCACCAATATGGGAACGATCATTGAATCGAAAGTTGTGGTTATTGCTGGCGGACTGGGTTGCTTTGAGCCCCGTAAACCCGCAGTTGCAGGACTGGAGCAATTTGAAAATGGCCGTGGTGTAAACTACATGATCCTGGATCCTGAACAGTACCGCGGACAGAAAATGGTGATTGCCGGTGGTGGTGACTCTGCCCTGGACTGGACCATCTTTTTAGCCGATGTTGTAGAAGAACTGACCCTGGTTCACCGCAGCGAGAGCTTCCGTGGTGCGCCGGATTCTGTAAATAAAGTGATGGCCCTTGCTGAAAGCGGACGCATCAACTTAATATTAAACAGCAATTTAAATTCTGTTTCGGGCTCTGGAAAGCTGGAGAATGTGGAAATCATTCATAACAAATCTTTAGAAGTAACCAATGTTGCTGCCGACCACTTAATTCCTTTATTCGGACTAAGCCCTAAATTGGGTCCGATTGAGCAATGGAACCTGAACATCAACAAAAGTGCGATCGAGGTGAATACAGACGACTATTCAACCAATATCCCTGGAATCTACGCTATTGGAGATATCAACACCTATACAAACAAATTGAAATTGATCCTTTGTGGTTTCCATGAGGCTGCGTTAATGAGCCACAGTGCTTACCAGTACATGAACCCAGGCGTTAAATACACCATGAAATATACCACCGTTAATGGCGTAAGCGAATTTTAATTATGGAAGAAAATAACATTAATATACACGTACAAAATGCCGATGGCAGCTTAACCACTCTGGAAGCGCCTGTTGATATGGGCCTGAGCCTGATGGAGTTTTTAAAAGCCTGCGAATATGATATTTTAGCAACCTGCGGAGGTATGGCACTTTGCGCAACCTGCTGTGTGGATGTACTTGAAGGCGAAGACAAACTAAATGAAATGTCTGACGATGAGTACGCTATGCTGGATACCTTACCAGATGTATTACCGAATTCCAGACTGGCCTGCCAGTTACAGTTAAACCCTGCTATGGAGGGTTTAACTGTAAAATTACATGGTGGATTAGATTAATTATCCATGGCCAGGTTTTTCCTGGCCGGATCTCCAATCGTTTTATATTCTCCTGTACCTTTTAAGATTACAAGCATTTTAGGTGTATTGTTCAATACTGATTTTGCTGCTGCAAATTCCTTATCATACTGAAATGCTTGTAATACTTTTCCTTTTTCAAAATAGTACCGGCTTACAATCTGTGTTTCCAGCGCTTTCCTGATTTCCTCCTTATAGGTATAAAGGTCTTCTTTTTTAGCAGTTTGCATCTTTGCCCTTAGATCATCCAGATCGGCCTTCACAGCAGGCAGGTTATTTTCTTTCTCTGCTTCGGTTCTAAGGTCAGACAATAGACGTTCTGCATTCGAAGTATACTTATAATCTTTATCTGCAAGTGAACCTACAAATTGCTCGTAATCCTTATCTGAGACTTTAAAGTCTGCTGCAGGAGCAATGGATTTATTGCTTTTCTTATAGGAATTGGCAAAATCAAAAAAGAGATTTTTACTGATCAATGAAATGGTGATGGGGCTATATTTTTTGGCATCCACAAATACGTCTGGATAAATGCCGTTTCCGTTATATACATTCCTGCCGCCTTTAGTGCTAAACTTGGTGATCAGTGAATCGGCTATTTTAACTCTTTTACCTCCTTCACCTTTACGGGAATAATCTATTGCCTGGATACATCTGCCAGACGGGGTAAAATACTTAGCCACGGTAACTTTCACAAGGCTGTTGTATGGCAGATTAAAGGTTTGCTGCACCAATCCTTTTCCATAACTCCGCTGACCAACGATGACCGCCCTATCCAGGTCCTGCAGGGCACCTGCAACAATTTCTGAGGCCGAGGCTGAGGAACCACTAACCAATACCACAAGTGGCACCTGTGGCGCTATGGGGTCACTAACGGTTTTATAACTGATGGTCTTCTCCGGATTTCTTCCTTTTTGGGTAACGATGAGCACATCTTTATTCACAAAAAGATTGACAATCTTAACAGCTTCCTGCAAGATACCACCTCCATTGTACCTCAAATCCAGTACAATTCCTTTAGGTTGTTTCTTCGTCAGGTTCTGCACTGCATCTTTTACTTCCTGAGCTGAATTCTCCAAAAATTTATCCAGCCGGATATAAGCGACATCATCTACTATTCCTGAATAAGAAACATTTGGCAGTTTAATCTCTTCGCGGATCAAGGTTTTGTTTAAAACCGAGCCCTCCCTGATGATCAACAGGTCTACAGAAGAACCTTTTGGCCCTCTGAGCAACTGCGTAACCTGACTTCTGTCCTTGCCCTTCACTTCCACACCTGTCTCTTATACACATCTAAATAGGGGGGGGGGGGGGGGGGGGGGGGGGGGGGGGGGGGGGGGGGGGGGGGGGGGGGGGGGGGGGGGGGGGGGGGGGGGGGGGGGGGGGGGGGGGGGGGGGGGGG
>NZ_JAELTV010001087.1 GCF_016429005.1 Pedobacter sp. ASV19
GCGTCAGATGTGTATAAGAGACAGGCAATAATAAAAACAGAGAAAGGTGACCTGACCGTTCAGTTTTACGATAAAGATGCACCTAATACCGTAGCCAATTTTAAAAAATTAGCTAAAGAAGGATTTTATGATGGCGTTACTTTTCACCGTGTGATTCCTAATTTTGTAATTCAGGGTGGGTGTCCGAACTCTAAAGATCCTGCTAAGGCTCATTTGGCAGGTACTGGAGGCCCGGGTTACAAAATTGACTGTGAGCTTGATGGGGAGAACCAATATCATGACCGTGGTGTATTGTCTATGGCACATGCAGGAAGGAATACTGGCGGTTCCCAGTTTTTTGTTTGCCATAGCAGGACCAATACAGCACATTTGGATAGAAATCATACTTGCTTTGGTAAAGTAGTAGAAAATGTTGATCTCTGTCTCTTATACACATCTGACGCTGCCGACGAACGTTAGCCGGTGTAGAGGTCGGGGGGGGGGGGGTGAGTGGT
>NZ_JAELTV010001088.1 GCF_016429005.1 Pedobacter sp. ASV19
ACAGGTTTTTACCTTAGCTTTAAACATTCAAAAATATTTGTTCTATTTATTTATACAAGAAATTAACACTTCTACCAACGTTGTTAACAAAGTGGTGGAAATTAGCCTAAATCAATGAAAAAAGTCGATTTTTTAGTCATAGGCTCGGGTATTGCGGGTTTGAGCTTTGCTTTAAAAGCTGCCCGGCACGGGAAAGTTTTAATTATTACCAAGTCAAATGAAGACGAATCAAATACAAAATATGCCCAGGGTGGGGTAGCCGTTGTAGTTGATAAAGACGATTCATTTGACAAACATATTGAAGATACTTTAATTGCAGGAGATGGATTGTGTGATGAAAAAGTGGTGGAAATCGTTGTAAAAGAGGGGCCTCAGCGTATTCAGGAGATTATTGATTACGGAATAAATTTTGACAAGAACCCAAAAGGTGTCTATGACCTGGCCAAAGAAGGTGGTCATTCGGAACACCGGGTATTGCATTATAAAGATGTAAC
>NZ_JAELTV010001089.1 GCF_016429005.1 Pedobacter sp. ASV19
ATATGAGCTGGTCTGAACACTTGATATTTAATCTAGTATTTATCTCCATTTGTACAATTGCGATTTTACTACATCCAAAAAACGATAAAAATCTTATTCGCGATAAGAAGAGGGGCATGTACTCTTGAATTTACATGCAATTAACTTAATAACTATGTAATGAAAATTAGAAATTTATTAATGACTATGGTCTTTTTATTCGCCATTGGATCATCATTTGCGTTCAAGTCAAAAGCTAAACAACCATTGGCCTTTTCCTATTTTATCGGTGGTAATTGCTACCTGGCTTTCGGTAACAGTGATCAGAGTTACTGCGACGTCTCATATACAGGTGCACAATGCACGTACCAAGGAGTTTTTCCTATTTACTTTTACGATGTCAATACTGCTTTGCCGCCGACCTGTATCACCCCTTTACTGTCTCTTATACACATCTGACGCTGCCGACGAACGTTCGCCGGGGTGGATGTCGGTGGGGGGCGGGGGGTGGGAGG
>NZ_JAELTV010001090.1 GCF_016429005.1 Pedobacter sp. ASV19
TAGTAATAGTTCGTTAAAGATCCTTTTCCATTTGGATTCAATTTAATTGCTGTTTTGTATACAGCAGCTGCCTTAGCGTAGTTCTTAGCTTTGAACAATACCAATGCTACATCCTCTAATGCATCAACATTAGTAGAATCCATCTGAACCGCTTTAGTAATGTTTTGAAGAGCCAAACTATCATTACCTGATTGAAGTAATGCTTTACCTAAGTATAAATAATCTGTCGCGATCAAACGAGACTGGTCTTTAGTTTTAGCAAACAAATCATTCATGTATTGTAAACTTTGAGGATAGTTTTTATTCTCATAAGCCGAATAACCACGCATCCTTAATACAACTGGCAATTTAGGGTCATTAGGACTTACTGTAGCCAGTTCAGCTGTTACCTGCTCTAAAGTTTTGTAATCTTTAGCATAGAATAAGAACTGTGCATAACGCAATTTAGATTCGAATGATTTATCCGTCAGGTCAAGATATTTTCTGTAGTTCTC
>NZ_JAELTV010001091.1 GCF_016429005.1 Pedobacter sp. ASV19
CTTATAATTCTTAAGTTTAAAACAGCAAAGACCAGTAAGCTGGTTATTGGTAGCCATAATTGTTCCATTTTAGCGAGATCCCGCCGACCGATATTGTCTCCCCATCAGTTGATTCTATTTACATATACCTGAAGTGGGCTGTATTCATTTGCAACTATATTTGTTCTGTTTGATAATTTTTGATTATTTTAATCACTAAAAGACTATATCGATCTTACTTTTTATAAAAGTAATGATGCACCAGTAAAATGAAATACGCATTCTATCATTATGGCAATTTTATGCCACAGAGCTCCACCATATAGCAATATTTTGCCATATACTTCTTAGGAAATAATCTTGTGACAGCCAGATAGTATAAAATCTTGTAGGGTAAAATAAAATGACTATTGTTCCAATGTACAAAGTTCGAGCAAAGGATTAGTGATCTTTGTAAGGTAACTTTGATATTTTTTTAAAAAAAAGCAAAAAAGATAACCGATAATCCATAAAAT
>NZ_JAELTV010001092.1 GCF_016429005.1 Pedobacter sp. ASV19
TTAGTCGTACTGTAGTCGCTCTGTATCACGATGTAGATGTATTTTAGTGGCTGAATGTTTGGAAACGGGTTTGTCTAAGTTGAAATTTGTGAAGGCAATATTGCCAGTGTTTTCAAATCAAAAAAAACGATGAACAACAAAACATTATCTATAGTATCCTATATTACCCTTATAGGCTGGCTGATCGCTTATTTTTCAGGTAAAGAAAAAGCAGATTCGTTACTAAAGTATCATTTAAGGCAGGCTTTAGGTTTAGCCATTGTGAGTATTATTTTCAATCTGGCACTAAATGCAATATTACTTGCCGCACCCAGTCTTTCTTTTCTGGGTTTTGCTGGCTGGGCTATTTTAGTATTTTGGATACTCGGTATGATTAATGCCTGTCTCTTATACACATCTGACGCTGCCGACGAACGTTAGCCGGTGTAGATAGGGGTGGTGGGGGTATGGGTGAGGAAGGGGGGGGGGGGGGGGGGGGGGGGGGGGGGGGGGG
>NZ_JAELTV010000109.1 GCF_016429005.1 Pedobacter sp. ASV19
GTGCTTGATGTTGTACATGATAAATACGGCTTTGTCTGGATTGCGACTGAAATGGGACTGAACCGGTTTTCTAGCAACTCATTTAAGTCTTATTTCAAATCAGAAAAAACGGATGGGCTTTCGGTTAATAGCAATGAAATCAATACACTTTTTTATGATAATGATCAGCTATATATCGGCACACGTGCGAACGGACTGAATGTGCTTGATATGAAGACCAACAGGTTTTCATATTATCTTCATGATCCTAACGACAGAGAATCTATTGCAACAAATGATATCACAGATATCATCAGGGGTAAAAGTGGAAAATTATGGCTGGCAACCTATCATCAGGGCGTACAACGTTTTGACCTGTTAAAGAAGAAATTTGAGCATTTCAATATAAAAAATATTCCGTCTCTGCCCGAAAACAGCATCTGGACACTTGCTGAAGATCAACAAGGGCTTCTCTATATTGGTCATGTTAATAAGGGTCTATCTATATTTAATATTGGTACCCGTAGCGTTGATTTGCTTAATGTGGAAAATACACGGGGTCTAATACCAGACAATGAAGTAAAGTCTCTGTTTTGCGATAGTAAAAACAATATCTGGATCGGGACGCGAAAGGGACTGGCGGTCTACAATCCACTTACAAAGAGGGTCAGGTCCATCAGTCTTGCCAATCGGACTAAAAACAGCGTTGAACCCTTCGTTTATTCGATAAAGGAAATCAAAGGGACTATCTGGATAGGTGCTGAATCTTCGCAGCTGTTCATCCTCCAGCCCTTGTATAGCACCGATGGTGATCTTCAACAGATCCAGACGGTTAGTCCCTTTTACCTGAATACAGGCAACAGCTCCTCGGTGCAAAATATAGACCTGGACGATTTCGGGAATGTTTGGCTGGGCCTTTATAGTGGAGGAATAGCTTTTTTTGGACATTTAGATCCATTTTTCTCCGTTTTCCCACCATCTGAAATAACTCCTGGATTAGGTAAACTGGCAACAGTGACAGGAATCTTGCACGACAGGGGAAACAGTATGTGGCTTGCCACAGTAGGGGATGGAATTTTGCAGGTACAATCCACTGGAGCGCTTGTCAAAAAAACAATCCGTAACAGCGGACTTGCTGATGATTTCCTGCTTTCTGGTTTTGAAGATAGCCAGAACAACAAATGGTTCGGCTTGCAAAAAGGAGACGTATCCTTCTTTAATGCAAAAACGAAAACCTGGCGCAGGATAAATGCAGGTGAAAAGATGTCGGCCGTAAGAGCTATCATTGAAGATACTCAACAAAATATATGGTTTGCCGCAGAGGAAGGCCTGTTTATTCACAATCCTAAACTGGAGACATTTCATAAATTAGTCATTAATACGCCTATGCTGGGAGACTATGCCCCTCGTACGCTTGTTGAGGACGGTCGGGGAAATACTTGGGTAGGCACGTATGGACAGGGCCTTTACCTTTTTGACCGGGGCCGGAAATTGGTTCGGAAGATTTCTAAAGGGCAAGGAATCAATAGCAATACCATCAATTATCTGTTTCGTGATAAGAGAAATAATATATGGATAGCAACCAACGAAGGTTTGGCCTTCCAAAGCGCAAATAAAGAGATAGGGCAGGTTGAATCTATTGCAATCCCCAGATCGGATGCCTGGCTCACTGTAAATGCCATAGCTGAAGATGGCAATGGAAATATCTGGTGTTCCACCAGAATGGGCTTATTGCGCTATTTACCGGCAGAAAAACGATTCCTGAGCTACGACCAGACCTTTGGTTTGCCATTGGGTGGTTTTACCAATAACAGTGTTGCTGTAGATACAAAAGGTCGTTTATACTTTGGAATGCCGGCAGGTGTGTGTTATTTTGATCCTGCATTGATTCCACTGAAACTTCCAAAGTCGCCCATCAGAATAAGCCGTTTTATGGTATTTAATACGGGAGAGAGTCATGCACAATCTGAAAAATACTCCAACCTTGCTGAAGAGATCAGCCTGAAACATAAGGAGAACAGTTTTCGGGTGGAGCTTGCCGTGATGGATTATGCCATGAATGACATGGTAGAATTCAGTTATCAGCTGCATGGGTTAGACAACAACTGGATCTTCCTTGGGAATGAAAAGAATCTGGATTTCCGAAACATCCCATATGGAAATTACGAACTTAGGATACGTACCCGTCAAAAGAATGAAAATTGGTCTGCTGGCTATAAACACCTTTTTATCAATATTTCACCACCATGGTATCTAAGTACCTATGCCTTGCTGCTTTATATTATTGTGATTGCCGCCATTGTATTTATTGTGTTTTCTATTTATGTGAAAAAGGTGAACGCAGAAGCCGAACTCCGTGTAAGGGAGCTTCAGCTTGATCAGGAGGGAAAGCTGCATATGGAACGGCTGAATTTTTACACCAACATTACCCATGAGCTTAGGACACCGCTCATGCTTATTCTTGGCCCGCTGGACAACTTGATACATGACCATAAATTAGCTTCCGGGCATAAAGATTGGGTTTACATGATCCAAAAGAGTGCAAACCGTCTTTTTTCATTGGTTAATCAGTTGCTGGAATTCAGAAAAGTAGAGTCTCAATACAAACCGCTGGTACTGGGAGAAGGATTTTTGGGTGAATTGGTACGGGAAACTGTTCTTAAATATGCAGAAGCCAATAACAAGAAGGACCTGAGTATCAGCTGTATTATTGTTGAAGAGGACATTAAAACCATTTTCGACGCAGAGATTGTGCAATTGATACTGGATAACTTATTGTCTAATGCGTGTAAATATACCTCGTCGGGTAGTGTGGAGGTTTGTTTGACCTACGAACAGGAGGGACTAAGCACTTGCGCCCTGATTTGTGTGAAGGACACAGGTTGCGGTATTGCCGCTGAGCATCTGGAGAAGATATTTGACAAATTTTACCAGGTACCTCGTTCGGCTGCCCAGGGTATAGGTGTTGGACTTGCTTTGGTTAAAGAGCTGTCCGCCATACATCATGGAAAAATCTCCGTAAAAAGCGAACCGGGGAAGGGAAGCGAGTTTTGTGTGCGTTTACTGACAAATGCGGTGGTATCTGCAGTCAATGTAAGCGATGATCAGCGGCCCTTAGTACTCCTGGTGGAAGATGACAGAGATCTTCGGGCATACTTAACAAAATTGTTGTGTTCAAAATATGAGGTAATACAAGCTGAAAATGGATATGAAGGCTTGAAGCTTGCGAAGAGCCGTGTTCCTGATATTATTCTTAGCGATGTCATGATGCCTGATATGGATGGGTTCAGGATGTTGAAAGAATTAAAGCAGGAGCGTGAAACAAGTCATATTCCAATCATATTCTTAACCGCCAGGGACAGGGAGCCGGATAAGGAGCGGGGCTATGAATTGGGCGTTGATTCTTATTTAACCAAACCAGTTAGCCCACAGTTGCTTTACCGCCGGATTGAAAACCTGCTGCTCAAACGGAAGGCCGTCTATGCTGAAGTATTGGGACTGCTTTCGTCTCAGAATGTACAGGGAGCACCGGAAAAAGAAGCACCTCATACAGAATTGTGGCGAGAGAATGCTTTTGTACAGGAATTTGTTTGCCTGGTAGAAGACTGTATACAGGATGAAGTTCTGGATGCCGCCAGATTAGCCGACAAAATGAATATGAGCCAATCTACATTGTACAGAAAACTGAAGGGACTTACCGGTAAAAATATAAATCAGCTCGTACGCAAGGTGAGGATTCGAAAGGCAGCGCAGCTGTTGCGTTCCGGTCAGTATAACGTGACTGAAGTGTCCCTTATGGTTGGCATTAACAGTTCCATTTATTTTCGTCAATGCTTCAAGGAAGAGTTTGGACAACTTCCTTCTGAATATCAAAAAGAAGCTTTAAATAGAAAAACAAGCCGATTTGACGAAAAATTAGATGTTAATTGACGGATTTGTGTACGTTCTCAGGTAGCAGAATATTTTAAGTTTGGTTCCGGAAACCAATTATAAACGTGTATCCTTTTCTCTTTCGGGAATGGTCATGTAGTATTGGTTCACCAAAACCAAAAAACCAAATATTAATATGAAAATCTTGAAAATTCTTTTAATCTGCGTAATGATATGGGGCGTATCCGCATATTCTTATGCTCAATCTAAGATTTCAGGGCGGGTATTTAACGAGAAAAATGAACCTCTTAAGGGTGTTACAGTTCTGGTTGAAGGCACGTCAAAAGAAATCACCACCACAGACGATCAGGGGCGCTTCCAGATCAATGCGACCAAGGGAACCTTGCTGTTAACCTATATTGGTTATAAGAGTCAACGTGTGGAAATTGGCGGCAAAACGAGTCTTCCCATTATTCTGGAAAGCGAAAAAAATGATCTGGATGAAGTTGTGGTTGTGGGTTATGGCACACAGTCTAAACGAAATGTTACCGGTGCAGTAAGTAGCATTAAATCGGAAGATATCGTGCGGTCTTCCTCTACGACCACGGCAGGGGCACTGGCTGGAAAAGTGCAGGGGGTCTCGGTCCGGGCAAAAGACGCCCGCCCGGGAAAAGGAGCCGCTATTGAAATCCGTAATATGGGAAACCCACTGTATGTGATTGATGGGGTTGCTTACGGTGGAGAAGTGGGGACAGATTGGGTTGGAACCCAAACTGCCTCCGGGGCTGATATATTCAATGCTTTGAACCTGGAAGATATTGAGAGTATCTCTATCCTTAAAGACGCAGCGGCAGCTGTTTATGGTTTTCGGGCATCCAGAGGGGTGGTATTGATCACCACCAAAAAGGGCAGACGCGATGAAACAGCAAAAATAAACATTAATGGTTACCAGGGATGGCAGAACCTAACACGCTTTCCTAAATTAGCAAATGCAGCACAATATACACGGGGGTTGGTAGAAGCTGCTCAAAACGGCGGCGGCGACCCAACAAGGGTGTATACCCCTGCAGAACTCGCTAAATGGCAGGCAGGTACTGAACCGGGTTATCAAGGTTACGATTACTATGATATGGTGGTCAGGAAGAATATACCCCAAAACTATCTTAATGCAAATGTAACAGGCGGAGGAAAAAACTCGAATTATTTCCTTTCTGTTGGCCATCTGAATCAAGATGCCATGATGAAAGATTTTTCTTATAAACGCACCAATCTGCAAGCCAATATCGAGGCTACTATTGCAGAAGGGTGGAACATTGGGACGCAGATTTCTGGTCGAAAAGAAGCGACTAAAGACGTTGGTTTACCTGGGGGAGATGGCTATTTTGCCTCCATTCTGTCGTTATTTAGAAACCGGCCAACAGTAGGGCCTTATGCAAATGATAATCCGGCCTATCCGAATCGTGTTAATGATCTGGCCTATAATCCAGCATTGTTCAGTCGTGGGATTGCGGGTTATAAGGATAATGATTATTTGAGTGGTAATGTGAATCTTTCTTCTTCCTACAAAACAAAATTTGGTTTATCGGCAAAAGCGACAGTATCCTACAACTATACCAACAACAAGTTCGATGGATTTCAATACACCTATGATGTGTATACTTTCCAAAACAACGCTTACAACCGTTCAGGTGGCAGCGATGCTGGATGGCGATATAAGACAACCCGGGAGGCCACATCCCGGTTTGGGCAATTTCAGTTAGATTATACCAAACAGTTTGGAGACCATAATTTTTCTGCCATGGCTGGTTATGAACGTTCTGACTGGAACAGAACTTACTCGTCAATAGGCGCTAATCCAACAAATAATTACATTCCCTTAATTAGAACTGTTGCTGAGTTGAATGGTATAGGAGACGACTGGTCATATGAAGCCAGGGCAGGTTATATTGGGCGTCTGAATTATAATTTTAAGGGCAAATACCTGGTTGAAGTTCTCGGGCGTTATGATGGTTCTTATTTATATGACAGAGATCATCGCTGGGGCTTTTTCCCAGGTGCAACTTTAGGTTGGCGGATCTCCGATGAGCCATTTTTCAAACCACTTAAAGGTATTATTAATGATTTGAAATTACGGGCTTCCATAGGACAGACCGGATTAGAGGATGGCGTAGGCATGCATGGTTATTTAGATGGCTATAACTTTGGACAAGGAGATGCTGTATTGGATGGTAAATATTATTCTGGCCTTCAACCCCGGGCATTGCCAATACGGAACCTATCCTGGGTAAAGAATACAAATTATAACGTGGGTATAGACCTGGCGATGTTAGACAATAAGCTGACCTTAACAGCTGATGCCTTTAAAATTATACGCACGGGTGTGCCCGCACCGCGATATGATGTATTGCTGCCTAGCGAAGTAGGCTATGGACTTCCCAACGAAAATTTGAACAAGAACGGATATTATGGGGCAGAAGGTATCCTGACCTATAGTAGTAAGGTTGGAGAACTCAATTATGTGGTCAGCGGAAATATAACCTTCTCCAGGTTCAAGAGTTTAGAATCCTATAAACCACGTTTCGGCAGTTCATGGGATGAGTACAGAAAGTCTTCAGAAGGACGTTGGGGCGGCGTTTGGTGGGGTTACCAGGTTATTGGACGCTTCCAATCGGAAGAAGAGATCCGGAATTACCCGATAAATAATGACGGGTCGAACAACAGAACGCAATTGCCGGGCGACTTCATCTACAAAGATGTGAATGGTGATGGGGTCATCAATGATATGGATCAACGTCCTATCGGTTATCCAACAGGTTGGGCACCAATGATGACCTTTGGTGGCCGCATTGCATTGAACTGGAAAGGAATAGATCTCAACATCGATTTCGCAGGCGGTGGAATGCAGTCCTGGAATCAGGATTATGAACTAAGAAATGCATTTCATGCAGATGGCAATTCGCCTGCTTACCTGCTGGAAGACAGATGGCACCGTGCAGATCCATATGACAGGAACAGTGCCTGGATTCCAGGTTATTATCCAGCAATTCGACAAGGCAATTCCGGTCCAAACAGCAGGAACAGCGATTTCTGGCTAACCAATGTGCGGTACCTCCGGGTACGGAACTTAGAACTGGCTTATAGTCTGCCTAAAAGCATTACGACAAAACTTAAAGCAGAAAAAATTCGTCTGTACGTTAATGGATCGAATCTGATCTCTTTTGACAACGTAAAGAAATTCCAGATTGATCCGGAAATTGAGGCAGCAGCAGCAGTTGTCTACCCGCAGCAAAAAGTTTTTATGGTAGGTTTCAACGTAACCTTTTAATCCCCAAAATTTAATACGATGAAGAAATTTTATATATCTATTGCTTTGTTGGCATGCCTGAGCATGAACAGCTGTAAGCACAACGAATGGTTCGAACGTGACCCAAAGTCCATGATCACCGATGATCAATTGTGGAATAGCCCAACATTATTGACCTCTTTAATGGCAAATTATTACAACAGGTTGCCTGCATTACATGGCCTGTTTAATACCGGAGGAATGACCGAGATTGACGACGCCATGTGGTCTGGACACCGCGATCAGAACTGGCATAATGATTTTCAGTTCGGCGACGATTACGGGCGATACTGGGATTATGGATTCATCCGTGATATCAATCTTTCCCTTGAAAATATCGAAAAACTAAGCGTAAAACTCACAAGTGCACAAAAACGATTATTTATAGCAGAGTTGCGTTATATCCGTGCTTTTGTTTATTTCGAAATGGTGAAGCGTATGGGAGGAATCCCTCTAGTCACCACTCAATTGGTTTACGATTTTAGTGGTGACCCTACGCCTTTACAGGTTCCACGTGCAAAGGAGTATGAAGTCTATGATTTTATTTTCCAGGAAATGGAGGCCATAAAAGAAGACCTCAAAGACAACAATGCCAGCAAAACAAGGGCAAACAAGTACGCCGCTCTGGCGCTGGAAAGCAGGGCAATGCTTTATGCTGCGTCGATTGCCAAATACAACAACCTGATGTCAAGCCCTATTTCTACTCCGGGCGGTGAAGTCGGTATTCCGGCTGCGATGGCAAATAGTTATTATACGAAATCCTTAAATGCTTCGAAAGAGATTATAAGTGGCCCTTATGCGCTGTTTAATGAGAACGCGGATAAAGGTGCCAATTTCTACGATATGTTGAATAAGAAAACCGGGAGCGAAGTGATTTTTGCTAAAGACTTTGCAACGGGTCTTAAGGTTCATCGGTTTGCTTACGATAATATCATAAAGAGTATGACTGAAGATAATGAATCGTCGTCTACCATATCGCCTTCGCTGAGCCTTGTAGAGAGTTTTGATTATCTGGATGGAAGCAAAGGTTCATTACGGAACAAAGATGCCTCTGGTAATTATATTGCCTATACAAATGTCCAGGATATATTTGCTCATAAAGACGCCCGTTTGTACGGTACGGTAATTTACCCCGGTACAGCTTTTAAAAACAATCCGGTCAGGATACAGGCAGGAGTAGCAGTCTGGACGAACGGAAGGTACCAGTTGACAAGCTCACCAGAATTGGGGAAAAACTATGATGATGGCCAGGTATGGACCGGATTTGACGGACCTAAAGACGATGCCACAGATGTCAGCAATACCGGGTTCTATATACGCAAGATGGTTAGTGACGCCCCTGCGGCCAGCACAAGAGGAACATCGGCGGCAAACTGGTGGCCCTGGTTTCGCCTCGGGGAAATCTATCTGAATGCAGCTGAAGCTTCATTTGAACTTGGGCAGGGAGAAGGCCTCGGTTATATCAATTCTTTGCGGCAACGTGCCGGGTTTCCGGCCAATAGCCTAAGCAGTCTGACCATGGATATTATCCGTAATGAACGTCGTGTTGAACTGGCCTTTGAAGATCACCGCTACTTTGACCTCAAAAGATGGCGCATGGCACACCTGGTATGGGATGGTTCAGAGAATGATCCCAATGCAGTGGTATGGGGCCTGTATGGCTACCGGGTAATAAGGCCTGGACATGCCGACAACGGCAAATTTATATATGAGCGCATCAGACCCAGCCGTTTCCGCCGGGCGCGGTTCTTCCGGCTGGCCAATTACTATTCCTCTATTGATCAGACGGTATTAAACAACAATCCTAAAATTGTTAGAAACCCATTCCAATAATAACTTGTGCTATGAAATTGAAATTTTTAATGATACTAACCGCCACTGCAAGTGTATTTCTGGCAGGATGCGGATACGATAACTTTAATGCTCCTGAGTCCAGTCTGTCTGGCAGGGTAGTTTATGACGGAAAACCAGTAGGCGTGCGTAACAGCGGCCCTCAATTGGAATTATGGCAGGACGGCTATCCGCTTAGGACAAAGATTCCTGTCTATTTAAATCAGGATGGAACATTCTCGGCAAGCCTGTTTGACGGCCGTTATAAACTGGTCCGTATGGGCGATTCTCCCTGGCTGCAGCAGGCAAGTGATACCATTATTGTTAATGTAAAAGGAAATACCAGTGTTGATGTGCCGGTAACTCCTTATTTTACCATCACAGGCAATTCGTTTCAGAAGTCAGGCAATACGATCAGCGCAAGGTTTGTGGTCAATAAAATTGTACCATCGGCGAATGTTGAATTTGTACGCCTTTACCTTGGGAAATCAATATTGACCGACCAGGTACAACGTGAACTCCGGGTTGATGGAAACGTTGGTACATTGGTATTTGGACAGCAAAGCATTATTGAAGGTGAGCTGCCGGATAACCTTAAGAATCTGGACTATATATATGCCAGAATTGGTATTAAATCGACGGCCTCAAGTGAATATTTGTATACCGAAATCCAAAAAATAGCTTTAAAGTAAAGGAATATTGATGAAAAGATTTAGTTGTAAGTATCCGATCCTTCTTGCCATTTTAACTGTCGTCTGTATCGCAAAATCTTTTGGCCAGCAGGCATATAAGTCGGGGCCGGCGGATAAGGATTTTGCGGGTTATTTGTTTGCTTATTTTAAGGGAAATGCTGTAAAAGATGAGGCTGTTTGCTTTGCCATCAGTACCGATGGTTATAATTACCGTGCCCTAAACCATAATGAGCCTATTATGGACTCCAAAACCATCAGTTCTACCGGAGGTGTGCGTGATCCGCATATCCTTCGCGGAGAAGATGGCCGGTCGTTCTACATGGTGCTGACCGACATGACCTCATCTAAAGGATGGGATTCGAATCGCGCCGTGGTTTTGATGAAATCTGACGATCTGGTGAACTGGAAACATACGGTCATCAATATACAACAACGTTACAAAGGACAGGATGACCTTAAGCGTGTCTGGGCACCGCAAACCATATTCGATCCTGCAGCGGGCAAATACATGGTTTATTGGTCTATGCAGTATGGCTCTGGTCCGGATATCATCTATTATGCCTACGCCAACAGTGATTTTACAGACTTTGAAGCAGAACCTGCAATACTGTTCCGTCCAAAAAACGGTAAATCCTGCATTGATGGCGACATTATACCTAAAAACGGATTGTTCTACCTGTTCTATAAAACTGAAGGCAATGGAAATGGAATCAGATTAGCGATCACCGATTCCCTGACTTCTGGGAAATGGATTGAACAAGCGGGGTACAAGCAGCAAACAAAGGACGCAGTAGAGGGATCAGGTGTATTTAAACTCAACCGCTCTGACAAGTATATCCTGATGTATGATGTATATGGTAAAGGCAAATATCAGTTTTGCGAGAGCTACGATCTTGATAAATTCAAAGTGATAGACCAGGATGTGAAGATGGATTTTCATCCGCGTCACGGAACGATTATTCCAGTTTCCCGCCAGGAATTAAAAAACCTGACTGCCCGCTGGGGCGTACCGCATGGTATGGAACTTCAGTTCACTAAAAATCCCGTGCTTGATGGCTTCTACGCAGATCCGGATGTATTGTATTCCCATAAAACCAAAAAATACTATATCTATCCAACCAGCGATGGTTTCGATGGCTGGGGAGGCTCTTACTTTAAAACGTTCTCTTCCACAGATCTGGTCAACTGGAAGGATGAAGGTGTGATTCTGGACCTAAAGAAAGATGTAAAGTGGGCAAATCGTAATGCCTGGGCACCAACTATTTCAGAGAAGAAGGTAAAAGGTGATTACAAGTACTACTATTACTTTACGGCTGCACAAAAAATAGGTGTGGCAGTGTCAGATCAGCCAACAGGTCCGTTTACAGATTCGGGCAAACCACTGGTTAATTTTAAACCATCAGGAGTGAATGGCGGACAGGAAATAGATCCTGCCGTATTTTCCGATCCCAAAACTGGTAAAAGTTATCTGTACTGGGGCAATGGATATCTCGCGGTAGCGGAGCTGAATAAAGATATGGTTTCTCTGAAGGAGAATACCACGAAGGTTCTTAAAACCGATAATACATTTAGAGAGGGGTGTTATGTCTTTTACCGGAAAGGCACTTATTATTTCCTCTGGTCGGAAGATGATACACGCAGTGAGAATTACCGCGTGCGCTATGGAACATCGAAGTCGGCTACAGGACCGATAGAGGTCCGGGAAAATAATCTGGTACTTCAAAAAGATCCTTCACAGGGTATTTATGGTACGGGGCATTGCTCCGTACTGCAAATTCCGGAAAAGGACGAATGGTATATGATCTACCATCGGTTTAATTATCCCGATGGAATACATATGGGCGATGCTGCAGGCTTTAACCGGGAGGTCTGCATAGATCGAATGTATTTCGACGAGAAGGGAAATATTATTCCCGTAAAACCTACGCATTAAATAAAAACAAGCATGATACGATTTATTAAATACTTAACTTTTGCACTCGCTATTCCATTATTTAATCCGGCGACAACTCTTGGACAACCGGGTTTTGGTCAGGCAGAAAAGATCAATAGCGACTGGCGTTTTCACTTAGGTGACATTAAGGATCAAACAGTGCCAGGCGATGCCAAGAACTCCTGGCAAAGGATCCAGCTGCCGCATGATTGGAGTGTTAAACAAGCCCTCAGTCCAACTTATGCCAGCGCCTCCGGATATCTACCCGGAGGAATAGCCTGGTATCAGAAAGAATTGAACATTTCTAAAGAAGAAGAGGGAAAAAAACTCTACCTCTATTTTGAGGGTGTATATAACCGGAGTGAAGTCTTTGTGAATGGCCAGTCTGTAGGTAAACGCCCAAACGGTTATATATCGTTTAGTTACGACATCACCTCATATCTTAAATATGGTCAGGAAAATCAGATTGCTGTACGGGTTGACCACAGTCAGGATGCCGATTCCCGCTGGTACACCGGCTCGGGGATTTACCGAGATGTATGGCTCGTTCGGGCAAGTCATATCCATTTGGAACAATGGGGAGTATATGCTTTTCCTGAAGTAAAAGGTAAGAAAGGTAAGCTCCATGTACAAACCGGACTGAAAAATGAATCGTCATCAACAGCAAGTATTTCTGTACTTTATGAACTTCAGGATAAAAATGGTGTAGTTGTAGCAAAGAAAACAGATAAATCTATACTTGCGCCTGGAAGCAGAAGCGAAATCAAATCAACCTTGGATGTGAAAAATCCTGCTTTATGGAGCATAAATATCCCAAACAGTTATACCCTGCGTACAACGGTAATGCAGGATAACAAAGTCATTGACCAGTCTAGCATAGTAACAGGCTTCCGTACCTTTACTTTTGATCCGGATAAGGGTTTTGCACTCAATGGCGAAGCAATGAAAGTAAAAGGGGTATGTTTGCACCACGATTCAGGTGTGTTGGGGGCAGAAGTATATCCTGCTGTTTGGCGCCGTCGGCTGCTGACGTTAAAGTCTTTAGGGGTGAATGCGATCCGTACCAGCCATAACCCTCAGGCCTCTTCTCTATATGCGTTATGCGACGAATTGGGCTTACTGGTGATGGACGAAGCTTTTGATGAATGGGAGTTCCCAAAGCGTAAGTGGCTTCAAGGCTGGAATGCAGGGGTTCCCGGATTTCAAGGATCCTTTGACTTTTTTAAGGAATGGGGTGAGAGGGATCTTGCAGACCTGGTTAAACGGGATCGCAACCATCTTTCTATATTTGCATGGAGTATTGGTAATGAGGTGGATTATCCAAACGATCCATACTCGCACCCGGTGCTTGCAGGTACCCGGGAAAATGGCTTTACGCAGCCCATCTTTGGTGGTTATAAGAAAGATGCACCTGATGCCATGCATCTGGGTGATATTGCACAGAAACTTGCTGCAGTGGTAAGAAAACACGATAGGAGCCGCCCGGTAACAGCTGGATTAGCAGGAGTTGCGATGTCTAATGAAACAGCCTATCCAGGAGCACTGGATATTGCAGGTTATAACTATACCGAAAGCCGTTATCTGCAGGACCATAAACGCTATCCGAAACGGGTGATTTTTGGCAGTGAAAACCGCCACGACTTTGAGGCATGGAAGGCTGTGAAAGATAATGAGCATATTTTTGGTCAGTTTCTGTGGACCGGAATAGACTATCTGGGTGAATCCGGCCGTTGGCCATCACGTGGTTTCTATTCCGGGCTGGTGGATTTTGCTGGTTTTATCAAACCCAGGGGTTATTTCCGTCAATCTCTCTGGTCTGATAAACCTATGGCTTATCTAGGTACTTATCCACTTAAAGGTGGTGGTGCGGCTACAGATGTATGGTCTGTACTGGAATCAGAACAAGGACAGCAGAAAGCGGAGGTTCCTTCTATGGATGCCTGGCCGATCTGGAATTATCAGAGTGGACAGTTGATCCGGGTGGTTTGTTATACAAATGCAGAAAAGGCGCGGCTGGAGTTGAACGGACAGGTTGTTGGAGCAACGAAACCCTATGATTCAAAATATGGGATTATCTGCTGGGATATTCCTTATGCTGCCGGTAAATTAGAAGTAGTGGGAATGGATGGGAAAGGAAAGGAGACCGTTCGCCATATACTGCAATCGAGCAAACGCCCGAAGGCGATTCAAATACTACAGGGAGATCGGGTAGAGGTGGATGCAAAGAATGGCCTGGTGCAGATAGAGCTGCAGATTATTGATGAGGATGGAGTTTCTGTACCACTTTCGGATGATGAAATTACCTGTGATATTGTTGGAAATGCACGGCTGCTTGGAATGGAAGCGGGGAATAATTCAGATATGAGTGATTATACGGATAACAGGCAGCGTGTTTTCCATGGTAAAATGATTGTTTATATCAAGGCTGATGGCAGGACATCTGATGAGTTATCAATACGTTTTACTGCGCCTTGGCTTAAAGCGGCGATGGTTAAGGTAAAACTGTTGTAATAGTTTGTAAAGTTTTTGTTTTGAAAAAGGATTTATGGCCTCTCTGGACCTTACAGGCCCTGAGGTTCGGCCATTAAATCCTTTTTTCCTGGGTTCAGACCGGACATGATTGATAAAAAGCTTTGGATTTTTTTGGCTTTTTTAGTGGATATGGATTACATTTTTTGTAGATCTTGCTAAGTTCCTTTCTTGCATTTGATTAGAAAGAATGGCTGACTTTCATTGATTTCTGTGATTTCAAATAATCCATACATACTAAATTCTGATTCTATAGAATCTTTGTCGTAAAAATACAGTTGTGCGCCCTCGAATATTTCGTAGCGGTCTTTACTGATCAATTTACCTTGCCCGTAGGTATGAGCTTCTTTTGAAATTGCGGTAAATATCATATAGCCATTCTCAGACAATTGATTGTAGCAGTCAAGAATTAATTTTTTTCTTTCGTTATCGTCCAGTAAATGGATTAAGGCATAACAAAATATGCCACCATATAGATCGTTGTTAAATGGCATGTCTGTTACGGATCCATGATAGATCGCCATATCTGTTCCGTAATGTTTTTCTGCCATTTCAATGGCTGTTTTTGAAATTTCAATCCCGGTCTCTTATACACATCTGACGCTGCCGACGAACGTTAGCCGGTGTAGGGGTGGGGGGGGGGGGGGGGAGTGA
Organism: Pedobacter sp. ASV19; assembly: GCF_016429005.1. GTDB lineage: Bacteria > Bacteroidota > Bacteroidia > Sphingobacteriales > Sphingobacteriaceae > Pedobacter. Next base: position 14,831 of record NZ_JAELTV010000109.1, read on the forward strand.
GAGGGGGGGGGGGGGGGGGGGGGGGGGGGGGGGGGGGGGGGGGGGGGGGG
>NZ_JAELTV010000010.1 GCF_016429005.1 Pedobacter sp. ASV19
CCCCCCCCCCCCCCCCCCCCCCCCCCCCCCCCCCCCCCCCCCCCCCCCCCCCCCCCCCCCCCCCCCCCCCCCCCCCCCCCCCCCCCCCCCCCCCCCCCCCCCCCCCCCCCCCCCCCCCTTTTTCATGCCCCGCCGCCCACCGAGATCTACACCGGCTAACGTTCGTCGGCAGCGTCAGATGTGTATAAGAGACAGTTAAAAATGATTGTAAATTCGTGTTATGATAAAATCACCTCCTGATCCTGCTGCACTCTTGGTTTTCCGTAAAGCTTTAGAAAAATTTGTCACTTTCAATGAAGAAGAATGGATGTTGTTCGCACAGCATGTCAGTACTTCATTTCTTAAAAAGAAGGAACATTTTGCGAGGGAAGGAGAAATAGCCAGTTATATCGGTTTTATTTTGACAGGTTCTGTGCGTTATTATCATATTAAAGATGGCGAAGAGATTACCGGTTATTTCAGTTTTGACGGGGAGTTGGTTAGTTCTTACAAAAGCTTTCTGACCAGGCAGCCCGGGACAGGCTATATCCAGGCATTGGAACCAACCACCTTACTATTGATCTCCTTTGATGACCTGCAAGACATGCTCAACCATCCCCTGCTTGCCTATAAAATGGAGCGTTTTGGGCGTCTTACTGCCGAATACTATCTATGCTGTTACGAAGAAAGGATCAGTTCCTTTATCACTCAAACGCCTGAAGAGCGTTACCAGGATCTGGTTAGCAAAGAACGGGAGATCCTCCAGCGCGTACCACAACATTATATCGCGAATTTTCTGGGCATTACCCCCGTTTCTTTATCAAGAATCCGCAAAAGATTATTGTTCCAGCCATCTTAATTAAATTCCTTATCTTTTGTTAACGTTTTGATCTCCAGCACAAGGCTACCTTTGATCAGATAAAAAACTAAAAAGATATGCACACGATATTAGGCGCTGGAGGACCAACAGCAAATGCACTGGCCCGCGAATTATCTCTGAATAAAGAAACGATCCGTCTGGTTAGCCGCAGACCAGTGAAGATCAGCAGTGAAAACACCACCTGGAAAAAAGCCGATCTGCTCCAGTATAATGAAATTTTGGAAGCCACCAAAGGATCATCAGTCATCTACCTTTGCGCCGGTTTGATCTATGACAAAGAGGTTTGGAAACAGCAATGGCCGGTTATCATCCAAAACGTAATCAATGCAGCCAAACAGACCGGGGCTAGGTTGATCTTTTTTGACAATATATATATGTATGGTTTGGTGAATGGCCCTATGACAGAGCATACACCTTATAACCCATGTAGTGCTAAAGGAGAGGTGAGGGCAAAGATTGCCACTCAGCTTATGGATGAAGTAAAAGCAGGAAATATACAGGCTTCTATTGCACGGGCAGCTGACTTTTATGGAACAGATTCCATGAACAGCTTTCTGGATATGATGGTATTTGACAAATTTGCAAAAAAACAAAGTGCCCAATGGATTGGGAAACCCGAAAAGCTGCACAATTTCACCTATATCCCTGATGCGGGAAAGGCGCTTTTTTTATTGGGACAGCACCCGGAAAGCGACAATCAAATCTGGCATATGCCTACTGCCCCTGCCATCACCGGAAAAGCAATGATTGAACTTGCTGCTGCTATTTACGAAGTCAAACCAGCCTACACCAGCATCAACAAATTCATGCTTCAACTGGTTGGTTTATTTAAAAAAGTAGTGGCAGGTACAGTGGAGATGTATTATCAGTATGACCATGACTATAATTTTGATTCTTCGAAATTCGAACAGGCTTTTAGATTTACCCCCACAAGTTACAAGGATGGTATACAATATCTTTCAGAAACACTGTACAAGAAACAATAATTAAAGATCCTGGCCGTATACGCTGGTGCATACGGCCAGGATTCAATTAGTGATTGACCAGTTTCATGGCGCCTTCACTATACCTTTCACCAGTATGCGGGTATAATCCCAGCACATGCTGAATGGCTTCAAGGTCATCTGCTGAAAGAGCCAGATCTACTGCCCCTGCATTTTCCTCCAGGTATTTTCTCTTCTTTGTTCCAGGAATAGGAACGATGTCTTCTCCCTGAGCCAACACCCAGGCCAGGGCCAATTGTGCCGGAGTAGACTGTTTCGCCGCTGCCAGTTTTGCAAATTCTGCCGCCAGCAGCTGATTGTTCTTTAAGTGGTCGCCATTGTAACGCGGCAATGTTTTACGAAAGTCTGTATCTGCCAGCTCGGCAACATCTAATGTATTTGTAACCAATCCTCTCGCTAATGGCGAATAAGGAATCAGGCTGATGCCCAGCTCTCTTACTGTATTAAGAATATCTCCTTCCACGTCCCTGGTCAGCAAGGAATACTCACTTTGCAGAGCTGCAATCGGGTGCACAGCATTTGCTTTCCGTATAGAGGCAGGAGAAGCTTCACTCAGGCCCAGATAACGGACTTTACCTTCTTTGACCAGTTCGGACATAGCACCTACCATTTCTTCAACAGGAACATTTGGATCTATACGGTGTGCATAATACAGATCGATAACCTCTATATTTAATCTTTTCAAGCTATTTTCCGCCGCCTGCTTTAACCATTTAGGAGAACCATCAAAATAAGTTCCAGATGCACTGCTTGGACCCGCAACATCATCTTTAAAGCGAAAACCAAACTTAGTCGCAATAAATACTTTTTCCCGGTTAGGCACCAGTACTTTGGAAATTAACTCTTCATTTTTACCGTTTGCATACATATCTGCAGTATCCCAGAAGTTGATTCCAAGATCCAGTGCTCTATGTAGGGTAGCGATACTTTCTGCATCATCTGTAGGACCATAAGCGAAACTCATGCCCATGCAACCCAAACCCACAGCTGATAATTTTTCATTTGTCTTACCTAGATTTCTGTATTTCATCTTTTTAGTATTTCTTGTCTACAGTTCAAATTTAAATCTTTATCCAGGCAATCTATTTAACAAATTCAAACGAATACTTACAGAATTCAAACAGGGATCACTCGGGCTTCCCCAGGAGTAAGCCCGGTTTGCTTTTTAAAAAAATTATTAAAATAGGCCGGGTATTCAAAGCCTATACTATAAGCAATCTGTGAAATATTCCAGTCTGTGTGACGCAGCAAAGCAATGGCCTCTTTAACTATCCTGGCTGAAATATGTTCGGTAGTGGTTTTACCTGTAATTTCTTTTACAGAACGGTTGAGGTGGTTGACATGGACGGAAAGATTTTCTGCAAAATGATTGGCCGTTTTCAGTTGAAGTGCAGCTTCAGGTGTGTCAATTGGAAACTGCCGTTCCAGAAGTTCCAGGAACAAACTGGTGATCCTGGAAGAGGCATTAACAGGCTTTTCAAAGTTTTCTGCCGGTTGCATCTTCATGGCTTCATGAATGATTGCATGCATATAATTCCGGAGCAGGTCAAATTTATGCACATAGTCTGAATTCATTTCCCGCATCATTTTTTTAAACAAAAAAGAAATTTCTTCCAATTGTTGCTCATCTATAAAAAAGATAGGTGTTCCCCCCACCTTAAATAGTGGTGAGTCCTGTAGAGTTTCCTTGCGTTCCTGAGAATGAACAAAGGCTTCCGTAAACAAACAAAACCACCCCTCCTGTTCATCAGAGCCCGCTTCCCAGGAATAAGGGATCATTGGATTGGAAAAGAGCAAGGCTGGCCGGTCAATCTCTATCCACTTATCTGCATAATGCAGCCGTCCTGTTCCGATCACCAGAGAAACTTTATAGAAGTCCCTTCTGGAGTAAAAAGTGGTATGCTGACAGGAACTCCGGGTAAAGACATTGAAGTGCCCTGGCCCGGCATTATTTATGGACAAGCCGGAAGGATTAATATGAGGAAGCCTGGCGTAAAAATCTTGTACTGTTTCCGTTGTATTCATCTAACAAAATTATAAAATTCAAACCATTAATATAACGCCAATTGAAGATCAAATCTTACATTCCTCTGTTTATACTATTTTGTACAAATAAGAGATAAACTTATCTTTGTATATCTTATGACTGCTATTGTATTAGTCTAGAAACAGACATCATGAAAGAAGACTTAAATCTATTGGAACAAGCCGCGCACAATGACTATAAATATGGCTTTGTAACAAATATTGATACAGATACTATTCCAAAGGGGCTTAGCGAGGCTGTGATCGAGCTGATCTCCAAAAAAAAGAATGAGCCTGAATGGATGCTGAAATGGCGTCTCAAAGCTTACGCACATTGGCTAAAAATGGAGGAACCTACATGGCCAAACGTGAAGTATCCACCGATCAACTATCAGGACATCATCTATTATGCTGCTCCAAAGAAGAAAGAACAGCTCAATAGTCTGGATGAGGTAGATCCGGAGTTACTGCGCACTTTCGAAAAGCTGGGCATTTCCCTGGATGAACAAAAACGGCTGAGCGGCGTGGCTGTGGATGTAGTAATGGACAGTGTTTCTATTGCGACGTCTTTTAAAGAGCAACTGTCAGAGATTGGCGTTATCTTTTGCTCCATTAGTGAGGCCATACAGCAACACCCTGAACTGGTCAAAAAGTACCTTGGCTCTGTGGTGCCGATGACCGATAATTATTTTTCAGCATTAAATTCGGCGGTATTTACAGACGGGTCATTCTGTTACATCCCAAAAGGCGTTCGCTGCCCAATGGAATTGTCTACCTATTTCAGGATCAATGCAGAAAATTCGGGCCAGTTCGAACGCACGCTGATCATTGCAGAAGACGAAAGTTATGTCAGTTATCTGGAAGGTTGCACTGCCCCTATGCGGGATGAGAACCAGTTACATGCTGCTGTAGTTGAACTGGTTGCTATGGAAAAGGCAGAAATTAAATACTCTACTGTTCAAAACTGGTATCCCGGCGACAAAAACGGCCAGGGCGGGATTTACAACTTTGTAACCAAAAGAGGAATATGTGCAGGCAACCATTCAAAAATTTCCTGGACACAGGTGGAAACAGGTTCTGCCATTACCTGGAAATACCCAAGTGTGATCCTGAAAGGAGACTATTCTATAGGTGAGTTCTACTCTGTGGCCTTCACCAACCACCATCAACAAGCAGATACTGGTACGAAGATGATCCATCTTGGAAAAAATACCAGAAGTAGAATTGTTGCCAAAGGCATTTCTGCCGGACAAAGCAATAACAGTTACCGTGGACTGGTACGTGCCAGCAAACAAGCCACCAATGCCCGTAATTATTCGCAGTGTGATTCCTTATTACTGGGAGATCAATGCGGAGCTCATACTTTCCCTTATATAGAAGTGAAGAATAAAACTGCCATTGTAGAGCATGAAGCCACAACTTCAAAAATCGGGGAAGATCAATTGTTTTACTGCAGACAGCGCGGTATTGATGCCGAAGCAGCTGTAGCACTGATTGTAAACGGCTTTGCTAAAGAGGTCATGAACCAGCTTCCTATGGAATTTGCCATTGAAGCACAAAAACTATTGGCCATCAGCATGGAAGGTAGTGTTGGTTAATTAAAATATATCCATTTATAGAATTAGAAGATCATGTTATCCATTAAAAATATACACGCAAACGTAGAAGGTAAAGAAATATTAAAAGGCATCAATCTGGAAATCAAACCAGGAGAAGTTCATGCCATTATGGGGCCAAACGGTTCTGGCAAGAGCACACTGGCCTCTGTACTGGCTGGAAGAGAAGAATATGAAGTTACAGAAGGTGAAGTACTCTTTTCAGGAAAAGACTTACTGGAACTTTCTATCGAGGACCGGGCACGCGAAGGCTTATTCCTTGCTTTTCAATATCCAGTTGAAATTCCCGGCGTAAGCACCACCAATTTTATCAAAGCCGCTGTAAACGAAAAGCGCAAATACCAAGGTCTGGAGCCTTTGGACGCGGTTTCTTTTCTTAAAATGATGAAGGAAAAGATGGCTATGGTAGAAATTGGCCAGTCTTTGCTCAGCCGCTCTATTAATGAAGGATTCTCCGGTGGAGAGAAAAAAAGAAATGAAATTTTCCAGATGGCGATGCTGGAACCCAAACTAGCCATCCTGGATGAAACCGACTCCGGTCTGGACATTGATGCGTTGCGTATTGTTGCTAATGGCATTAATAAACTAAGAACACCGGACCGTTCCATTTTATTGATTACCCACTATCAGCGCTTACTCGATTATATCCAGCCAGATTATGTACATGTATTGTACAAAGGCCGTATTGTCAAATCAGGCACAAAAGAACTTGCTTTGGAACTGGAAGAAAAAGGATATGATTTCATTACTGAAAGCATTGATCAGTCTGCAAACGTCTAAGCTATAAACCATTTAAGATCAAGACAATGACGAATGTAAATTATTTCAAAGATCAGTTTAGTGCACTCCAGACCTCAGATCCAAATGAACTGCTAACTGGAATTCGTAAAGAAAACTTCGATACATTTAGCCGCTCTGGTTTGCCTACTTTGCGTCAGGAAGAATGGAAATACACTAATATCAGCAGTTTATTCGATAAAGATTATGAGTTTGCAGCGGATCAGGAAATTTCTCCCTATCTTCTTTCATCGCTGGAAGAAATCCGGATAAATGGCCACCAGAACGCTAATGAACTTGTTTTCCTGAATGGCCGTTATAGTCCCTCTTTATCCGCGGTCCGTTCTCCGGAATCTCAGCTGGTGGTATTACCATTAGAAGAGGCCATAGACAGCAAATACAAAGCACTGGTTGCTATGCACCTTGGACAAAGCAGTAGTTATATAAAAGATGGTATCCACGCTCTGAACACTTCTTTTATCCATGGGGGGCTCTTTCTTTATATTCCTAAAGGACAGCAATTGCTGCATCCTGTTTATATTTATCACCTTTCTGACGCAGGACAACAGCATACTTTATCGCAACCAAGAAGCCTGATCTATGTAGAAGCACAGGCTAAATTTCAACTGGCAGAGACCTACAAAACACTGGGCACTTGTGAGAGCTTCACCAATGAAGTCATGGAAATTGTGGTGGAAGCAGATGCTTTTGTAGAATACTACAAGATCCAGAATGATGGCCCCAATGCTCATCAGACCAATACCACACACATCAGACAAATGGAAAAAAGTCATGTACATACGGTGGTACTTTCTCTTAACGGAGGAATGGTACGGAACAACCTGAACCTGGTTATGGATGCGCGGGGTAATGAGACACATCTGTATGGTCTTTCTTTACTAAGAGGCAAAACTCATGTAGACAACCATACTATGATTGACAATAAAATGCCGGATTGTTACAGTAACCAGCTCTATAAAAGTGTTGCTGATGATGCCTCCACCAGTATTTTCAGCGGAAGGATCATTGTTCAGCCAGATGCGCAGAAAACCAATGCTTATCAGTCCAGCAAAAACATCCTGTTATCTGAGCAAGCCAGTATCAATGCCAAGCCGCAGCTGGAGATCTTTGCTGATGATGTGAAGTGCTCACATGGCTGCACAGTTGGACAACTGGATGAAGAAGCACTTTACTATTTAAGGGCCAGAGGAATTCCAAAAGAAAAGGCCGAGGTTCTTTTACTGCATGCTTTTGCCGCCGACATTGTTGACCAGATCAAGCTGGAGCCTTTACAGAAATATACAGAAAAACTGATTTACGAACACTTAACCGTTTCCTAATGAAAGCACCAAATTCTATACCTCAGGTTCTGGATGTGACTTCCATCCGCAATCAGTTTCCCATTCTGAACAGACGGGTTAAAGAGAAGCCTTTGGTTTATCTGGATAATGCAGCAACCTCGCAAAAGCCTAGATCTGTAATTGACGCCATCAGCGATTATTACACCAATTATAATGCGAACATTCACCGTGGTATCCATACCCTGGCCGAAGAGGCAACGATGGCATACGAGGCGACCCGACATACCGTTCAGGAATTTATTGGGGCTGCTTTTCCGGAGGAAATTATTTTCACAAGGGGAACCACAGAAGGGATTAACCTGGTGGCTTACACCTGGGGACGTCAGCATATTATTCCCGGCGATGAAATCCTTATTTCCGCAATGGAACACCATTCTAATATTGTTCCCTGGCAAATCCTCTGTGAAGAGAAAGATGCCGTTTTAAAAATTATTCCTGTAAATGACCATGGGGAATTGTCTATGGATGCTTATCTGGAGTTGCTCAATGAAAGAACCAAATTGGTTTCTATTGTACAGGTATCTAACGCACTTGGAACAGTCAATCCGGTTAAAGAGATGATCAGTGCAGCCCACAAGACTGGTGCAAGGGTACTGGTTGACGGGGCGCAGTCGGCGGTACATCTGGATATAGACGTGCAGGACCTGGATTGTGATTTCTTCGCATTTTCGGCGCATAAGGTATATGGCCCGACAGGTATAGGTGTGCTTTATGGTAAAAAGGAATTGCTGGACAGTATGCCCGTTTTTCAGGGTGGCGGAGAAATGATCAAAGAAGTGACCTTTGAAAAAACAACCTATAATGATCTTCCTTATAAATATGAAGCCGGCACACCAAACATTGCAGATACCATTGCCTTCAAAACAGCTTTGGATTTTGTAAAAGAAATTGGTAAAGCATCTATCAGGGAACATGAAAACAATTTATTGGATTATGCTACTGCACAACTGCAACAAATTCCGGGACTCCGGATCATTGGTGAGGCCAGGGAAAAAGTAAGTTTAGTCTCTTTTGTTATCAAAGGCATCCACCCCCAGGACATTGGCATCATCCTGGATAATATGGGTATTGCCGTGCGAACAGGTCATCATTGCACTCAACCCTTGATGAAACGTTTTGGAATTTCAGGTACGGTAAGAGCCTCCTTTGCTTTATACAACACCAGAGAAGAAATAGATACACTGATCAATGGTCTGCAAAAGGCCATAAAAATGTTATTGTAATGAGTAAAAAATCTATCATAGAAACGGAACAGGAGATTATAGATGATTTCTCTTTATTTGATTCCTGGGAAGATAAATATGAATATATTATTGACCTGGGAAAAAAACTGCCGCTTCTGGAAGAACAATATAAAACAGAAGAAAATAAGATTAAGGGCTGCCAATCTACAGTTTGGCTGGTGGCCAGCTATCGGGATGGGAAGGTCTTCTTTAAAGCCGACAGTGATGCGGTGATTGTTAAAGGCCTGGTCAGTATGCTGATCACCGTTCTTTCCGGACACCAGCCCGATGAAATCATTGCCGCTAAACTAGATTTTATCAGAGAAATCGGAATGTTTACCCATCTGGCGCAAACCCGTTCTAATGGCTTACTTGCTATGATAAAACAAATGAAAAATTATGCGATTGCTTATAAAACGATCCAGGGAATAGAACAAAAGCAATAGATCATGGATAAAGAAGAATTAAAACAAAAAGTGATTGACTGTCTGCAGACCATATATGATCCGGAAATACCCGTGAGCATCTATGAATTGGGACTCATTTACGAAACCGATATCCTTCCGCCATTAAACAATGTGCAGATTGTGATGACACTGACGGCTCCGGGCTGTCCCGCTGCACAGTCTATTCCTTTGGAAGTGGAACAAAAAATTAAACAGATTGAAGGGGTTAATGAAGTATCCGTGGTGGTGACCTGGGATCCGCCATGGACCAGAGACATGATGTCTGAAGCGGCACAGTTCGAATTAGGAATGTTATAGAACATAAATAAATTACCATGAAGATTACAGCCCAGGAAGAATATGGCCTGCGGATATTGCTCCGTATTGCCAGATCGGACAGAGAGGAAGGATTAAGTATTCCTGCCATCAGCGAAGCAGAAGGCTTGTCTTCAGCCTATGTAGGCAAGTTGACACGAATTTTGCGTTTATCAGGTTATATCAACAGTACGCCGGGTTATAAGGGTGGTTATATACTTGCCCGCCATCCGGAACAAATCAATATCAACCAGGCTTTAAAAGCACTTGGTGGCTCTTTATTTGACAAAAGTTTTTGTGAAGATTATCCAGGCACGGTTAAACTTTGTACCAATTCCATAGACTGTTCTGTACGTTCTCTTTGGCAAATGATACAACTTACAGTTGATCAGCTGCTGGACAAGGTTTCTTTACAGGACCTGATCAGCCCGGAACAGGAGTCTGGTTTGCTGCTCAAATCTATTCTGGAACAGAATTTGAAATAGATTATCTATGCATACACCTCCATCTCCCGCTTTCACGTCTATTTTAGACAACGACTTTTACAAATTTACCATGCAACAGGGCGTTATTCGTCTCTTCCCTGGTGCTAAAGCCCGCTATCAGTTTATAAACAGGGGAAAGCATGCCTTCCCCGAAGGCTTCTCCCAGGCCCTGAGAGCAGCTGTTGATGCCATGGCCCAACTGAAGCTAAGTAAAGAGGAGAAGCGCTTTCTGCAGGTAACTTGTCCCTATCTTGATCCTGTTTATCTGGATTTTTTAGAAGGATACCGTTACAATCCTGAAGAAGTGCATATTGAGCAGCATGGGGAGCAGCTGGAGGTACATATTGAAGGCCTTTGGTACAGATCCATCTTATGGGAAGTACCGATCATGTCCTTAATATGTGAACTTTATTACACCATGACCGGTGCTGTCCGCATCAGCAACGAAGAAGTCATGGAGGTGACCAGAAAGAAAATTGAAAAATATAAGGCACTGGGGGTTACAGTTGCGGAATTCGGCACCCGCAGGCGCTACTCCTACCAGGTACATCGCCTGGTGTTACAGGCTTTAAAAGAACATGGAGAAGGCTCCTTTATCGGGACCAGCAATGTCCATATGGCCATGCTGTATCAAACTAAACCTATTGGAACACATGCCCATGAATGGTTCATGTTTCATGCGGCCCGTTATGGCTTTAAAATGGCCAATGCCACAGGGCTCGAAAATTGGGTCCGCGTGTACAGGGGCGATCTGGGCATTGCACTTTCAGACACCTATACTACTGAGGTCTTTTTTAAACAGTTCGACAAGATGTTTTCAAAGCTTTTTGATGGCGTAAGACATGACAGTGGAGACCCGCTTCAGTTTGCAGACCAGGTCATCGGGCATTACATTAAGCTCGGTATTGATCCTAAAACAAAAGTCATTATTTTCTCTGACGGGTTAAATTATGATAAGGCGGCTCGCATTGCGCGTTATTGCCAGGGAAAAATCGGCCTTTCTTTTGGCATAGGAACAAACTTTACCAACGACGTGGGACCTCAGGCAATGAATATCGTGATCAAAATGAAACAGGCACAACCGCAAGATGGGGAGTGGACAGATGTGGTGAAACTTTCAGATGAACATGGCAAATATACGGGAAGTGAAAAAATGATTGGCCTGGCCAAAACCATACTTGAAATCAAAGAATAATATTCTAAATTTATAGAGGCTGTTCTCAGGGAACAGAGCTAAAAACATGAAGATCTACCAGCAGAGTTTAAGACTGAAAGAGAGAAAAAGAGGCTTTCATTTGATTACAGAAGAAGTAACTAATGGTTTACCAGAAATCAGTGAAATTGATAAGGGTTCCTGCCAGATATTTATACAGCATACCTCTGCCTCTTTAACGATCAATGAAAATGCCGACCCAACGGTTAGAAAAGATTTTGAGATGTTTTTTAACAAGACTGTTCCGGAGAATGATCCGGATTATCTTCATGATGACGAGGGACCTGATGATATGCCGGCACACCTTAAGGCAGCGCTGCTTGGAAATTCCTTAACCATTCCCATCCGTCATGGAAAGCTGGCATTAGGCATCTGGCAGGGTATTTATTTATGTGAGCACCGGGATTACGGAGGCCCCAGGAATTTAGTGATTACTGCTTTTGGGGAATAACCAAGGCGCTTTTTACCAACTCAATATTTTTGCTTTTACCATCGGCCTGTACAAAACTGTAAGCAACTCCACGGGCATTTACTCTGGAAATAACCACACTGTTTACGTCTTCCAGCCTGATAATGGCTGCTGCACCGCTTGTATATGGAATATTCCACCCTTTCAATAAAACATCTTTGCCATCTTCGCAAACAAAGACAGGTCTTAGTTCATTACTGTCCAGCTTAAAAGAGATATTCATCAATTTTAAGCCTTCTACGTGCCTGGCCCAAATTCCATAGGCAGGAATTGTTGGTCCAAAAGTTTTGACTTCGGGATACTGATCGACCGCTTCAGGAACCTTCCATAGCGCATGTTCTGCCGTACCACCCCCTGCAAGGGCAATATCAATATTTTCCAGAGTTAAATTTTTTACTGGATGCCCCGGAATGCCTGTAATCAGTATACCAGAAGCTGGTGTGAGTTGTGCTATGGCTGAAGCTTTTGCTTTTACATTTCTAATGGTTACATTTTCCAAAATACCTGTTTGTTGCTGTATGTCTGTTTTTTTTCTGAATACACTCAACCTGGAGCCCAATCGAATTAATATTGGTGTTTTCACCTCTACCATGGTTATATTAGAAATTTCTACATTGCGCAGATGTGCACCGTCTACTGTAAGTAATTTAATCCCACCATTACTGGTATTATAAATATAACAATCTGAAATTCTGATATTTTCAAAGGCTGCCATAGATTCTGTTCCCATCTTAATGGCAGCCTGGTTACTCTTCAAACGCATACCGGAAACCTGTATATTGCTACAGGCCATTGCACTGGAGGTCGTTTTGAAGCATAAGGCATCATCTCCGCTTTCTATATCACAGTTCTGAATTTTAACATTCTGGCAACCGTCTATATCAATCCCATCATTATGGGCCACTCCATAACTTACAATCTTTACCTTATTGATACTGATGTACTTGCTTTGAAAATAATGAGAGGTCCAGGCACCAGCATATTGCAGGGTAACGTCTCTGAGTTTGACATCTGTACAACGTACAACCCGCAGCAAGAATGGCCTTCTTCCCCATCGTTGTCCTTCGGGGCGGGTATCTTTTAAAATATGACGTGCCTTAAGTGCGGTGCCCTGGCCATCAATAATCCCCTCACCTTCTATTCCTATATGTTGCACATCGATTGCGGCAACCAGGGCCCAGCCCACATCTATCCCCAATCCTTCGGTAAAGGGATCCAGGTTCTTGTAATCTTCTATAGCTGTACTTCCCAGAAGCACTGCGCCTTTTTGCAGATACAGGGTAACATGATCTTTTAATGCTATTGTCCCGGAGAGGAATCTACCCGCTGGAAAAATTACTTTACCGCCGCCGGTGTGATTACACTGATCAATGGATTTTTGTATGGCTTCTGTATTCAAAGTCGTTCCATCGCCCACCGCACCATATTTCGTCACATACACATCTGCAGCGAAAACGGAACTGCTACCTAGAAAAATCACTGCACAGGTTACAGATCTCACTAATTGATGCGCAATTCGTACTGGTTTGCGGGCGTAGGCCATTAACATAGCTTTGAATCTATTTTTTATTTTTTGCTCTGACTGCTTTTACTTCGAGTGCAGAAATTCCACTGGCTTTATTGCCAAAACTGTTCCTGATGTAAGACAAAACATCTGCGATTTCCTGATCTTTTAAAAAATTGTGCGGCGCCATCACATTCGTATAACTCTCTCCGTCAATATCCACATTCTGCGAAAAACCGTTCAGGATGACTTTAATCAACCTGGTTTTATCGCCCAGTACATAACTTGTACCATTTAGCGGCGGGTTCATATTCTGTACGCCTCCTCCGTCGGCCATGTGGCAGCTCAGACAATACTGTCCATATATTTTATTCCCGTTGGCCATTACTGCAGCAGAAACCTTGGTAACTTTAGTTACTGCTTTTGCTTTGTTTTTAGTTTGGGCAGACAATTGAAGTCCTCCCATAGTGAGGAGCACTATGATGGTTAAAATTCTCTTCATTTATTATGACTATTTTTTAGTGTAGATAATCCGGTAAATGGTTCCTTTGCTGTCATCAGTTACATACAGAGAACCATCAGCCCCCTGTGCAAGTCCGCACGGACGATGGTCTGCTCTCCCGGCAGCAGCCTTTTCTGGTGTTCCGGAAAAATTATCAGCAAAGATTTCCCAATCTCCCGATGGTTTTCCATCTTTGAAAGGCTGAAACACTACAAAATAACCTTTTTGAGGCTCCGGTGCCCGGTTCCACGAACCATGGAAAGCAATGAATGCACCATTTTTGTATTTTTCAGGGAACATTTTACCTGTATAAAATAACAGTCCATTTGGTGCCATATGACCTGGGTAGGCAACTGCTGGATCCAGATATTTAGTATCTGCTTCTTTTTTCTTATCGCCTCCATACTCCGGAGCTACAATTTTTTTATGCTGGATCTGATCGTAATATAGATATGGCCATCCGGCATTATCTCCCTTTTTTAGTGCATACAAACATTCGGCAGGAAGCTCTGCAGATTCTTTGACATCATACAAAGCCGGCCATGAACTGTTGAGGTTGTCTCTGCCATGCTGCATCACAAACAACTGGTTATTCTGCTGGTTCCAGTCTAAGCCAACTACATTTCGCAAACCTGTTGCATACCTGATCCCATCTCCATAGCTCTGGCTCAGTTTATTGGCTTTAAATTGCCAGATACCACCTGCTGAGTCCAGTATAGGACAGCCAGGCATCCCTGGAGATTGATATCCCCTGTCCTGTACCTGGCAGGAATTAGAGTAGGCGCCTATATTTACATAGAGGTTTCCATCATTATCCAGTACAAGTGACTTGGTTTCATGCTGACGTCCCATTTTTAACCCGGTTACAATCTTTTCTGGCTGATCGGGACTAAGCACCACATTTTGATCATTTAATTTATACCGGAATACTTCCTGGTTAGAGGAGGCGTACAAATATCCATCCTTCAGATAGATTCCTGTTCCTCCATAATTACCAAAACCACCTGTAAGCTGGGCTTTTCCATCGCTGTTCTCGTGCAGCTGCAAAATGCCCTTTCCTTCCTTTGGCTTCGCCAGTTTTACATAGATATCCCCTTGTGGGGTAACCACCAGGTGCCTGGCTTTTGCGCCTGTTTCTGCTACTTTTAATGCTCCAAAACCTTCCGGCAGTTTCAAGCCTGCGTTATCGGGATCAGCTTTCACACCTTTATCAGATTTCAAGGCATAAAATGAAGCCACTGAAGTGATCAAAGTGGCGGCCAGCACATACTTTAACAAGTTACGGTTCATAATTATTTTTTTAAAAAAAACCTGGTTGTTCCGTGATACGGATCCTCAGATAATTGAACATCTAATTGATTAATTAATTGAGATATATTATTGAATCAAATTGGCTAATTATTCAACGATATTGTTATTTATCAGTTGATTTCAGGCGATAAATAAGTCCATTATTACCTGCTAGTAAAATTAAATTGCCTTTTTTCGCTTTACCAACGGCATTGAAATTAAGGTCTGACAAATGAAGCCAGTTCTTTCCGCCATCTTTAGAGAAATCTATACCCGATGTGCCAACAGCCACAACTTGTGTGGCGTCAATATAAGCCACACCGGAGCGGAAACCGGAAACTGGTGTAACAGGTTTACTCCAGCTTTTGCCTCCGTCATTTGTGAGCAATACATTATTGGAATTCTCTTTGTCCTTCTGGTAATCTCCGCCAACCACCACTCCTGTGCCGTTTTCGTTAAAATCCACAGAAAATGAGCCCGTACTGGCTTCTCCTTGTAAAATTGGGCATGGATATCTTTTCCAGGTGTACCCTCTGTTCCCTGAATAATAAATATTTGCACTTGTTCCACCCGTGGCAATCCATACTTTCTCTTTGCCCAGGGTGCTGATAGAAGTACCGCTGGCGGCAAAGCCAGCTTCTCCCTGCCCCATATCCATATTCAGATGATCCGAGACGTTTTGCCAGTTGAGCCCGCCGTCTCTGGTCTTAAGCAATTGCAAACGGTTGTGAATCGGGTCTCCAAATGCAATTCCATTCTTCTCATCCCAGAAACCCATACCGTCCAGAAAGATAGCGCTGTCTGTATTTTTATAGGTCTCTTTCCATGTCTTTCCACCATCCACTGTTCGTAGAATAAATGCCGGAGAACCGGCATTCATCACAACGGCTTTAAATTCATCAAAAGCTTCAATATCTCTGAAATCGAGTTTTTCATAACCGGTAGGTTTTATCCATTGCCAGGTCTTACCTCCATCAATTGTTTTTCCTATGGAGCCATTACTCCCGCTCACCCAGGCAACCCGGTCAGAAACTACAGACAAACCTCTTATACCGGTGTTGGTACCTGAATTTAAAGGCATAAAATCATACTTCTGCGCCAGCAGGGAAAGAGGAAGACATAAAAACAGAAATACAAATGCCTTCATCTATTTAACTCTTTTCCATACTTCAGTCCTTCCAATCAGTGAAATGCCAATGTATCCACGGATATTCAGCTGTCCGTTACTTTTCTCGGTGATATTACAACTATAGGTTTTTCCAGATTTTGGGTCATAAATTTTGCCGTCTGTCCATTTACCATCTTCGTAAACAAAATCTCTTAACAACTCCAGGCCCATAACATGTTTCGATTTTAAGTCAGGATCCGGATTTTTGATATCGGTTTTATTCGCTCCTTTTTCATCTTTAGGCTCTTTCAGCCAAACAATCTTTCCAAAATATTTTTCATTTTTTTTGAAGATCTCTATATGAGCCTCACCTGACGCATTTACCCATTGTCCAAGAATAGCGTCTTTATTTTGCGAAAATCCAGAAAAAGAAATCGCAGTAAACAGCAGCAAAATTGATAGATATTTCATATAAGTTAGATTATAAGTTTACCTAAAGTAATAAAATCGGTTCAGATAAAAGAAAGTTTTATCCTATTTCAAAATGACTATTGATTTCTTTATCATTGCGCAACACAAAATCAATGAACAGCAAAAAGACCATTCTGGCCATCTGTGGAAGTACCAGAAAAAACTCATCCAACCTGAATCTGATCAGATTTATTGCACGTCAATATGCAGAGATTTTCAATTTTGTAATTTTTGAAGGTCTCGCTGATCTTCCACATTTTAACCCGGAACTGGACGATGAACCTGGTTCTAAAGCCGTAAATGATTTCCGGAATCTGATCAAAGCAGCTGATGCGGTTCTGATTTGTACCCCTGAATATGCTGTTGGCGTTCCCGGATCTCTAAAAAATGCCATTGACTGGACAGTTGCATCTATGGAGTTTTCTAAAAAGCCAGTATTACTCATTACAGCTTCAACTTCAGGACACTATGCACATCAGTCTCTCTTAGGTACCTTATTGATTATTGAATCCCGTATCACGGAAGAGAGCCAGCTCCTGATCTCTTCTATCCGTGCAAAGGTTAATGCCCAGGCGGAAATTACCGATCAGTTTACTTTAGAAAAGATCAACAAGGCCATCAGCGTATTAAAAGATATGATCCAAGACCATGAATATTCAATGATCTACCTTCCTCCTCCTCTATTGAATTAATGCATTCAGTAGAATGTAAATATATTTTTACAAAAAAATAATGACTGAACATAAGGTGTATACAAAGGCAGAAACAAGTACAAATTTTTCTTAATTCTATAAAAACTGCCTTTAAACACAAGAAAAGATGTCATTTAGCAATTATATTTCAAATAGAACAAGCATATTACTTCTTGAGTTTAATATTTTTTTCAATTAAAAAAAGTAACATTTATACAATAAGTTCATCTTATTCGTTATTAACAGGAAAAACTTTCTGATATTTAAATCACTAACGCTTAAGACTGTTTGAAAAATGACGCATCAACATGACTACCATTATCACAACTTTTCCCTAGATCATTTACCTGGAGAACTCTGGAAAGACGTTCCCGGATTAGAAGGGTATTATCGAATCTCCAATCTCGGTCGTATCTGCAGATTGGAATGGGAGGGTAAAAACAAAAGAGGTTATTATCATTTTAAACCTGCAATGATGATTAAACCTATTGAACGAAGAAACTGGAACGCTTTTGTAAAGGATTATCGTAAATCCCTGAGTGTTGTCCTGGTTAAAGAAAAAAAACTACATAACTTTAGCCTGGCCAGACTGGTTTACTTCTGTTTTAATGAGGAATTTGACCTCAGCAACAAAAATCTGTATATTTTGGCTAAAGATGGAGATCCGCTCAATGTGAGTTCGGAAAACCTGATTCTTGGAACTTCAAAAGATAAAAACGCGAAGATGGAAGCTGCAGGACGAAGGGCCGCTCCGTTTAAAAAGCTAACATCGGAAAATAGAAAACAGATACAGGAAAAAATAAATGCGATTAAAGAAGAGAAAGGTGTTTACCGCATCAGCCGGTATTCTTTAAGCGGGAAGTTACTGGAAACTTATCCAAATGCAAAAGTGGCCGCTGCTGCGATGAAAACCAGCCAGGGTCATTTATCTGCAGCTGCACGTGGTAAGAGTAAAGACTCTGGTAGCTTGGTAACGGCATGTGGTTATCTTTGGAGACGCGGAGCTCCGGCGGAGATCGATGTTCAGGCACTGATTGAAAATAAATCTCTAGGTGCCTCTCCCCTGATCAGCCAGCAAAAACGCATGGGCCAATATGACTTTACGGGTAAACTGATCAATACCTTCAGTACGATCAAGGAAGCTGCGAGAATCGTTAAGGTACATCCGGGTAGTATTCAAAGGGCGATTACCGGAAAAAGAATGAGTTGTGGCGGCTTTCTGTGGAGAAGGGGTACCAAGCCGAAAATCCAGGTAAAGCATTTGACACAATCGGCCTCTTTCAATTCAAGGTTGTCTCCGGAGCTTACCCAGGTTTCGCAGTATGATCTGGATGGGAAATGGATAAAAACCTACGCGACTGCAGCTATTGCTGCCAGAACAACAAAGGTGGACGAAAGCGATATTTACAGGGTTGTTAAAGACAAAGCTGTTTCGGCCGGTGGTTTTTTATGGCGTTCTGGGAGTAACCTGAGGATAGACATTAATGCCCTTCGTAAGCATCCGCACTTCAAAAGATCTGGCCTTGAAAAGCACATGAAGAAAAAAAGAGAACGAAGCTTACTTGAAATGGCACAAAAAGATTAAATATTTTTTGGAATAAAAAAAGAAAGTTTTACATTTGCGCTCCTGTTGGTGAAACAGGAGCATTTTTTTTAAATGCATTCATTGATTTAATTAAAAGCCTTCTTAGCTCAGCTGGTAGAGCAACTGACTTGTAATCAGTAGGTCATTGGTTCGATCCCGATAGAAGGCTCTTTAATTTCCTCCCCTACTCCCTCATATTATTATATTTTTCTGTAAACTGTTTACCAAACAAAGGTTTAAGATGGGATGAATTTCTCAAAAAATTCTGTACAGCTGCTTCAAGACTAACGATATCAGGTCCGCTGAAGAAGCGGACAGATCTCTGAGGCCTTTCCGCAGCGTACGAGAATTTTTTGTAGCAAATTGCAGAGGAGGGTGGTGATCCGGACTGGATGCAAAAAAAGACTTTCTACTGGGCCGGATTGTGTCTGATGCAGACCTGGCTGGGGTTTTGCTGGGCCAGGGTACCTTTTATCCCAACAAGCCCCCACTCAGGCCTCAATCTGGCATCACTTTTCTGCTCTCCAGTCTCCCAACAACTAAACTTAAGGCCCTGTTTTCTAACCATACAGACTAACATCGCTATATCCTTCTTTTCTGCACCATGCATGGTCACCACCCTCCTCTGCAATTTGCTAAGGAAAATTCTGTACAGCTGCGGAAAGACCTCAGAGATCTGTCCGCTTCTTCAGCGGACCTGATATCGTTAGTCTTGAAGCAGCTGTACAGAATTTTCCACGAAATTCACCTCCCTACAAAACCCCAAATCCACTTCTAAATTCAGTTCTTAACAATTTAAACATTGATACGATTTGATGATTTTTTGATAAAATACAACGAATCTCCTGGACGAAAACTAAATAGCTTAGCATGACACAAAGAAAACTTAACCAATTATAAAATTATGAGAAAAGGTTTATTGATGATGGCGCTACCATTGCTCCCACTATCTGTTTTTGCCCAGGTAAAAAAACAGGAGCACAAACTTCAGGTCAGCGTCGTTAAAGCGGCCAATCAGCAACGCAATTCATTTTATGTAAACAACAAATTCCCCCTTCAAAACCAGTACTTCACTAAACTTCCGGTTGGAAGTATTCAGGCAGGAGGATGGTTAAAAAAAGCATTGGAATTACAACGTGATGGCCTGACCGGCAATCTTGGCGAGATCAGTATCTGGCTCTCTAAAGAAGACAATGCCTGGTTAAATAAAGAAGGCAAAGGAAAGTATGGCTGGGAAGAGCTCCCCTACTGGCTGAAGGGCTATGCCAATATTGGCTATATGCTTCAGGATGAGAAGATCATAAAAGAAGCCAAATTCTGGATAGATGCCGTACTCAATAACCAACGCGATAACGGAGATTTTGGGCCGGCAGTAGAACGTAACGGAAACCGGGATCTGTGGACCAATATGTCTATGCTATGGTGTCTGCAATCCTATTATGAGTACTCCAAAGATCCAAGAGTCATTCCCTTTATGACCAAATACTTCAAATATGAACTGTCAGTTCCCGACAACAAGTTTCTCGAAGATTATTGGGAAAACTCAAGAGGAGGAGACAATATAGCCAGCGTATACTGGCTGTATAACCGTACCGGGGATAAATGGCTCCTGGATCTGGCCACCAAAATCGACAAAAACACCGCAAACTGGCGCCAGGCTCATCAATTACCAAATCTTCATAACGTAAACATTGCTCAAGGCTTCAGGGAGCCGGCAACATTTGCCTTGCAAAGCCACGATCAGAAGGACATAGAGGCAACTTACCGAAATTTCAAGCTGATCAGAGAGGAATACGGACAAGTTCCCGGAGGTATGTTTGGTGCGGATGAAAATGCCCGCAAAGGCTATAATGACCCCCGTCAGGCTGTTGAAACCTGCGGACTGGTGGAACAAATGACCTCAGATCAAATGCTCCTGGGCTCTACGGGAGATGCCTTCTGGGCAGAAAACTGCGAAGACGTCGCTTTTAATACCTTTTCAGCTGCCTTTATGCCAGATTACAGATCTCTTCGTTACCTTACCGCACCCAACATGGTAGCCAGTGACAGCAAGAACCATAAACCCGGCATAGATAATGAAGGTCCTTTTCTCATGATGAATCCCTTTAGCAGTCGCTGTTGCCAGCACAATCATGCAGCAGGATGGGTTTATTACGCAGAAAACACCTGGATGGCCACGCCGGATAATGGTTTGGCTGCACAGCTCTATACAGAAGGAGCAGTTACGGCCAGCGTTGGGAAAGGCACTGTGGTTCAGCTTCTGGAAACAACAAAATATCCTTTTGAAGACCAGATCAGTTTTACCGTAAAAACATCCGCAGAAGTCCGTTTCCCGTTATATCTCAGGATACCTTCTTGGTGTAAGAACCCATCGTTAAAATTGAATGGACACAGCATTGCGGCCAACCTTAGTCATGGAAATTATATCCGTTTGGAAAACACCTGGAAAGAAGGGGACCAGATCGCTTTAAAACTTCCTATGGAGTTAACGACCAGAGAATGGAAAGAAAACAAAAACAGCATCAGTATCAATTACGGACCACTCACCTACTCCTTAAAAATTGACGAAAATTATGTGCCAAGAGACAGTAAAGCTACTGCACTGAATGATTCCGGTTGGCAGGCAGGTGCAGATCCTGCTAAATGGCCCTCTTATGAGATATTTCCAAAATCGGCCTGGAACTACGGTCTGCAGATCGATAAAGAACACCCGGAGCGCTCTATAAAAGTGATTCGTAAAAGCTGGCCAAAAGACAACAATCCTTTTACCAATTCAAATGCACCAATTGAATTAAGAATAAAGGGCAAACAAATTAAAGGCTGGACCATGGACCAGTACGGTTTATGTGGTCTGCTGCCTTTAAGCCCTGTTAAAACAAATGAACCAGTATCAGACTTGACACTGGTTCCTATGGGAGGCGCAAGATTAAGAATATCTGCTTTTCCTGTAGTCGAGTAAGAAAGGTAGGTTATTGCATGACAAAAACCCTCCATTCGGCAATCTGAATCAACCCCGCACCGTTATTTACCGGAATATTTAACCGGTAATACCGGTAAGGGGTTGAATTGTTGAAAAGGTACATTTTCGTCAATCCTCTTGTTGGAAAAGCTTCGTTAGTGCGCTGGTCCACTTTCGCCCAGGAAGTGAGATCGTTTGAGCCTTCCAGACTAAAGTTCTTTGGGTCACGCTCAATGGCATCATCTCCTGAAGTCAAAGAATAAGCTCCCAGAACCACCGGCTTGTCCAGATAATCCAATTGAGCCCACAGATCCCCTTTATAGTCGAACTGTAAAAACTTAGTTCTGGTATCCTTGTCAATCAGTTTGAGAGATCCTTCCTTGGCCGTTGGTCCGCCATCATTATCCCTGGACACAGAGAACACCGCATTTCCAGTCACATCATTTAAAACTCCTGCAGACCCCACCAATCTGGTCACCTCTGCTGTTGACCCTTTTGGAGTTGTGATCTTCACCGTGTAGGTATCATAGGTACCTGCAGCAACAGAAATCCTGGTGGTGGCTGCAGTTTCAACCAGCTTAAGCAAGGTTCCCTCCAGTTTGTACCAGGACACCGTTTGCGCTTTGACAGGTGCATTAAGAGATAAAATTATTTTACCATCTGGCCCATTTGAGGAAGTATAACTAAGGATATCATCCGGTTTAAGTTTAATCTTTACTTCTCTTTGTGCCCAGTAGCCCTGATCATTTTTAGACATCATTCTAACCCGGTATTCACCAGTGTTGATAAAGGTATGTACCGGAGAAACCTCTGCAGTGGTACTGTCATCTCCAAATTCCCATCTGATTTCTTTGAAATCTTTAGAGAGATTTTCAAACTTAAAAGTAAAGGGATCATCGGCACCAACCTGTTTATAGTTAAAGCTCGCTGTTGGTTTTGGCGATTCAGGTATTTCAGCCGGTTGTTCCTTATTCTTTTTGCAGGATGCTGCAAAAAGAATAAGGAGGATTGCAAGGATATTATATATTCTGTTGTTCATTATTCAAGGGTTTTATTTTTTCAGTTCCTTCATGTTTAATGCTAAGGGGCAGGAAAAAGTTGTGATTTTGGAACAACCTGCCTGCCGATGCCGGCACCTGGCACTTCATACTCCAATATGGCCTGCTGACCTCCAACATTCTCGCGGTGATTGGCTTCTATCGAATAGCGTTGGCCGCGTTCGAGGAATATCTTTCCGAATCTGCTTGGCTTATCCCATTCTGCAGTAAAATCGTTGACCAGGGTCACTCCATTAATAAACAACCTGGCACCGTCATCCCATTTGGTTTGATAGAAAATATATTCTCCTCTCACAGGGGCCAGGAATTCTCCAGTCCATCTGGAAGACCAGTTATCATCTTGTTCTGGGAAAGGCTGCCAGCCTACAAAATTAATCTGCGGATCAATCCTAACCAGGTCTGGGAGCCTGCCACCTTCGTTTATCGTTTGTGTTCCCTTAAAATACTCGGCCTTAAGCCCTGTTCCATTTCCTGTGATAAACGAATTGTTATCCAGGCTAACAGAAGGATCAATCAAAACCACAACAATACTGTTTACCGGATGTAAGACATGTTTAGTTGAACTGCTCAGACGAATAACCAGGGCGATGGAATTGTTCAGATTCTGGTCCATTGTACTCCATGGAATATTGAGTTCATATCCAATCTGCGTTTTATTTCCGGGGAAATTAATCACGGAATCGAGCAGGTATTTCTCTTTTGCCAGCGGCAATGTACCTTCCGGAAGTATCTTACCAGCGACCAGAGCACTAATTGTATCTGTATTTACGATTGTCCTTATGCTGAATGCGGATCCCGGGATTCCAGCCAGCAGTACATCCAGAGGAATGGTTACTCCGGCAGAGGTGACCTTATAATTCTCTCCTCTGGTTACTTTTAAGAGACCTCCTCCGCCATTCTTAATGGATAGATAATGTATTTCTTCCTGTTTGACCAGATCTTTTGTATCCAGTACAATCAGTGTTGTTCGTTTGATCTTACTGGCCTGATTACCTTTTGTTGGATCATCAAGACTTACCGCCAGGGCTACTTTTTTTCCATAGTACTGTTCCAGCGTTGTTACACTGATTTGCACGGTAAAGAAAGCACTGTCTACTCCATAGGTAACCTCTGCGACATTAGGCAGTTTAACGGACAAGGCTGGCAGTGCCACTGTGTTGACCAGCGTCTTATTTTTGATAAGATCATTCACGGTATCGGTATTTAGTGTCAGACTGATCTGAAAGGCCTTGGTTGCTGGTGCAGAAAGACCTACTCCTACTTGCAAGATAATTTTTTCATTATCTCTTTGGATATTTCCTCTTAGTCCGCCTGCGGAAACGGTTACGGGTGTTCCTTTAGCAATGGAAAAATCCTCCAGGGCATTTCGTTTGCAGGAAAAAAGCTGTAGCAGGATCAGGCTCAGGAAAGAGAGGTATATAGAATTAAGTTTCATATTCATGATATTAATTTGATTCTGATGGTTTGTTAATTATTGATCCAGCCATACCCGCCCGTCCAGCTGCCAGCTTTCCTGGCGGGGAACTTTAAGCCAACTGATGATTTGTGCGGCTGCATCTACACTTCTTGGGACCAGGGTACCGAGATTGTCCTGTGAGGGAGCGCATATATATTCTGAGAGTTTATCCCAGGAGGAATCTCCCCCCGAGAATGTCATATGACTGCCTAATGGACCTTCATCCAGAATCGTATCACTGTGATTACCAACTACAGGCCAATAGCCTGCCAGGTATTGATAATAGGGATGCCCGGGATCGACATAGGTGTCACAGGCAAAACGATTGATCACAGAATCGGGCAGAGCGGCTTTCCAGATCCTCACGTCGCTCAGGTAAACATCTGGTTCCCTGTGCCCCGTACCTGCCAGATATCCAAGGGTAAGCAAGGCTGAATTATCCATATTTCCCCATCCGGAAATATCACGTTCATTATTGAAGGCTCCGTTGGTAAAAGTTCTTACATAACGTTTGTTTTCTCTGATGACACCTACAACGGCAACGCTGTTCCAGGTTGCATCGGCCAATACTGTTCCTTTAACCTGATCGCCTCCTCCAGGGCCTTTGGCATTAAACATCCAGTAGTTGTCTTCAAGAAAAATAACCCAGCCATTGCCCGGCCATCCAGAGGTCCACTCTGCACGCTTGCCAAGGATGGAAGGATAATAGAATTTATAATTGTCATTTGGTCCTTTGTTCTTCTTGACTTTTAATTCAATCGTAAATTCTGCTGTCCCTAGATTATAGACGCTGTTATCTCCGGCAGTTACCTGCGCCTTTCTATGGTCGTTGAAGCGAATAAATTCGCCCTGGTACTTGTTACCCAGGTAAGGTTTCCCAATAAAACGGGTTTTATATTTATTTGAATAAAGAATAGTAAATGTATTTACATCCGGATTGCTGAAAATAGTATTGTCGTTATTTTCTGCAGGTATGGCAAAATGCCCCCCACGGCTGGAAGCCAGTACAACCATCCAGTTTTCCTTAGCATAATTGGGTCTTTTGGCCAGGGCCTGAAGCATTTCACCTAAATAGCCATCAAACTTCAGGATTGCATTTTTATAGGCAGGTACAGAAAGATCATAACCATTTTGGGCACCTGCAGCATCAATACTACTAAAATGTCCGGTAACCAGGGTCAGGGCTTCATCTGAAAGAGTTGCAACAACCTTATCTTTAACAGCCTGGTCGTCTGCCAGTAATTCACTTACATCTGTGCCTGCGGTAAGATTATCCTTAAACACTGTCGAAGTGGTAAATACTTTTAGAAGGCTTTTGGGATAAGTTTCTTTGATCCGCTTATAAATGGTGGGAAATGAGCCCAGATTATTGGCGGTAAAATTATTTCCATCTACTAGATGTTTGGATTTACGGACCCCGGTCAGCAGGTCTGTCCAGGCCGTTCCCGGCTGACTTACTGTTTCGTCACTTAAGGATACCCAGGAATAAATTGACTTGGGCAGTAAAGAGCTGATGAAGGGTGTATGTGCATCCCGGACAGACTGTCCTCTTGCCCCATCGACAATAATGTAAAGAACTTTCGGACTTCCGTAAGCAACCGTTGCGCTGTCTACACGACTGCCATCCGGAATCACTTTGTCAAAGCCTTTATTACAGGAAGACAACAAGACTATGAATCCTAAGATCAGACCCAGGCGCCAGATATGATAATTTTTTAATAATGTGATCATAATTAAATTATTGGAGGTTAAGGATTTTCTTTGTTGATAACCAAACGGAGAATATTGTTGACTGGCTCATTGTCAAAACGATAGAAATTACCAATCAGCAGTATAGCTGGTTTCCCGTCTTCGGTTTGCGTATCAATGACGTCGCCCAGCCAGCCGTTGAAGATTCCGGTAGAATTATATCCTGCTGCCAGAGCACCGGTTTTTTCAAGGATCATAAATCCATTCCGGGTAACGCCTCCATAGGTTTTGAATCCTCCGGTAACGACAATCAAACCATTATTCAGTTGTTTGGATTCTGAAAGGCTTCCTTCTACTTTTTTAGGTACAAAAGTTGGATCAAGTGTACCATCCTCGTTTAGCATCGCAATGTATTCACTGCTTTTTCCATTATAGGTCCGGAAACTTCCTGTGATGATATATCGTTTAGTCACTGCGTTGTAGCTGGCATTATTGATTCTGAAATCTGCTCCCGCCCCTCCAGGGTTAAAAGTAGGATCTATATTTCCATCTGGATTTAACCTGGTAATGTATCCGGCTACGGTATTGTCAAATTTTGTAAATGATCCGAACAACAGCATTTTACCAGCTAATGCCCCTTCTTTATGAAAGTAAGATCCTATACTTCCATTTCCACCAGGAAGTCCGGAATTGGTTGCCGTATTAAAACGATAAGATTTATCCAGCGTACCATCTGTATTTAAACGGGCGATCTGACGCATTTCGATGCTATCCAGGATTACGGTATCCTTTGTCTCGTACTTGTTTGGTTTGTCGTATCTTCTGGACACATAGTAACGGAAAGACCCGGTTACAAGGACTTTACCATTCTGTTCATACATCCCGCCAATTACACCGTCTGTTCCGCCATTAAATTTTGGAAAATATTTGGTGGTATCTGTTTGTGTTGGCCTTCTGAAAGTTTTTATACCCATGGTATCAATACTTCCATTGCTGTTGAGCATCGTAATATTGCTGATGTTTTCCGTACGTTGGTCATATCCGCTAAACGCACCGGCAACAGTGAGTTTTCCAGATACAGATATAATACTGGTCAACAGACCATTGGCTCCTTTTCCAGAACGCAGACTGGCGTCATAGCTGCCATCCATAAAGGTTCTGACAATCCTGTTGATGGGCTTAATAGCGCCCCTGTTGTCGTAATTGGTAAAGGCTCCGACCAGCATGATTTTACCATCACTGGTCACCAATCGCTGAAAAACAGCGTTATTTGCACCACTGCTGGCTCGGAAAGTAGGGTCTACAGAAAGATAGCCATTTACTTTAAATACAGGCCCGAAAACAACTTTATCTTCTACAGAGATAGAAATCACTCCCGAACTGGCATTGTCCGGAACCACCGCTTTTATACTGTTTTCAGTGACTTCTTTAACGATGGCCTGCTCTCCGTTGATCCGGAGGATAAGTTTATCTTTATAAGGGACTAGTCCTGTTGCTTTGATGGTGACTTCTACTCCAGGGTTTCCAGACTCAGGCACCGGAACTTGCGCCGTATTGATTACAATCCCCAATGGATTCTTCCCTTGCCCGTAAGGTTCACTGAACACTTCTTCTTTTTTGGAACATCCTCCGGCCAGCATCAGAAATGCGGCGAAAGCGGCGACGATAGTCATCTTCTTCATATTGTATGATCCTTTATAATACATGGCACTTAACGCTTACTGTCTGATATGTCATTTTCCATTTCTCCCTGATCAAAACCCAGTTGATTACCACTAACTTCAAGTACATGTACGATACCATTATTGGGTTCAATATCTGACGAGGAGACTCTTATTGTTCTCCAGTTGTCGGCCGGCCTGGAGATATCCGGTATATAGGAGATGTGCAGCTGCCGGTACCCCATATAGCGCACCCCGCCTGCATCATTATAGACGACTCCGATGTTGGCTACGGTATTACCATAGGCATAATAGATTTGTCCTGGATAGATTACCTGTTGTCCAAAATCGATCTGGGGGTA
Source organism: Pedobacter sp. ASV19 (assembly GCF_016429005.1). Classification (GTDB taxonomy): domain Bacteria; phylum Bacteroidota; class Bacteroidia; order Sphingobacteriales; family Sphingobacteriaceae; genus Pedobacter. The sequence continues at coordinate 28,131 of NZ_JAELTV010000010.1, forward strand.
ATCCATCAGCTTATTCTTACCTTTATAGATATAGCGGAGCAGGAATTTTTTCCAGATCAGGGGATCAACATCTGAAAGGACTTTGATGGTATCTTTACCTTCATTATAAAGCCGTCTGTTCACTCCTCCCTGGTCAAGACGCCCAATTAAGGCTTTGATATTCACGTCATTTGGCGCAAAAAAAGTAACTTCTTCATCGCTTAAGGTCTTGTCCAAACCGGCCAGTTTTATTATTTGCACTAAAGAGTCAAACTCTTTTGGTTTGGAAGATAGGTATTGTATAATATTACCTTGAAATTTGCCCTTTGCTAAACCGCCATCTTTATAATACTCATCGCGTTTACAGGCGGAGAAAAAGCATAGGATCAGCAACAACGGGAAGACAAGATCTATGAATGTTTTTTTGAAATGTTCCATATTATTTTTTTTCAAAGACTAGAATTAAAGACCTGAACTTTCCCAGTAATCGTTCAGGCTCATGTAAGGATTATTATTGGTGGCTGCGTGATCAATTGGCCATGTCCAAGCTCTTCTGTTGAACTGGTCTCTGTTTAAAGGATGACGTGCCCATTTTGAACTCATAATCCGTCCGGTACGGACCAGGTCAAAATAATGCTGTCCTTCCCCGATCAATTCTCTTGATCTTTCCATGAAGATAAAATCCTTTAGCTCATCGCCACCGGCGCCATCATAAGGCCCTGCCTGGGCGCGGGCACGCACCAGGCCAACTACACTAATGGCTTCAGCATCCTTGTTGCCTAATTCAGCGAGTGCTTCTGCCCGGAGCAGCAACAGATCCGCATATCTGAAAATCAGGAAAGTGTTGTCTGGATTTACGGCCGAATTTTCTGAAGCAGGAATGTTATGGGCAAATTTGGTCATCACAAATTTGTCATCACCAGAATAGACACCGCCGCCATACTGATCACCAAACCAGCCATCATTCTCTATAGGCTCTTTACGTTTATCAGGAAGGTCTTCCGGGAAAAGTTTGGACATATATTCGGTGGTGTAATAAAACAGGCTTACCTGGTTGTCGTATCTTGGATTTCTGAAAGGCCAGCGTAAAAAAGGTGCTGCGATCGGCGCGTCTATATTCACATTGTCGCCGTAATTGATGCTCCTGTAAAATTCAAACAGACTCTCTGCAGAACGTCCTTTAACCACCAGATCCCAATTTTTAAGCGGCAGCAAACTATAGGCATTGCTCTTCATCAGTTCTTCGCCGAGTACTGCGGTTTCTGTGTAATAGACATTTTTCTTAACTGGGTCAAAGCCTGCATTCCACATGTTCATGTGCATGATCAGGGCAACCGCAGCCCCACGGCTTGCTCTTGATCCTTTTTTAGACGGATCGCTATTGGTCCAGGGCATGTTGTTCATTTTACTCTTCATATCGGAAATACATTTATTCAGTACCGATACCATATTTTCTCTGCCAAGCGGGTTGGCCTGGTATGGATTGGTGTAATAAGCAACATCTCCAAAAATTCTGACCATCCAGAAATAGGTAAAGCAGCGAATGAAGGTTGCCTCTCCTATATATTGCTGTTTATCAGCTTCACTCAGGCCGGGAATTCCTTCTTCCAGCTTACTGATGAGGATATTTGTACCCTGGATGACCTGGTAATATGTTGTCCAGTTGGTGATGTCCCAGAGGTGGTAACGGTCTCTCCAGGCATTGCCGTCTATAGCATCATGCAGGTCATTTCTGCCAAGGGCTTCTACTATCCTGCCTTCGTTGACCTTAAAGTGCAGGGGATTGACCATGACCTCGCCCGAGCGGTATTCGCCTATAGCACCCATCACCTGGGTCTGGTTGATCTTTTCAAAGAACTTGCTGTACAAACTGGTGATATTAGATTCTACATCATCTTTTGACTTAAAGTAATTGTTTCCAGTCAACTGGTCCTTTGGTACTACATTCAAAAACTTTTTGCAGGCGGTGCTGCACAGTACCAGGATGACAAGGCACAGCAGTCTGGCTTGATGACTTATTTGTGTTTTCATGTCTTTTTCTTGTTTAAAATTCTACGTTTAGACCCAGGTTGTATTTACGGGGGACAGGATAACCTCCGGAGGCGTCGCGTCCCATATTGGTTACATTTTCCGGATTTGGACCGGTATATCTGGTAAAGGTGTGCAGGTTTTCGCCTGAAACATACACCCTGATGCTTTGTACCCCCAGCCTTCTGGCCAGCCTTTTGTCGAACATATAAGATAGGGTTATGGTATTGATCTTCAGATAAGAACCGTCTTCTTCCCACAGGGACTGATCCAGGCGATAAGGTTGAATCGCTCCAAACCGGGTATAGTTATAGGCATAAGGATATTTAGCTACATCGCCGGGTTTCATCCACATATCGAGATCGGTCAGTGGCACTACGGCACGGTCACCGAAGGGATCCTTCATTAAACGCAACCGGTCTGCCAGGGCATTGTTCAGAATGGTACGTTTGGCGGTGAAAGAAGCGTAAACATCAAGTCTGAAGTTTTTATAGCCTATATTGGTAGAAAGGCCACCGGTAAAGATTGGCTGGGAATTTCCAGTGATCTCATAGTCTCTTTCATCCAGGATGTAATCTCCGTTCACATCTTTAAAAATCGGATCTCCGGCCTCAAAAAAGCGGCCGCCTGTTTGATAGGGCAAACCTGTAACGGGATCTACCGGCACGTTCTTATTGTTTGAATACACGCCCTGGTTTACGCGAAGGTAGTTTGAAAGGGTATTGGAGCCTACCCGGTACACAATATGTTGCAGATAATCCTGATTGGTATCCCAGCGAATCATCTGTCCGTTATATTCGTCGGGCAGCTGCGTGAGTACGTCATTATTAATGGCACCGTTGATAGAAAAGGACAATGTTACCGGCCCGTTCTTTAATGGACGTACGGTTAAAGAAATTTCATGACCATAATTGACTATACTGGCATCGTTACTTTTGAGTACACCAAAACCTGCGATATTAGACAGGTACCGGTCTAAGACCATATTTTTTACACTTTTGTAATAGGTGTCATAGGTCAGTTCAATGGTATTTTTAAATAAACCAATATCAAAACCAAGGTTGTATTGTGTCGTTGTGGTGGGCTTAAGGTTTGGATTTGGAATCAGGCCGTAATCTATACCAATACCCTGCAGGCCATTGTAATTTCCGTTGATATTATATCTGCCATAAATATCCACCAGAGAGGAGTTTGGATTGATATTCATTCCCCAGCTCAGGCGTATTGCTCCCATATCCAACCAGTCTGCTTTGGACAGGAAATTTTCCTGTTTAAAGTTCCAGCGCAAACCAACTGCAGGATTTTTTGAATATGGGTTTTCCGTTCCGCTACCGGAAGTGCCGTCCAAACGGTAGGAAAGATCAACGACGTATTTCTTCATATAGTCGTAGGAAGCCGCACCGGCAAAAGAAGCCGATCTGAAATTTCTGTAATCTGTGAGAATCCCTCCTCCCCTGGAATAATAGGCATCATAACCCAGAGGCCCCTGGAACTGATCGTTGGGTGTTCTTTCCTGACGGGTAATGGAGTTTTGCTTTCCTTCAACATAGATCTCGTTAAAGGCATTGATAAAGAGGTTATGCTTTTCTCCAAAGCTTTTGGAATAGGTTATCGCACTCCTGTTGTATAAACGATCCGAGCGACCATTAAACGCATACACTTTGGCAAACTGCCCGTTTGCAGCTGCTGGTGTAAAAGTATCTTCTGTATTGGAATCGAAGTTATAACTTACGTTGGTGGATGCCCGCAATCCTTCCAGGAACATATATGCAGCCTCTACATTGGTACGGAGGTTTCGTGCATTATTGTCATTTTTGGTTTTTAAAGCAGAAACTACCCCTGAAGTAGACTGAAAGAAGGATGGGCCCGGAAGCAGGGAGGATGCCATTCCGTTATTTGCAACACCAGTTTGCAGCAGTCCTAAGCCTTCTCCTTTATTGGTTTTTCCAATCCCCCCGAAAACAGATCCTACAAAAGAGAACTTTTCGTTGGGTTTATATTCCATGCGCATGGTAAGACTGTAGCGGTCGAATCCTGTATTACGGATCACTCCGTTTTCTTTGTAATAATTCAGATTGGTTTTGTAATTGAACTTCTGATCGCCCCCGTCAATAGCTAAATTATGGGTCTGGTTAAAGGTGGTGCGATAAAAAATGTCCTGCCAGTTGGTGGAGTTGTTGTAGTAAGCATTTAAGCTATCTGCCAGAAAAGGTGTAGAGCCGATCCGGTCTATATCTCCCTGACTTTTGGCATTTTCAATGATCTGTCTGATTTTAAGCTGACGTTCCAGGTTACCGCCCAGGGTTTCCCGGAGCTTTGGAGGCTTTTGCATGAAAGTATTGAGCGTGTAGCGGATTCTCGGTGTTGGAGAGTTTCCTCTTTTGGTGGTTATGATGATCACACCATAAGCTGCCCTGGAACCATATAAAGAGGTTGCCTGAGCGTCTTTCAGGATCTCTATACTTGCAATATCTTCCTGCGGAATCATGGATACCGGACTTACTCCCGGCCCTTGCTGCTGAAAGCCAAACTGAGAGGCTTGATCAGCGTCAAGCGGAACACCATCAATAACATATAACGGTGAAGTGGGCTGCAAAAAAGATTCACTTCCACTCCCGGTTACAGAAAGTGAGGAAATACCCCGGATGGTCGTGGTTCCTCTAAATCCTGGTGCACCCGTATTGACCTGGATATTGAGTCCTGGTACCTTACCTTGTAAAAGTTGTTCTATATTGGAAACGGGAACATCCTGTACTTTATCTCCGCTGATGGTGGTTGAAGCACCGGTACTGAGTTGTTTGGACCGCGTTACATACCCTCTTACAACAACTTCATCCATTTCTTTGGAATTGTCTTTCAGGCGGACCAGAATGGTGGTTTGCCCAGGTTTCAGTTTCACACGATACTCCATAAATCCAATTGATTTGAATACCAGTTCTGCTTCGCTCTCTATCATGATAACGAATTCTCCGGAACCATTGGTGGCTGTTAAACTTTTTAAAGGTGAGCCCGAAAAAACGGTTGCCCCGGGAATACCAAGGTTGGTCTCATCCGTTACCTTACCACTTAGCTTAATTTTGGTTTGAGCATGGACAAACGTGGCTTTAAAGCAAAACATCAGTACCATGGCTATTATAAAATGTCTCATCGAATAAAATTTGTGGTGGTCATTATTCATCTTCAAACTTTGGATTGTCTTTTTTGAAATGGAAAACGATTTCCCAGTCACCGGCTCTGAAAATCTTAAAATCCAAACCAAACATAGATGTGGTTAATCCACCTCCGAATCCCCTTCTGGAGTATTTGATTTCTGCTCTGGCATTTCCTCCATTGGTATATATGGTACCTGCAGAGGTTAGGGGGATTGGGTAAGCCACATCATACTGGACGTACTCATTGGTCATTTTCCGGTTAAAACCGTGCACCAGCAGGTCCCATTTGGTTTCGTTAAATATGGCTGGATTCATAGGGATACTATCTGTGTTCAGAATTTTGAAACGCAAGCTATGCCCGTTTCCTCCTTCGAATCGTCTGATGTAAACCACTACGTCCTTTACATCATCATCGCTCCGGAGTGCCTTTTGTGTTTTTGCGCCAATAACGTTGTCCAGACGAGGACGGATATAATCTCTCCTTGTTGGATCGTTAGGCGCTTTCGGATCTCGGTTAACGCCACCGGTAAAGGGATTAATGTCATTACTTGGCGAATAAGGTCTTTCTCTCCAGGGACGAATCTGAAAATCTTTCAAAACTATGCTTCCACCTGTATTGGAAATTTTAAGATCAAAGAAACGGGTATCCTGCGCCAGGCTGGTGCTGTCCGTTGGCCTGGGTTCGATCAGCTCATCTGTAGAGCTTGGCCATAAAACGAATTCGCCGGAAGGCCTCACTTCAAATAAAGGATGATCTTCCAGTTTCCGCTTTGCTTCTATTTCTTCCAGGCTTTTCTCTTTTCCATCATAAACTGCAGTCCAAACGTAAGTTGGTTTTACCTGAAAAAGATCGGTCACTTTTCTTCCATCTCCGTAACGGGCGTTCTGGATTTCAAAGGTCAATGGAAAACTGGAATTATCTGATTTAAAACCTCCGTGAAGGTTCCAGCGGCCAATAACGGGTTCTATAATTTTATTATCGTAATTGATGTTTTTACTCAGGTACTCTTTCGCATCAGGAAGATTATAGAGTTTTTTACATGCTGGAAAGACCAGCAAGGCAAGGATTGCACAGTATACTGGCAAATTTATTTTCCTGTTTGACAATACGCTTTGGTTCATATCTCTTTTTTTAATGCTTTTTTATTTGGCTAAATTGACTGTCCAGTCTGCAAACTGCATCCCATCGGCGCCGTTGTTCCTGGTGATCTGGAGTTTATAAAATTTAAACGCAGTGCGGTTAACAAACCGGAATACTTTTTGCTGTTGTCGATCTTCGAATACCTGATTCGTTTTGCTGTCCAGATAGGTCCAGTTTTCTGCATCCATAGAACCTTGCAGGTTCCAGTCTGAAGGATCCCTTCCCGACTCATCATTTGCAGAGGTAACCGTATAAGCCCCTGCAATGGCTGGTGTAACCAGCTCGAACGTGAGCTCAACACTATTGCCCTGACCCCAGCCCAATAAGAACTTGGTGAGGGAATTTCCGTCGATCACGTTGTTAGAGCCCTCAACTCCATTAGCCCCGCCGCCATTTTCCCGGGAAACGGTTTGCTTGCCGCCAATGATTTTGAAAAGGTTGGGTGGTGGTGGATTAAAGGTTAATCTGGTAATGAAATTATCAAAGCCAAAGACATGATCTGAAGCCATGACATGCACAATACCGTTTTTTGTATGGATATTGATCGAGCCTGTATTTGCACTCACCCAGTCCTTGTTAAATTGACTTCGCCTGGTATCACTGATCAAAATATATTCCGGACCTCCGGATATATAACCAGAAGAAGTCGATTTAGCCACTTTTGCATGCATTGGATAATTATACCTTGCGGTGGTCAATGACAGGCCGTCTTGCTGACGAAGTTCGTTGGCGGTATATTTTCCTTTAATCATGTACTGGGCCATCATCGTATCCAGCTGCTCATATTTAATGGTAGATAAAGACTGTGCGGGTTTTTCGGATAAAGCATAAAGATTGTTCAAATTGGTAAAGGCAATCTGAAAACCTGGATTGGTAACCGCAAACAGGGTTACGCTGCTATCGTTTAGCAGATGTACTGCCCCAACACGCTCTATAGCCCGTAATAAGGAATCGTAAATGCCGGGTTTACTTTTAAGGTACTCATAAGTAGTACCTTTATATTCCTTGTCTATCGGTTGCGGATCATAATACCCTCCATCCTTTGTGCAGGACAAGCTTATAATAAGTAGGGTAAATAAGATAAAACTGTAGTGTAATTTCTTCATAGCTTTCCAGTTATTTCCAGTAAGAGTTTTGTTGAAGCGCCGGATTTTGTCCGAGAATAGTTGTTGAGAGTGGCCAATAAATGCCGTTACGTGCGATCAGGTCTATGAATTTCTGATTACGGGGACGTAAGCGGTTGTAACGAACCAGATCGTACCAGCGATGGCCCTCACCCATCAGTTCACGTTGCCGTTCATGGAAAATGGCGCTCAGTAAATCACCGTTCACTACCGCATCGTAAGCTTTAAGCTTCCTCAACTGCCGGATGGTATTCAGGTTATCTATAGCGCCCTGATTCTCTCCAAGAACAGCCAGGGCTTCCGCACGAAGCAAGGTGATGTCTTCTAAGCGGGTAAATACGACAGCACTGGCAAAGAGCCTGAAACTTGGATCGGTTGTTCCATCCATAATTACCTTCACTTTGCTGAATATTGGGTACTTTCCATTGAAATTAGAGAAATAACGTTCTACGCCAGGACGCCCAAGGGTATCCAAATGAAAGCGTTCGTCATTTTCTTCATTGAAAATGGACAGGATAGAATCCTTGGTCATAAAAATATCCGGCAGGCTTTTATTCACTACCGGTTCTGCCAGCGTAAGTTCTTCCAGATGCCCGGTAAAGGATCCGTCCTGGTGACCGTAGTCAAAATTGAAACCGAACAAATGATTGTATTTTTTTGCGTTAAAAAAGCCTCCGGAAGAACAAAGCTCATCTGTTGAAATATAGCTGTTGCCACCTTTATTGTAATTGTCCACTACAAATTTGGAATAGGCTGCAACGTCAGGATAATTGCCTTGCCATGCGGCAATATGGGTTAATATCGCGTAAGCAGTTAATTTGCGCGCCAGTACTCCATTCCATCGGTTTTCGTCCTCATTGTAATAGCGTCCAGGTTGCTGTATATCGTTTGCGCTGTATTTATAAGGTAAATCTGCTGCTGCCTTAAGAATTTCCTGCTCTGCCCAAACCATCACTTTATCTTTGTCTTCTCTGGGCTTATTTTCGAAACTCCCATCGTGAGAAGTGATGATAAAAGGTACGTCGCCCCATATGCGAACCATGTAGAAATAAGCAAAAGCCCGAAGAAAGCGGACCTGTGCTATATCCACAGTCATATTGTTTTCGGTATACCTTGGATCGGCTATCTTTACATCCCGCACGCGTTCCAGAAAAATGTTTGCCGAGTTGATCACTGCATACCAGCGCCTCCAGTTAGACATGGCATCCAGCACTGGATAGGAGGCATTCAGATCATTGTTGATCACGGCCTTCAAGTCTTGTCGCGTTGGGCTGCTAAATTCGCCGGTACGCACATCTCCATAGATCCAGAATGCATTATTGTCTACCAATGCTGCCCTCGTCAATGAATAGGTACCCAGCAATGCTGCCCTGGTATCTTCAAGCTTATTCCACATATTCTTCTCTCCGACAGTGCGGGTAGAATCTATGTCCAGTACATTTTTACATCCTGCAGAAAGAAATCCTGCAAGTAGGAGTAAAAAGTATGTAATTCTATTTCCTTTCATATTGTTTCTATTAATGGCTTATATCATTTCTTTTCCAACTATAGCTCCATCCGGATACCAAGGGTGTAGGTTTTGGGAATTGGCATTCCATAACCGGAATCATAGCCTGTATAATCGACCAGCTCCGGGTCTTGTCCGGTATAAGGCGTGATCGTAAACAGGTTATTGGCAGAGCCATAGATGTAAATACGCTCTATTCCTTTCTTTTTGAGCAATGGGCTCAGGTCATAGCCGAGTGAAATGGTGCGCAGCTTCAGGAAGGAAGCATTTTCCAGGAATAAATCCTGGTCAGAACGGTAAGGAATGACTGTACTCCAGGGATTATAGAGGGGATATTTACTGTAATCGCCTCTTTTCTCCCAATACGTAATCTCTTTAACAGAGGTCATTGCCACCGTTCCTTCCCGATTAATAAAATTAAACCGGTTGGCCATTTCCTGGTTGATCAGCTGTCGCCCCAGATTAAAGTAGAGATCAATGCCCAGATTCCAGTTTTTATAGCTGAACTGGTTCTGAAAACCTCCTGAAAGCGTAGGAAGTATATGCCCCATCAAGGTTTTATCCTTTTGATCAATGCGATTATCCCCATTCAGATCTTTCCAGACGGGATCTCCTCCATGGAGCGCAATTCCGCTATAGGTCATGGGTTTACCATTGACTTGTGGAACATCTTTATCTGCATTATAGATTCCTTGATTTTGAAGCAGCCAGTATTGGTCTATAGGTTGCCCAACCTCCAGATATCGATTGCCAATAACCAATTCAGTACGCCCTCCGGGTAAAGCTTTTAAGCGGTTTTTATTAAGGTTAAAATTCAAGGTACTGGTCCATCCAAAGCCTTTTTTACTGGCTTTAAGTATGTCAACGCTAAACAAAAGATCTACTCCGGTATTGTTCACATTCATCCCAGGTTCATAAGCCTGACTATAACCATATTCAGCATAGGCGGGAACACCAATCAGTTGGTTCTTGTCATTTTTAGTATAAAAGTCTATACTTCCCCGAAAACGGCTTTTTGCCAGGCCGAAATCAAAACCCACATTCAACTGGTCCGTATAAGCCCATGGAATACCATAACCTACCCATCCAAATGTATATGGACGGGTCAGTACGGCAAAGGCATTAAATCCGGGAGCAGTCAGGTTCCCCGTAAAACCGGCATCAGCTGTATATTGAGGTCCTTGTGCATAGTTGTCGAAGGAATTTAGTTTACCTAAACGTCCGGCACTGATCCTGAAATTCAGGTCTGAAATAAACTTATTACCGGCCAGCAAATCTTTTTTCACATTCCATCCGGCAGATAGTGTTGGTGTAAATAACCACCTGCTGGTGGGCTGGGCATTAGAAGAGGCGTCTTCTCTTAACAATAAGGAGAAGGTGTATTTCTCGTCAAAACTATAGCTTCCTTTTGCATAAAAAGCTACCAGATTCTGTTTGGTCCTGTCAAGGAATTTATAAACGAGTGGTTTTGGAAAAGCCAGTGGATTCAGGTAATTTCCGTTATTAGGGTCAGATTCCAGAAGATTGATCTTAATGAAATCATTTACCCCTTTATAGGCATAGCTGTTGTTGTATTTGTAGGTATCCCACTGGGTAGACTGACCGAGTTCTGCGCTCACCAGGTGTTTTTTGTTAAACAGATGCGTATAGGTTAGAAAATTATCAAAGACCATACGTTGATTAAAGCCATAATAATTAGAAGCATAGCTATTGCCCTCCATTAATGTTCTGGGATAAAACAAATCCCTGAAGCCTTCATTGTAGTCTATGGCTAGCCTGGATACGAACTTAAAATCCCCGAGGTCAAAAATCAATTTGCCCTGCCCTTGTACCAGGTTATTAAAATTATGATCGAAACCGTTGTCAAATTGACTTAGGTAAGCATCATAATTGATTTTATTGGGCGAAAGCGGAGCCCCCAAATCTGGAATATAAACCATCTGCGCAAACCGGTCACGGAGATTCTTATTACGCACACGGTTTAAACGTGTACCATTTACGGATGCTGAAAACTGCAACCAGGGCAATGGTTTCATATTCACGTTAAAAAAGGCATTGTATTTATCAAGGCCAGTTTGATCAGCTACCCCGCCAGTTTTAACATTGCCTACTGCAAAGCGAAAACTGGCACGCTCTGAACCACCGGAGATATCCGCATGAATACCATATACTACCGCGTTCCTGTAATAACTATCGCTCCAATTAGAAGGCCCATAGTAAGCCGTATTTAAAGAATCGCTAAGATAAAGCGGATAAACATCGTCATCATTGTATCTGCCATTTGGTGTATAACGGTCATAAAACTGTTTTCTGAAATTATTCTCATACTCTCCATTAATGGTATTTACACCAGGACGCTGTGCCATACCGAAATAAGAATTAAAGCTCACCCGGCGTTTAATTCCTGCTTGCTTGGAAGTAAGCAAAATGACTCCGTTTGCCCCCCTTGGACCAAAATAAGCGATTCCGGCAAGGTCTTTTAAGACCTCTATACTGGTTATATTGTTGATATCAACTCCTGCCAGTAAGTTGGTTGCCGGGCCGGCTCTGTTATAATCGTATTGCTGGATGTCGAAAGCAAAAGGATGCTCTTCAGTGACAAGAGGAATTCCGTCCAGAACGACCAGTGGCTGCACCTGGTAAACATCTCTTTTAGAGAGCAAGGGTGTACTCAATCCGCGAATGTACATTTGCTGTACAGTTCCGGGCTCTCCGCTGGGCTCCTGCACATACAACCCGGGAGCCTGCCCCTTTAATGCCTGTTGCAGGGAAGTTGCCGGGTAAATAGCCAGATCTGCCGGTTGTTTCGAAACCGATTTCGGAAGCAGACCTTTAAAAAAAAGTGCCTCCTTCTTTTGTGACAGATCAACTGCCTTCAAGGTGTCTTTCCTGGTAGTATCCTGTTGGAAAAAGACCTTTTCTGCAAAGTTATTGCCGCATAGCGCCAATAAAAAGAAACCTGTTAGTAATAAAACACGCATATTCTTCAGTTAGAGACTGGAGATTTCACGTAAAAAAACAAACAAAACAATTCCCTTCCGGTCAAATTCCTTCTTTGATTTCAAGAAGGAATCCACCAGTTAAAGCACCGGCCTTAAAGCCAGATCACTGTTATTTAAAAAATTGGCTTGAGGTGTTTAATTAAGCGTAGAAATTTCCATTCATATTTATTAATCAGTTTATAATACTTGCTAAAAACCGGATACAATTAAGAACATCAGGCCAAAAAATTCGGCAAAAAGAATTCCTGCTCAATCCAATATTTATCAAAAAATATTTAATTAATTCATCCAAAGAGATTCAATAAAAATCTCTTTTAAGTTAAAATACGATAGATCTTTACGTTAAGATTTTGATAAAGGTGTTGCTGTTCATGATGCTAATTTAGTTTAAATTTGGTTTTTATTATTTTTGATACACTCATCAATGGTAACACTAATATACTCAACTAAAACGGTTTAGCAAAATTTTAAACCGTTTTTTTTCACATTTATTATAAAAAAATGCAATGAATTATATTCTATTTGAAGTCATTACAAACAACAATAACCATTAACTTTTAGTTAACAGTCAATACAAATCCTTTGGGCTGATTCAGCCTATTTCCTGCCAAATCGCCCATTTTCCGGGAATTCGTCATTCCGGCTTATGCCGAAATGACGAAATGAAAAATTAATCTTATCCTCTTTATTTCCCCATAGGATTCATGCTTTTGTCAGGCTGTATTATTCTCTATCTTTTATTGTTCTATTGTGCCACAGTAAACTTATAGGTAGAAACAGAATTGTACTTTTCCCCTGGTTTCAGTACAGTTGAAGGAAAAGATTTTTGGTTCGGGCTGTCTGGAAAATGCTGTGTTTCCAGAGCAAAAGCAGTCCTGAAATCATCCTTATGATTTCCTTTCATGGTATTTTTACCCTGCATAAAATTACCGCTATAAAATTGCAGACCGGACTGGTCCGTATAAACACTCATCACTATCCCGCTCTGATCTCCGGTAACTACGGCAACAGGCTGATCAGGAGTATGAGAATTCAATACAAAATTATGATCATAACCTTTACCATTTTTTAACTGATCATTTAAAGCGTCTACACGATCCCCTATAGTTTTAGCTACAGTAAAGTCAAATGGCGTTCCTTTAACCATAGCAAGTGTGCCTAACGGGATCAGTGTAGAATCTACTGGTGTATATTTATCCGCATTAATTTTAACCAGGTGCTTTAATATTGTACCACTTTGCTCCCCGTTCAGGTTAAAGAAAGCATGATTGGTCAGATTCACTACAGTGTTTTTATCTGTTACTGCTTCATAGCTTATTTTCAAGGCATTATCGTCAGTAAGCGTATAAATTACTTTCAAATTTAAATTACCTGGAAAACCTTCTTCCATGTCTTTAGAGAGGTAAGTGAGTTCCAGACTTTGCTTATCCAGGACTTTTGCATTCCAAACGACATCCTGATAGCCTTTTTTACCTCCATGTAATGTATTTGGTCCATTATTGGTAAATAATGTATATACTTTTCCATCAAGAGTAAATCTGCCTTTAGCAATCCGGTTGCCGTAACGTCCGATAGTTGCTCCGAAATATGGTTCTGTTGATTGTCGATATCCATCCACGCTGTTAAATCCAGCTACTACATCGATCAGTTTTTGATTTTTGTCGGGAACGAGCAAACTCACGAGTCTTCCACCATAATTGGTAATCAGCGCTTTACAGCCGCTGTTGTTTTCCAGCGTATACAGGTGAACCTCTTTGCCATCTATTTTCTTTTCAAAAGCTTTTGTGGAAATGCGGCCAGAGTCCAGACCTGTTGCAACCTGCCCTCCATGATTTGAGGAAGAGTTGCAGGATGCTGTAAAGATCAGCCCTGCAAGGAGCAGCGGAGAGGTAGTGTATTTTAAATATGTTTTCATCAACAATCTTATTTTTATTAATTACCTGTTATTCAATTTGTAATCAAGTAGCTTAATGGAATAACCACCAACTACACTGCGTGCCTGGAAGCCCACTTGTTTACCATCTGTGGTTTCATGCCAGTCACTCAGGGGACCCCGGGTTGAGGTTTCTGAAGCATATTTAAATACCGGATTGACCAGTTTATTAAAGTCCTCAGGATTATCAGTAAGGGTTGCTGTCCAAAGAATCCAGTCTGATTTGGTATAGGTACGGCGGCTGTCTAAAGGCAAACCAAATTCCCGTTGTTTGGTTAAATAATAATTGATCTCTTTTTTATAGACTTCCTTCGGAAAAATATCCAGATTCAATACCTTATCCCAAACCAGATTATATTTCTGGCTCCAGGTATCCTTTCCATTGAAAGTTAGGGCATAGTGGTCTCCCGCATCAGCCATTTGCATCCATTTCTGCGCCATTTCTTTTGCCATACGGCTGAATTTAGCGGACTCTTCAGACTTACCCAGTTTTTCAGCAAGCATACCATAACCACCAATGGCCACAATTGCTTTAACTGATAAATTTGCGTTACGCGCCATGTGGCCGGCAAAATCATCCGTACATAACTGGTTAGCTGGATCCAGGCCTGCTTTGCTCAGATAGTTTGCCCAGATGGATAAGGTTTCCCAATGTTTTCTGGCATATGCTGCATTTCCTTCAGCTTTAGCAATCGCTGCTGTTAAAATCACCATATTACCAGCTTCTTCAACGGGCATATCTTCTCCATAAGTTTGACCATTCGCCAGAGGGTAAGTGCCTAAATCATGAGAAGGAAAAGGCTTTTTCCATTTTCCACTTTCGCTATAATAGAATATACCGTTCAACATACCTTTAAGGAGTTCAGGATTGTAGGCCAGAAATAAAGGTGCAGATGGATAGGTCACATCTACAGTATTGATAGAACCGTTACTGAAGTTTTCTTTGGAAAGGAATAGGATTTCACCTTGAGGGCTTTGTACTAATTTATGAGCTGAAATGGCTTGCCGGTAAGCCAGGTCTGAAAGCTGAGCATATTTTTCTCCGCCAGCCTTTACGTTTTCTGTATAGAACTTCTGATTAAAAGCTTCGCATTTTTTTAAAACCGAAGAATACTCGGTATTGGCCAGTGCTAACTGCTTGTCAATAGTTTGGTTGTTGTTCCTGTTCCACCATGGCCTGAGGTTTTCTCCAAAATATTGTACAGCGTAAATGTCATCATAGCCCACCAAAATACGTTTTTCACTTACCGAAACACCTATTTCATTAAAGGGGAGTACCGTTAAAAGACTCAGTTTCCTGCCTTCTGCAACTGTAGCACCTGTTTTTTTACCTGCAACAAAATCAGCGACAGCATCGGCAGAAGGACTGATATATTGACGTGCATTTGCATTTTGAGGAACTGCAACATACATATATCCCCAGTCAATACGTACATCATCTCCAGATTTTTTCAAGATGGCTTGTTCCTTTGTACCCGCTTTCAATATGGATAATGCACCGGTGTTATATTGTTTAGCCGTCACTTCTTCATATTCTGTATGGGTAGACAAGGCTGTTGAGGCACCAAAATAAACTTCAGCAGTATGTTTTTTTCCATCTTTTGCCTTTAATTTAAAAGACACATAGGATACCGGACGGGACATTAAATCCAAATCATCCATTAATAAGGGGGAGGTAAAAGCAACATCCAGGTTCACCGCACCACAATCAAAAGTATAGCTGGTTTGCGTTGCATTCAATTTTACACTGGTTTGTTTGGCTGCCAGTACGTTTTGCTCAGCTGCAACTGGTTTGTCATAAACCAAGCCAGCGTCCAGCCACTGTCCGCCAACATTATTTCTTACATGAATGGCCAGTACATTTTTTCCCTTTTTTAATAATTTCTGATCTGTTGGGATGTAAATGAATTTACCATTAAAACACTTACAATTAAAGATCTGTGTTCCGTTCAAATAAACTTCAACATCATCGTCGTTCATTAATTTTAACTGCAGACCTTTAAAATCTGTTCTATCCAGATTGAATGTCCGGCGAGTCCACAGGTCTTTACTTGTCCATTGTGTAGTCGCCGAACCATCGCCAAATGGTGCGGTACCAGTTTTCCAACTATTATCGCTAAAGCCGGCCTGCTCCCATCCTTTCGCGGGTTCATTCTCCGTATATTGCACCTGATAGGCTTTTTCGTCCGATGCAGGCAATGCCGTAACAAAATTTCGTTCCTGGTTTCCCAAAAAACGGTATACCTTTCCGTCTACCTTAATCAAACCTGTTAAGGATTGTGCTGTACCTGTCCAATGCTTGGTTGGAGAAGCATTTAATTTGTCGGTAAAGGACCAAATGCTAAAATAAGGATCATGTGTAATTAGCGGGTAAGCCGGGGCAATCCGATCCTGTGCAGATGCCCTTAGCAAAATTGCCGCTAAGCTTACCGTAAGAATAAGTCGTTTCATTTGTGTGTATTTATAAATAATCAGGTGTGTGTTTCATTAATTACGGTACAAGCGGCAAATACAATTTATCGTGTACACTTTTCAGTTTTTCAACGGGCATTTTAATCACTTTTCTGTCGTAGGTCATCAAACCATTCGTTTCCTGTTCCACATCGGTTGTTTGCGTGTAGACCGCAGCGGATAATCCCTTCTGGATGAGCTCCTGCATTTTTGTCATAAATGAACTGTATTTATCCAGCATTTCATCGGCTGTCTTAAAAGTCTGATAACCCCAGTTGTCTTTTGCTTTCCAGGTATGTCCTGATACAGGCAGCCCTAAGCCACCAAATTCACCCAGGACAATAGCGTGTGTGGAACCAAATAAGTCTGGTCTCGGCATTGCGGGGTCTGGATAATGGTGCAGATCTACCAAATCGCCGGCAATTACAAAATTACCGCCACTTGCACTGTTCACCAAACGGGAAGGGTCTTTCTGCTTAGTCCAATCGGCAATTTCTTTGGTTTTAAATTGCCCCCATGCTTCATTAAATGGAGTCCATACTACAATAGAGGGGAAATTATGCAGTTGATCCAGGATCACCTCCCATTCTTTACGGTACATGGCCTCAGATGCTGTTGTTCTGTTTTTATCGGTCCCCCCTAAAAGTCCTGGGTTTGGCTGCCATTGATTGCCCAAATCACCGCTTGGCATATCCTGCCATACCAGCATACCTAATTTATCACATTCATAATACCACCTTGCGGGTTCAATCTTAATGTGTTTCCTAATCATGTTAAAACCCATTGCCTTGGTTTTAATAATGTCAAAATTCAGGGCCTCATCTGTTGGGGCG
Source organism: Pedobacter sp. ASV19 (assembly GCF_016429005.1). Taxonomy (GTDB): domain Bacteria; phylum Bacteroidota; class Bacteroidia; order Sphingobacteriales; family Sphingobacteriaceae; genus Pedobacter. The sequence continues at coordinate 45,281 of NZ_JAELTV010000010.1, forward strand.
GTATACAGTCCGTCAGGCCACCAGCCCTGATCTAAAGGACCGTACTGAAAAACAAATTCATTATTGAGCAGCATTCGCTGGATACCATTTTTATCTGCGCCAATAGAAGATTTACGCATAGCAAAATAGCTTCCTGCTTCATCAATAATTTTTCCTTTGCGTATTAATGATACATTCAGATGATATAGGAATGGAGAAGATGGTGACCAGAGTTTAGGATTAGTAATAGCCAGTGAAGCCACCGCTTCTGGCTCGATATCCTGTTCTGCAACTTTGTTTTTGCCATCAAACGCTGTAATCCTTAACCGATCACCAGGCTCCAGGCCTTCTGCCTTTGCCGAGACCTCCAGTGTTTTCGCATCGATATCTGGTGTTTGTTTTGTAGATACAATATGAGTTTTAGGAAGTGCTTCAATCCATACGGTTTGCCAGATACCAGTTACAGGCGTGTACCATATTCCTTCTGGTTTTCTCTGTTGTTTTCCTCGGGGCTGAGGCCCTTCGTCTGTGGGATCCCAAATTCTGACCTTGATCTCCTGTTTGGAGCCCTTTTTAAGGAGGCTTGTAATGTTAAAAGTAAAAGCATCAAATCCACCTTCGTGCAATCCGGCACTTTTTCCGTTCACAAAAACTTCTGTTTGCCAGTCTGCTGCACCAAAATGAAGCATTACTTCTTTATTGTTCATGAAAGAAGGTATATCAATGATATGACTGTACCATAGTACACTGTCCTTGCCAACAATACGGCCTACGCCTGAAAGTGCAGATTCTACTGCAAAGGGAACTAAAATCTTTCCTTCATAGGCAGATGGTTCAGATTGACTTTTAGGTACAATTGCATAATCCCACAAACCATTCAGATTTTTCCAGTTGCCGCTGCGTACCAGTTGAGGACGTGGATATTCAGGTAATACGTTTTTGGGCTCTACTTTTTCTGCCCATGGCGAAACAATTCTGTCCTTAATCAATGCCCAAGGTTTTTGTTGTGCCCGAACAGCAGTACAACTCCATATAAAAAGCAAAGTGCCAGAAAGAATTTTGTTCATGTGGTTTAAAATTTGGTTTCTCAAATATTGGATTTTTGGACTTTGGCTGCTCTACGCATTTGTATCAAGTTTTCTTCAATTTGTCTCTATTTCAATGAATTTTCTCTTCTCGTTTTTAATTTCTGTATACGGGATCAATTTCAGTTACAGGATATCTTCATCAATCTTTAGGCTACATTTGATTAAATTGCAACATTGGCCATCGAAACTCTTACTGTCTCAATATTTCAACATTTAGTCTCAATCTTTATTCAGAATTAAAACAACGCATTTGTTTGATATATTTGAAACATAGAGCCATTTATAAACTATTGAGACTATTAATCCTTGTTTTTTTTCTGCTGACAGCAAAGATGCTGTGTGCCCAGCCCTATTATTTCAAACACTATCAGGTGGAGAATGGGTTGTCTAATAACACTGTTTTTTGCAGTGTACAGGATCATAATGGTTTTATGTGGTTTGGTACAAAAGATGGTTTGAACAGGTTTGACGGTTATTCTTTTAAGACTTACAGACATGATGTAAGCAATACTCAAAGCTTAGGAAGCGACAAAATACATTCTTTACTGAGCGACAACAAAGTTGGCATATGGGTAGGCACCGACCGGGGTCTCTATAGATATGATCCTGTAAAAGAGGCATTCAATAGTATAACATTGACCAGCGGAATGACAATGAGCGTACTCCAAATGGACCATAAGGGCCTGATCTGGATACTTTCGGGAGGTAAAATATATCAGTACAATCCAATTAAAAACAGTCTCGCAACTGTGCAAATGGAAGCTTCCTTTTCTCCAACTCATCTCTTTTGCCGCCCTAACGGCGAAATGATCATTACAAGTCCGGATGCCCAGATTGCTGTTTACAATCCAACGTCCCGAGCCTTTGAAACCCGGTATTTGCTGGACAAGATACACCCCTCCAGCATTGGATGGATTTCTGCAATCAGTGAAACCAGGGATGGCCAATTGCTAATTGGTACGACTAATCAGGGCTTAAAGTTGTTTAACTTGAAAACGCATACGTTAAAAGATCTTGCTACTCTGAATACAGATAAAACGCATATTTATGTAAGGGACATCAAAGCCTCGGCAAACGAGGAATTCTGGATTGGTACAGAGTCTGGTCTCTATATTTACCGTCACAAGGATGGTAGCATCACTCATCTGCAAAAGCAAGTTGGAAACCCTTATGCCTTATCAGACAATGCCATATATACGCTTTGTGCAGATCGTGAAGGTGGCATATGGACCGGCACCTATTTTGGTGGTGTTAATTACTATTCTCCTTTTGCATCCGTATTCACCAAATACTTCCCGGGCCTCCAGAAAAACTCCATCAGCGGTAGCGCTATCCGGGAAATTTGCAAGGATAAAAATGGAAATTTCTGGATTGGCACAGAAGATGCCGGATTGAATAAACTAGATCCAAAAACAGGTCTCTTTACTTCCTATTTTCCAAATGGTCAAAAATACAGTATTGCTCATTCCAACGTCCATGCTTTACTTCCCAATGGCAACCAGCTCTGGATCGGCACTTTTGAACACGGCCTGGATATTATGGATATTAATTCCGGTCTTATCACCAAACACTATCATGCAGGAAAGGGCAATTCTTTAAGGTCTAATTTTATATTGTGCCTATATAAAACCAGGCAAGGCATTATTTTGGTGGCTACAACTTCAGGATTATATAGTTATAACGAGAAGAATGATGATTTTGACCTGGTGCCGGGTCTGCCTGTATCTTTCTATAACAATATTATCCAAGAC
>NZ_JAELTV010001093.1 GCF_016429005.1 Pedobacter sp. ASV19
AGGGTTTACAGATTCGATGGCCCCACTCCTGTAGCAAGTCACGATAGTCCAGAGGGAAGGGCACGGAACAGGTGAATTGATATTCGGGTAACTCTGAATCTTCCCCCAAACCCCTCCAAAAGGGGCTATTTAGTACCTAATGCTTCTCTGGCCTGTTTTTAATCTGCGATGCTTTCAGGTAAACTTTTTTTCCTTTTTTATTAATGTAGTATTTTCGGTTTTTACTGTTGATATATACATCTGTTCCATCTGGAGCCATTTTACCTTCCCAAACTTTATCAGTAACTTTAGATGTACCCTTTACCGCAACTTCGGCTGTTTTGTTGCCCACTTTTTTAGCCGTAGTTCCGATTTTTTGACCCAGTGATTCTTTTTTCTCCCTGTCTCTTATACACATCTGACGCTGCCGACGAACGTTAGCCGGGGTGGGTTGGGGGGGGGGGGGGGGGGTGAAAAGGGGGGGGGGGGGGGGGGGGGGGGGGGGGGGGGGGG
>NZ_JAELTV010001094.1 GCF_016429005.1 Pedobacter sp. ASV19
TTCTATACCTTTAACGTTTTGAAGCTTATCATTAATGCCCTTCAATGTGGCAAAAGTCCCCCCGGTTATTTTGATATTCGTTTTACCACTACTTTCAGTACCCGTTTTTTTCTTCTTCCCAAAAAAACCCATGATCTTGTCTCCCGTACTTTTTGTTTTATCTGCCGTATTTCCCGCATGATTTACTTTGTCACTTGCCCGGTCAATTTTGTCTAAAACACCTTGTGCTTTTGTTGCGGTGAAACTGAATACCATAATGGCCACACCAGCAGTAATAATTTTTTTCATAACGTAGATTTCGATTAATGATAGATTAGAAGACAAAGCTATTTGATCGCCCCCTTTAAATAAATACCCTGATTTGTGGTTTTTATTTCTACTGATTTCTAGGTATTTTCAAGTTACAGACAAAAAAACTATAGTCAGTTTGCAATTTTAGCCGGATATTTAAACTTTACCGACCCTATTGCATGAAAAATATACACTTGATTAT
>NZ_JAELTV010001095.1 GCF_016429005.1 Pedobacter sp. ASV19
GCCCAGTTCTGCCCTCTGGCAACATCTTCCTGGCTATGAAAATATTTAGGAAGTTCAGTAAGTTCTGGTAACAATACCTGGATACCAAACTCTGAAAACAACAACGAAGCTTTAGCTGTTGCCGCCACTTCGAACTCATGTAATGGCAGAATCATTTCAACACCATGATCAAGACAAGCATTCAGCAAGTTATGGGCAATGGTTTCTTCGTTCTTCTCTCCCAGGGTAATGAACTGGTACTGCCCAGCTGAAAAGGCTGGGATATCCCCATAATCTGCCAAAAGAACCTGATCGTTCTGAAATGCTTTTACAATTTTATAGGATGGAGACGATTTGCCTCCGGTAATTAATACTTTCACGTGCTTTATATAATTAATCCGTCTTTCATGGTGACCACCCGGTCACTGATCCTGGCCAGACTTTCATTGTGCGTAACGATGACAAAGGTTTGATTGAAACTATCTCTCAGGGTGATAAAGAATTGGTGCAGTG
>NZ_JAELTV010001096.1 GCF_016429005.1 Pedobacter sp. ASV19
CCCCAATTCAGACAGCACGGCTCTGAATCATAACATGATACCAACAAAGCCAGAAGAGATTTTTAATGACGAAAAAGCATTATTGCACCAGATTTCAACTGGTGATACCAAGGCTTTTAGTATTATTTTCCATCGCTATAGCCCCAAAGTCTACCATTACGCCTTAAAAATTGTCAAATCCGAGAGCCTTGCCGAAGAAATCGCACAGGAAGTATTTGTAAAGATCTGGAAGCAGGAAGAACACCTCACCCAGATTGAAAACCTGGAGGCCTACCTCAGGGTCCTGACCAGAAACCATACCTTAAAAGTATTGCGCAGAATGGCATTGGAAGTTCGAACCAGCAGAATGATGGCCACGAACTACAAAGAAGATCATAATGAAACCGAGGAATACATCATATTTAAAGACTCAGAAAAAGTCTTAAATCTGTCTCTTATACACATCTGACGCTGCCGACGAACGTTAGCCGGTGTAGATGTCGGTGGGGGGGG
>NZ_JAELTV010001097.1 GCF_016429005.1 Pedobacter sp. ASV19
GCATTATATTGCTGCTGTAGCAAGCGGTACTCCTGGCAAAGACGGAAAGTACATTAACCGTATGGCTAATAAACAAATTGATTCTGTTTTAAGCATTGCCAGGATGCGTCCAAATACCATTGTATTCCTGGATCTTCAGGTAGCGTTAAGCAATATCAAGGCGGAATTGCCACATATTGAAAAGTACCTGGAACTTCCCTTTGTACATTTGGGTATAGATCCCGAATTTTCGATGAAAGACGGATCTCTTCCGGGCAAAAAAATAGGCACTTATGATGCTGCAGATATTAATTATGTTTCTCAATACCTTGCTGATATTGTTAAAAAGTACAATCTTCCTCCAAAAGTATTTACTGTTCACCGTTTTACTAAAAAAATGGTAACAAACTACCAAAACATAAAATTACGTCCTGAAGTTCAGATCGTAATGCACATGGATGGATGGGGCGAACCTGAGCTGAAAAAAGGAACTTACCGTCACTTCATCTTTTC
>NZ_JAELTV010001098.1 GCF_016429005.1 Pedobacter sp. ASV19
ACTTTATACTCTTCACTGGCGAGGAGATTGATTTTTATCTCTGTTTCAGCGGGCATCAGATAGGCTACAGCTGTATTGATCAGATAATCATATGCAGTGCCTGGCATAAAATAAACCAACCTGCTGGTACTTGCCGGACCAATATGGATCGTTACTTCTTCTTCATCGGAATCGAAACTACTGCCAATAATGGAGTCTATACCTAAAGCACCTTGTCCAAGTTTAAATTGCATGCCCTCTTCTACTGGCGTTTGCTTAAAAGAAGGTGTGCTGTAAACTATATTGACCGGGATTTTGAAAAGTAGATTTAACAATTGTCCCAAAAATTTTACATCATTTCTTTTTTGATGTATAATGGGCAAAAGATGCATCCATATGATGCCTTGTTCTTTATCAAAGAGTTCAAATTCGTTCCATTCAGAAGCAAATATCCTGGTCAGATCACTATAGCTCGTTTTCTTGTCCAACCTATTTTCGTACAATTCAAATTG
>NZ_JAELTV010001099.1 GCF_016429005.1 Pedobacter sp. ASV19
GAATTGGCCAGAGCACATAAGCTCATTAGAAAGGCGGTTAATGCAGTTATCCTTTTCATGTAAATTGATTTTAACTTAAATAACTGAAATAAGTCTGTAGGAATTCTGTAGCTTCTTTTGTATGGGATGGTGGAACCTATGGCATAAAAAATGAAAATATAGCCTCAATGATACAATAATAAGCATATTTGGAGGGAGAGGTTGTATGTTTTTTTGTTAAAAAGTATATATTTGGCAAATAAATTAAAAATCAAAACATGGAAAAATTCACAAAAGTTAAAGAACTGATCTCTTCAATTGAGGCAGATGTAGAGAAATTTTACAATGCAGGAAATGGCGCTGCCGGTACAAGAGTACGTAAAGCGATGCAAGATTTAAAAGTACTTGCTCAAGAGATCCGTACTGAAGTAACTAAGAAAAAAAACACCGCTAAATAATTTTAATTTAGCTATATAAAAGAGGGTGTCCAAAAAGGCACCCTCTTTTTGTT
>NZ_JAELTV010001100.1 GCF_016429005.1 Pedobacter sp. ASV19
GATCTATGTCGCACTGGAACGGATCGACAAACGCCTGATCGAGGCGGCCTTCGATCTCGGCGCCGATCGCTGGCGTGTTCTGTCGCGGGTGGTCCTGCCGCTGGCGGCACCGGGCATCGCCGCCGGCGCCATCCTCGTCTTCGTGCCGTGTCTGGGCGCCTATGTCAGCCCGGAACTGATCGGCGGCGGCAAGTCGCTGATGATCGGGAATCTCATCCAGGCGCAATTCGGGGCATCGCGCAACTGGCCGTTCGGTGCTGCGCGTGCACTCGTGCTGCTCCTGGTTCTGCTGTTGTCCCTGATACTGGTGGCCCGGATCAAACGGCGCGAGCAGGCCGCATCATGAATGAGACGCGGCACCCATTACGCCTTCCTGGCACCGCGATCGTGGCCGCGCTGGCAATGCTTTTCCTCTATGTGCCGATCGTCGTGCTCGCGGTGCTGTCGTTCAACGCGAGCGACCTGACCACGATCTGGACCGGCTTCAGTC
>NZ_JAELTV010001101.1 GCF_016429005.1 Pedobacter sp. ASV19
ACAGACAGCAAAGGATGTACTGCTACTGCTGCCTATACTTTAAGGGTAACTCCAGCGATGGCCTTACCTGCTGCGACTTTACCAAATGGTATTGTTGGAACAGTCTACCCGGTACAAACCCTTCCCGCTGCAACAGGTGGTACAACCCCTTATACTTATACCGCAACCAACCTGCCTCCGGGACTCACCTTCGATCCGGCAACTCGCCAGATCTCCGGTACACCAACTCAAAAAGGTACTTATACCATTCCGGTAACGGCTACGGATGCCAACGGAAATACGGTATCTACTGACTATACCATTATTGTCAGAGACCCACTGGTATTACCGGCTGCTACTCTTGCTGATGGTACTGTAGGTAAACCTTATCCTACTCAAACCATCCCTCAGGCTACCGGCGGTAACGGCCCATATACCTATACTGCAACTGGATTACCTCCGGGACTGAACTTTGATCCGGCAACTCACCAGATCACTGGTACACCGACT
>NZ_JAELTV010000110.1 GCF_016429005.1 Pedobacter sp. ASV19
CAACAGCAGACCTGCAGCGCCTTTACCCTTTTTCACATCCTTAACCATGCGGTTTAAATTCTGACATAACTCTTTTGCCAGAACACTGGTTTGGTTCACATTCTCCAGGGTAGATCTCAGACTTTTCCCTATTTGTTTATCCTTAATGAATTCCAGTATGGCACTTTGGTTAATTTCGACAACAGTTTGCTTCAATGCTTCTGATATGCCTTCAATATTTTCATTGGTTTTAGATAGTGTCTGTAACATCTCGTCCATATTTTTACTTCTTATGGTCGTTAACAGATCACCATCTTCTATGGGCAGAGCTATACCTCTTCCGGGAAGAATCTGCACCACCTTATTGCCCATTAATCCTTCTGTACCTATAGAAACCATGGCATTCTTATGAATAAAGGGCTTTAATTTATGATCTATCAAGAGAATTACTTCTATGGTCGTATCATTTACGATACTAATCGTTTTTACTGTTCCCGCCTGTATGCCAGAATAGAGTACATTGTTGCCTTGCAGCAAGCCATTTGAATTGGAGAACCTGGCCTTTAATTTGAAATTGGAATTGAAGATGCTCTTGTTCTTACCAATACCGTAGAAGGTCAGCAAGAGTGCGATCAGCCCCGCCAATACAAAGGCGCCAAGTTTGACATTATTTTCAGTATGCTTTCCCATTTCCTATTTAAAAAATTGTCTTATTTTTTCATCTTTTGATTGTTCCAGTTCTGCATAGGTTCCCTGTGCATAACATTTACCCTCCAGAAGTAATACGATTCGATCTGCTGTAATTTTGACACAAGCCATATCATGCGAAATAATGATAGAAGAGATATGGTACTTTTCTTTCATCTCCAGGATCAGGGAGGCGATTTCTCTTGACGTCACCGGATCAAGACCGGATGTGGGTTCATCATAAAAAATAATATCAGGCCTGAGGATCATGGCTCGTGCCAATGCAATTCGTTTGGCCATTCCTCCGGATAATTCCGAAGGCATCATATCTATGGTGTGTTCCAGGCCTACATTTTCTAAAACTTCCATGACACGTGCTTCCATTTCGGCTTCTGATATTTTAACCTGGTGTTTAAGCAGCGGAAATTCCAGATTTTCCCGGATCGTCATCGAATCGTAGAGTGCATTGCTTTGAAAAAGGAAACCGAGTTTTGTTCTCAATTCATTCAGTTCATCTTCTTCCAATCCAAGAAGATCTTTTCCCAGTATTCGAATGCTCCCTCTGTCTGGTCTAATTAAACCGACGACACATTTTACCAGGACAGATTTACCTGAACCGGATTTCCCCAATACCACCAGGTTTTCTTCCTTTCTAAGGCTCAGACTAAAATCACTTAAAACAATATTATCGCCAAACTGCTTGTACAAATGCTCTATTACAATTACAGGTGATTCCTTTGACTGATTTGTTCCGGATTTTAATGCTGTTTCCATCATGCTTTAGTTTAATCCAAGCAAATCTGTGATCTGTACTGCCAGCAGATCGATAACAAAAATCAGCACCGAAGACAATACAACTGCTGAATTGGCCGCGCTGCCTACACCCCTGGTCCCCTTATTAGAATTAAAACCTTTGTAACAGCCTATAAGCCCTACGGCAAAACCAAAGAAAAAGGTCTTAATCAACGCCGGCACAACATCACCCATACTTAGGTTCCGGAATACCTGGGTAAAGAATAAATTCAGACTGGTTACAGAGTTTATGTTTACACCTATATAGGCTCCAAAAAGAGAAATTGCATCACCGAGTATGGTCAATATTGGAAGCATAAGAGTTGATGCGAGTATTCTGATATAAACCAGGTATCTGAATGGGTTTATACCACTTACCTCCATGGCATCTATCTGTTCGGTAACTTTCATTGAGCCGAGTTCTGCGCCCATACTGCTGGCTATTTTTCCTGCAAAAATCAATGCTGTGATGACCGGCCCGATTTCCCGCACAATCGCAATTCCAACCATGACCGGTAGTTGTGACTCTACACCATAAAGGACCAATGAAGGCCTTAACTGCATCGTGAGCACAAGCCCCATAATAAAGCCGGTTAATCCTACCAGTGGAAGTGATTTGTAGCCTATGAAGTAACATTGTACCAGAAATTCTTTAAAATCCAATCTGGGCTTTATGCCCAGTGAGAAAAATTTCCCTGCAAACCTTGATATACTTCCCGTTTCCTTTAAAAATTGCTGATGACTTGAGCTGAAAAACATACATCCGGATATAAGCGTGTTTAACTATAAATAGATTACGTGTTCATTTTGCGGGAACACCAGTAATGGAATCTCCGTGTGCCTGGATAGTTTCTGCGTATGGCTTCCTTTAAAGACCTTTCCCAACAAACTATGATGGTGGTGTACCATCGCGACCATATCAATACCTGATTGCTCTGTGATCCAGTCCAAACCATTATTCACATCGATATTCCATACATATTCGTATTTGATTTTTGGATAGTTGATTTGAGCGGAAATCTCGTCTATGAAGGCATCAATTTTTTGCTGTAGTTTTTCTTCTTCACTTGCATCTTTACTGGTAATGTGTGCTACAACAACCTCTGCTTCCAGGGCTCCGGCTAATCTGACCAGTAATTGCAATGGTTCCATATCCTCTTTACTTAGATTTGTTGCGAATACAATTTTATTGATCTTTTTAAAACTGGCTGCGTAAGGAATCAGCAGCACAGGGAATTCGGCCTTTTCAATCATCTCTTTACTATTGCTGCCTAAGATAAACTGAGTCAGTCCTCCTGCTCCGGACATGCCCATAACCACCAGGTCTATCTTTCTGCTTTTCACCAGTGAGGTTACAACTTCGCATACTGTTCCTGCATCGCTTTCATAGTCGATCTGAGGACAATAATCTGTCCCTTCAGCGTCGCAGCTTGAATCCGCCAGTTTCTTCACCATTACATCCAGATCTCCGCTTACTTCTTCTTTTAGGGTCGTATAGTCCATTAAAGGCCAGGCCACTTGTGCGGCCATTGGAGTTTCGGCAGGAACTTTGAATGCATTACAAATCAGAACATCGGCTTTTAACACTTTAGCAAGTTTAACTGCGTAACGTGCGGCATTTTCTGCAGGTACAGAAAAATCAGTTGGTATTAAAATCTTTTTCATTGTATTGGGATTTAAAACGTTGATCCTTTGAATATTTACATAACAAAGTTTCCTAAAAAGACCGGATTAAATTGTGATCAAGATCACGCAAACAAATGATAATCAACACCAGAAAACCATGTCTGCCGGACTAATTTTGACTTCATAAATCATACGTTATGAAGACTATACTTGTATTAACAGATACCTCAAACACAGGCTCATGCACTGCAGAGGCCTGTGTAATGTTGGGTTCCAAACTACATGCGAATTTGCTTTTATTTAGTACCTACGTACTTATTCCGGTAACCGCCTATTACGCTGGTGCTCCCTGGATTGATGAAGGGATATCCGTATGGGAAACAGATACCAAAGCAAAACTAAAACTTCTGTCTTTCCGCTTACAATCCCTAACAAGCAAATTGGGCTCAGAGGATTACAAACCTACCATTCATATGCAGATTGCCGAAGGAGAACTGGGATCCAATGTGGCCAATTATATTCAAAAGAAAAAAATAGAAATGGTGGTAATGGGTGCCAAATCCGGTACTCCTTTAGAACATATTTTGCTTGGAAGCGATACCCGTGCGGTCATCAACCAAAGTCACCGGCCCGTTTTGATCATTCCTAAAAAATCTATATTGGATAAGATAGAAAAAGTAACTTTTGCTTCCAATTTCGATCCAAATGAAATAGAGGCTATTGAGTACCTGGTGACACTTGGAAATAAATTTAATTTCCATCTGGAAATCATCCATGTCCAACAATTTGGGGAACAAACCAAGTCTAAACCACAGGTTATGGCCTTTGCTAAATTGATGAGTGGTCTGCATTACAAGAATTTAAACTATACCACCATCCGTGGAAAAAATGTAGTTCAAAGATTAAGCCGCTATTGCAAAGAAAATAAGTCTGATGTTTTGGCTTTCATGCATCATCAAAATAATTTCTTTGGTCGTTTACTTCAGAAAAGCACGACAAAAGCCGCCCTTTCCGGCCAGCAGATTCCTCTTTTGGTGATTCCTTCCAAACTAGATTAGACATGGAAACTTCACCGCTAAAAAACCGGGAAAGATTAAAGAAAGATTTCTATCAAATGCTTGGAGAGCTTTTCTATGCTGTGGCTTCGGCAGACAAAAAGATCAGAAGAGAAGAAGTTGAGGCCATGGACAAGATAGTAAAAACAGAGTGGATTGCATTTGATGACTCTTTTGACCGCTATGGAACTGACTTTGTAATGCAAATCGGAATGGCTTTTTACTGGCTTGCAGAAAATAAATTTGATCCGAAAAATGCGGTTGCAGACTTTGGAATCTTTAAAAAGGATCATCCGGAATTTTTCACAGAAACAGTTAAAATTTTAATCTTAAAAACCGCCGAGGCCATGGCTTGTGCTTTTGCGGGTAAAAACAAGTCGGAGCTTGTAATTCTTAGCCAAATTGAATGCCTCCTTAATTCATCTTTAGAACATGGAACAAACTCATAACATTTACTTGCAGTCCTTTGGTGCAGCTGAAACTGTTACAGGCTCAAAACATATCCTGGACACTCCAGAATTAAAAATTTTGATAGATTGCGGACTATTTCAGGGAATAAAATCCTTAAGGGAGAAAAACTGGGAAAGTCCGGAATTTGATCCGGCAGCTATAGATGCGATGATTCTAACTCATGCGCATCTTGATCATTGCGGATATATTCCCTTGTTAATAAAAAATGGATACAAGGGTCAGATATTCATGTCTGCACCGACTAAAGAACTTACTGAAATCATTTTGCGGGATAGTGCAAAGATCCAGGAAGAAGACGCACAAAGGGCCAATGACATGGGCTACTCTAAGCATGCTCCGGCAAAACCTTTGTATACGACACAAGATGTTGAATTGGCTTTACCTCATTTTTCAGTGCTGGAAACCGCTGTGACACACCAACTGAGCAGAAATATCTCCTGCGAGTTCTATCCTGCCGGTCATATTCCCGGAGCGTGCTCTGTTCAATTGCTATGCTATGGAAAATCTATCGTATTCTCGGGTGACATTGGCCGGTACCATTCGGAACTTCTCCCTGCGCCCAAACATCCCGCAGCGGCAGACTATGTAATTATGGAATCGACTTATGGAGACCGTCTGCACGACACCACGCCTATTGATGATGAACTTGCCGCAGTGATCAATGAAACCCTTTATCATAAAGGAAATGTGCTGCTGCCTTGTTTTGCTGTTGGAAGAGCTCAGGATGTGATACATATTTTGTATCAGCTTAAAAAACATAAACAAATCCCGTCCTCTGTTCCGGTGTTTCTGGACAGCCCTATGGCAGCTGCAGCCAGCAAGGTACTTACCCATTATCCGGAATGGATCACCATTCCAGCAAAGGATTGCTTACAGATGTTTAGCGGGGTTACCATCAACCAGGACCATCAAAATACACAAAAGATCATTGCTCAAAAAGAAAGCAAAATTATTTTGGCTGCCAGTGGAATGATGACCGGTGGCCGTGTACTGGAATACCTTAAACATTACCTCTCAGATTCCCGCAATACCATCCTTATTATGGGCTTCCAGGCCGAAGGAACGCGTGGAAGGACATTACTTAATGGCGCACATGAACTTAAAATGCATGGGCGGTATTTCCCCGTAAAAGCCCGGATCAAGGAGATTGGCGGATTGTCTGCCCACGCAGACCAGGCAGAACTCCTTCAATGGTTGAAAGAATTCACGATCAATAAGCCAAAAGTATTTCTGGTACATGGGGAGCCTTGTGCTTTGGATACCTTTCGTGTAAAAATTAAAGATGAACTGAATTTACAGGCTACAATTGTTAAACAAGGCCAAAGGATCCTGCTTTTCAGTTCTTCCTCCTGATCCATTTAACCCCTTCATACCAGATTACAGAAAGGAAGCCAAAGCCTGAACTGATGGTTACCTGAGTCAGGCTTAGGGATTTAAATTCAAAGAAAGAGTTGAAAGGCTTAACATAGACAAGAAGAACGAGAAGCAGTACGGTTAACCCAATCATAAGGCCTACCAGGTTATTTTTGTACTTCAAAGTGGTAAAGACATCGTAATGAAAGGAGCGGTTGACCAGGGTAAGGAAAATATTTGCTGTAATTAATACCATAAAAACCATTGTTCTGGTGGTTTGGATGTCATAATGCTGTCTGGCTGCATATTGATAAACCAGTAAACTTCCCGCTGTAATCGCAAGGCCCTGGATCATACTGGTCATTAGCTCTTTAGAATTAAAGAAAGTGGTTGTAAAAGGTCTTGGCTTTCTGATCATCAGATCCTTTTCCATGGGTTCGTTTTCATAAATAATAGAGCATGTTGGGCCCATGATCAGTTCTAAGAAAATAATATGCACAGGCGACAGGATATTTGGATAAATCCATCCCAGGACCAATGGTATAAAAACAGTTAATATGATCGGAATATGAATGGAAATAATATACCTGATGGCCTTCTTGAGGTTATTGTAAATTCGTCTGCCCATTGCTATTGCATCCACCATCCTGGAAAGATCGTCTTCTGTTAAAATAAGTGAAGCGGCTTGTTTCGCAATTTCTGTTCCTTTTTTCCCCATGGCAACACCGATATGTGCTGCTTTAAGTGCGGGTCCATCATTAACTCCATCACCTGTCATCGCAACAACCTCATTTTTTGCCTTAAGCGCATTAATGATCTTTAATTTTGCTTCCGGGAACATGCGGGTAAATACCTGTATTTTTGAAACGCGTTGTTCCAGATCCTTTTCAGACAACTGCATCAGTTCTTCCCCTGTTATACACTGATCAGCGCCTCTGAAACCTATTTGTCTGGCAATTGATGTGGTGGTCAAGGCATTATCTCCCGTCACAATTTTAACCTGTATACCTGCAGCATAAAATTGCTCCAGAACAGATGCGATGTTTGCTTTTGGCGGATCATAGAAAGCAACCAGGCCTTTAAAGTGGAATTTAAATTCTTGTTGTGCAGATGGAAAATCGGTGCCGTTAAAAAAAGCCTCAGCAACGCCTAAAATCCGGTATCCCTTGGCTGCCATTAATTCTACCGCTTTGTTGATGTTATCTTTTTCTTCGAGGCTCAAATCAGAAACCTGGATCAAGGCTTCCGGGGCACCTTTTGCTGCAATGATTCGTTTTCTCTGCTGGTTATCAAAAATATGGGTCATCATGGGTGGCTTACCGCCAAGAGGATATTCGTGGGCCATATGATATCCAGGTCTTTCATCTTGATCTGCTATGTTGGTATAAGTTTGATGGAGGGCAATTTCCATGGGATCAAAGGGAATGGGTTCACTCGCCCACATCGCTATAGAAAGCAGTTCTTTTTCTTTTGTACCAAGTGTTGTTTCTATTTTGGAGACCTGATTGGATGCCATGGTATAAATCTCGGCCAGGCTCATTTTATTCTGTGTAAGGGTCCCTGTTTTATCTGTACATATAACCGTAGCACTGCCCAGAGTTTCCACAGTTTTCATGTTCTTGACTACAATTCCCATTTTCATCATTTTCCATGCACCTAAGGCCATAAAGGTGGTAAATGCGACCGGGATTTCCTCTGGCAAAATGCTCATTGCCAGTGTCAGTGCTTTCAAAAGACTGTCTTTAAGCAAATAACTATGAAAATAATTGATGGCCCAGACCAGGAGAAAGATAGCAGCTCCTGCAATGACCATCTTCTTTACAAAATTATTAATCTGCAATTCAAGCGGTGTCTTTTCTTCTTTGATATCCTGAAGGCTCTGGCCTATTTTACCAAGTTTGGTTTGATTGCCGATTGCCGTAACTTCTGCAATGGCCAAGCCGCTTGCGGCTATCGTACCCTGGTAAACAAAAGGGTCTTCTGCATCTTTATTTTTATATGTAGCTAAAGACTCTCCGGTAAGGATGGATTCGTTCACAGAGAAGTCGTTGGAATGTATGATTTTTCCATCGGCAGCGGCCGATGTTCCTTCCTCTATCATCAGACAATCGCCAACAACAAGGTCTTCAGTTTTGATTTCTTTAACCTCTCCATCCCGAATCACTTTGCACTTTGGTTCAGTCAATTCCTTAAGTTGAGCTAAGGCATTCCGGCTTCGGGATTCCTGGAACAGAGAAATAGCAGAAACCACCACAATAGCCAGAGCAAGGAAAAGTCCGTCTCCCTGGTTTCCGCTAATGAAGTAAATGGCAGAAGTCACCAACAGCAAAACCACCATTGGTTCTTTAAATATACTTAAAACAACATAGAACCAGCCTGAACGAGTTTTATATACCAATTGGTTAAACCCATTTTTTTCTCTTGCAGCCAGAACCTCTTCTTTTGTCAGGCCCCTGATTCCAAACAGTTCCATCTGTTCAATTTACAAACAATCACTCATAAAACCAGATAGAGAAGCTGCTTCTGTAAAAATGAGCATAGGTAGAGGGGTGTGATCAGCCATTTTCATGGTGTGACTCCCCTTAAAGATCTGATCAAAAAGGTCATGAGGTCTGTGCACCATGGACAGAAGGTCTATATGTCCATGGTCAATTAGCCAT
Organism: Pedobacter sp. ASV19; assembly: GCF_016429005.1. GTDB lineage: Bacteria > Bacteroidota > Bacteroidia > Sphingobacteriales > Sphingobacteriaceae > Pedobacter. Next base: position 8,624 of record NZ_JAELTV010000110.1, read on the forward strand.
GTTAAACCTTCTTCAACAGTCATTCCGCTAAGATGTCTGTAATAAATTTTAGGATAATTGGCTTTTGCGGTCACTTCCTTTAAAAAGGCATCAATATTTTTCTGCTGTGGCGCAGATATCGCATTTCCTTCAGTTACATGCGCAATCAGAATCTCTGCATTAAATGGTCTTGCCAAACCAGAAAGGGCATGAAGGATCTCCAGGTCATTTCCGGAAAAATCTGTTGCAAAGGCAATTTTATTGATTTTATGGAAGGTAGCCATTGGAGGTACGATTAATACGGGAAGTCCGGTCTTATGAACAGCCCTGCGGACTTTATTTCCGAAAAAGAGCCTGTTTATCCCGCTTTTGGATGAAGTCCCCATTGTTAAAAAATAGGTATCTTTGTTCTCCTTATGCTGACTGATGGTTTGAAAAACTTCGCCTTCTTCACAGCTATGCTTAATTCGTGGGATCCATGGTATGTCTGGTCTGACCTCGCGATCTTCTTTATCTAATTTAGCCGACAGGTCATTCAATTGTCCAATTTTAAAGTTTTTAAGGCTTTCATAATCCTCAGCAGACCAGGCAAATGCGCCTACCTCCGAAGAAACCATTGGAATTTCAAATGTATGGAGCAGTTCTATATTTACCTGCAGATAACAAGCCAGGTGGAGTGCATACCGGGCTGCATTATCAGCCGCTGGAGAGAAGTCTGTAGCAACAAGTATCTTTTTCATCAGTATATAATTTTGTTTTAATGGTGATGAAGCTATCATGTGCTACCAAATTCCATTCATATCGGTTTGTGTGCTGCTGCACATGATGGTTTCATCAAAATATAAGTTTATTTTTTTCTGTTTACTGCAAAAGGCAATTCAGTTCCATAAAGGGCCATTTCAAGTCGTTCATCCATATTGTACAGATCTTTGTAAGTGATCAGTATGCCCTCTTTCATTTCGCAGGTTAGGTAAGTGATCTGGATTGGAACGGGCTTTTTAAAACTGAAGCTTTTTGTTTTATCTTCCTTTATTGCCAATCGGACGTCACCAATCTTTTCTGCAGCTCCATCATACTTCAACAACAGTTCTGCCAGTTGCTGAGCATGTTCAACCCTGACACAGCCATGGCTAAATGCCCTTTCTTCTTTCTTAAACAATTTCTGTTCAGGAGTATCATGCAAATAGATATCAAAGGAATTTGGAAAACGGAAGACAATATGGCCTAACGCATTATCACATCCAGAGGATTGTCGCATAGAATAACCTTTATTGTCTTTTCTGATTTGCTTCAAAACTGCCGGACTGGTTTCTATATAATTCCCTTTTTCATCATAAATTGCGTAGTGGTTTCTGTAGAGATAATTACTGTCTTTGATGGCTTTGGGCAATAATTCAGTATAAAAAATCTTCTGAGGCACCTTCCATTCTGGTGCAGTGGTAAAGTAAGTAACCTTACTTTCCAGAGTTGGGGTCGGCGCTTCTGGCTTCCCAACAACCAGCTTAAATGTATAAGTGCTGTCGGCCTCATGTAATTTCAGGGTATAGGAAGGTATATTGATCTGCAGGTAAAAAGGTTCCGTATTTCTAATCCAGCGAAGCCTTTCCATATTGATGGCTATTTGCCTCACTTCTTTTTCAGGGACTTCATAACAGTCGTCAAGATACTGGCCTTTCAACAGGCGCATATAACCTTGCATTTGTATGTATTCTTCTGTTTGGGGCTGGACGCTTAATAACGTTGTCATAAAGTCTTTATTCTGTATGCTCAACAGCAGAAAGCTATCGGCGCTGAACTCAAGATCTGTGGCACTATCTATCCGGGAGGCAGGGTATGCAGCATTGAGTTTTCCATAATGGAGGTTGTTCATAAAACTAATCAGTGCATCGGTGAACAACACATCGAAACCAGCTTTTTCGGTCGGTGTAGAATGATTGGGTTCTTCAGTGAGCTGCCGGACATGATCATAAGTGAGCTCGGCAGGGTGATAGTCTGCATGGCTCAAACCAAACTGTAATACACAATCCAGCAGTAACATTCCTTCCAGCAAAGGCGTCTTAGTGTGTATTGGCGCAATCCATATCATTTTATAACCAGCTTGTTTATAAAAGCGTTCAACGGACTGAGGATACTGCAATTCGTTTCTATACCTTGAAATCTGTTCCTGAATGGCCCTGTTGATTGTTGTATCCCGCTGTTCTGCCTTTAAATTAAATACAGAAAGCGTTAAAACCAGTGTCATCAACACTTTGAATGATCTTTTCATAACCCATCAATTAATTACAGTAAATTTCCCTATTACCAGCAGTATAATTAATGATGGCAATCACCTTTTACCTTGATGTTTAACATCTTCCAGACTCAAGCTACACCGCTTTCAAAGAGCCATTTAAAGGGCATTACTTTATTTTTGGGCTTAAGCCCGTATTGTTTGATGCTTTTTTCCCGGATCAGGGCCAAAGCTTCATCAATATCATCGGTAACCATAAAAAGCGTACGATCATTGAGGTTAATGGTACCATTTTTTTCCATGGTCTGGATATGGCCAAGCAGTTCTTTGTGGTATTCTTTTCCGAATATGATGATGGGAAAGTCTTTGATCTTATGGGTTTGGATCAGTACCAATGCTTCAAAATACTCATCGAGGGTTCCAAAACCTCCCGGCATGACCACAAAACCAAAAGAGTATTTGACCAGCAATATTTTCCGTATAAAAAAATGTTTGATATTAACCCACTTATCCAGATAAGCATTGTGCATTTGTTCTGCAGGGAGTTCTATATTACAGCCAACGGATTTCCCTCCTGCTTCTTTTGCGCCCCGGTTGGCCGCCTCCATTAAACCTGGACCACCACCGGTCATAATGGTAAAGCCGAGCTCTGCAAAGGCGCCGGCAGCTTTGCGTGTCAGTTCATAATAAGGATGACCTTCTTTGAACCGTGCGGAACCAAAGATGGTAATGCAGGGTCCGATAAAATGCATAGCCCTGAATCCTTTGATGAGCTCTCCTACAGTTTTTAAGGTAAACTTTAATTCCTCCCAGCGTGACTGAGGTCCGTCCAGGAATTTAATTTCGGATTTATTCATTGCTCCATTTCCAGTTTTTAATCTCCGGCATGTCATCCAGATAGGTACAGATGTATTGTTTATGTTCTTTTAATTTATTTTCGCAGTACTGAATAAAAGCATCGGCCTGCTGGTGCATTTTCGGAACCCGCTTTACAGCTTCCATGGCCAGATGATATCTGCTCATCTCGTTCAGCACGACCATATCAAAAGGTGTGGTGGTGGTTCCTTCCTCCATAAAGCCCCTTACATGGAATCTTGCTGGATCTGGCCGGCCATGTACCAGATCGTGAATAATCCGGACATAACCATGAAAAGCAAAGATCACAGGGGCTGAAGCAGTAAACAACTCCAAAAACAATTCTTCACTCATTCCATGAGGATGATAGGCCGCAGGCGACATAGACATCAGATCAACTACATTCACTAAACGTACTTTGAGACCGGGCATATGCTTTCTTAATATCCAGGCAGCAGCTACGGACTCCAGTGTAGGTACATCTCCGGCACAACCCAGTATTACATCCGGGTTCTGCTCATTTTCGTTCCCGGCCCATGGCCAGCTGGAAGCTCCCCTGGCACAGTGTGCAATGGCCTGTTCCATATTCAGCCACTGCAATTCTGGTTGTTTTCCGGCAACGACCACGTTTACATAATCTTTGCTCCGAAAACAATGATCCATCACAGACAGCAAAGTATTCGCATCAGGTGGTAAATAGATCCGTATTACTGAACTTTTCTTGTTGACTACCGTGTCTATAAAACCAGGCCCCTGATGGCTGTAACCATTGTGGTCTTGCCTCCATGCGTGAGAAGTCAGCAGGTAATTTAAGGAAGCAACCGGTTTTCTCCAGGGCAACTCTCTTGACGTCTTGAGCCATTTGGCATATTGGCTGACCATAGAATCTACAATGGTTACAAAAGCTTCGTAACATGGAAATAATCCATGCCGTCCGGTGAGCAGGTATCCTTCAAGCCATCCTTCGCAAAGGTGTTCACTTAATACCTCCATCACCCTTCCGTCTTTCGCAAGCTTATCGTCATTTGCTATAATGGTTTCCATTGTGCAACGTTCAGTAACTTCAAAAACAGCTTCCAGTCTGTTGGAAGTGGTTTCATCAGGGCAAAATAAACGGAAATTACGGTGGTCTTTGTTCAACACAAAAACGTCTCTAAGGTATTTCCCAAAATCCCTTGTGCTTTCTGCCTCAGTTTCTCCTGGCCTGGCCATCAATATGCCGTAATGTTTAAAATCTGGCAGGATCAAATCTTTAAGTAATGCTCCGCCATTGGCGCAAGGTAATGCGCTCATTCTCAATTCTCCCTGGGGCGCCATGGAACGAATGTCAGAAAGCAATTTTCCTTCCTGGTCGAACAAGGTTTCCGGACGATAACTCCTCATCCAGCTTTCCAGTAGTTTAAGCTTTTCGGGATCTTCTTTAACACCTGACAACGGAACCTGATGTGACCGAAAAGTGCCTTCTATGGGTACTCCATGCCATTCTTTAGGGCCTGTCCAGCCTTTAGGGGTTCGTAAAATAATCATGGGCCACTGAATCTCTTCCAGATCATTATTTTCCCTTGCTCTTTTTTGTATCTCTTTAATCCTTAAATAAGCCTGGTTTAAAATATCTGCCATAAGCTGATGAACCAGCATAGGGTCATTTCCTTCTACAAAAAATACTTCATAGCCATATCCGGTAAACAGCTGTCTTAAAGCTTTGTCGTTTTTTCGTGCTAAAACTGTAGGGCCTGATATCTTATACCCATTAAGGTGTAAAATGGGTAATACTGCTCCATCTGTTCTGGGGTTTAAAAAGGCTACCGATTTCCAGCTGCCCTCCAGCGGTCCGGTTTCTGCTTCTCCGTCTCCAACCACACAGGCCACAAGCAAATCCGGGTTATCCATCGCTGCCCCGAAAGCGTGCATCAGCGAGTAACCAAGTTCCCCTCCTTCATGTATTGAACCCGGAGTATGGGCACCCACATGGCTGGGAATGCCGCCTGGCGTAGAAAACTGTCTGAACAGTTGTCTGAGTCCCCTTTCATTCTGTTCTATACCTGGAAATAATTCGGAATACGTACCTTCAAGATAGGTATGCGCTATAATTGCCGGCGCTCCGTGGCCGGGACCACATACATATAATATATTTGCCCCGGTCTCCTTAATCAACCTGTTGAGGTGCACATAAATTAAATTTAGCCCTGGCGAAGTACCCCAATGTCCCAATAAGCGCGGTTTGATATGTTCCGGTTTTAAAGGCTGTTTTAAAAGGGCATTATCCTGCAGGTAAATCTGGCCAACTGCCAGAAAATTCGCTGCCTGCCAGTAGGCTTGCATTTTTTGCAGATCCTGATCCGATAAAATATTCATATGTTTAAATTTTAGGATTTAAAAAGTTATAGGCATGCTGGGCAATAATCTGTTCTTCATTGGTCTCCAATGCGCATACCGTTACCCAGCTGCTTTCTGCAGAAATAATTTCACTGTTATTTTGATTGGCTTGCTGCTCAAGAATTATTCCCAGGAAACTCAAATCACGGCAAATGCGTTCTCTGATGACTGCGGCATGTGTTCCAATACCTCCGGTAAAAACAAGGGTATCCAGCCCTCCCATTGCTGCAGCAAGTGCACCAATAGACTTCTTTGCCTGATAACAGAATAGGCTGAGTGCTTCTTTAGCTTTCGGGTTATTCTTTTCCTGATCAAGTAATTCTTCGACATCCCCACTTCCTGCTATGGCAAGCATTCCTGAATGTTTACTAAGCAAATCATCTAATTGACCCGCATTTAGGTCCTCCTGTTTCATGAGCAACAGTACAACCCCGGGATCAAGATCACCAGATCGTGTACCCATGACCATTCCACCCATAGGACTTATGCCCATTGTGGTATCTATACTGATTCCCTTCTTTACAGCGACCATACTTGCTCCATTGCCTAAATGGGCAATGATGATCTTTTGCCTGGCAGGATACATTATTTGTTCTGCGAGCCTTTCCATGATAAATTCATAAGAAAGGCCATGGAAGCCATACCGGATCAGGCCCGATGCCCTGTATTTTTCCTGTCTCTTATACACATCTAAAAGGGGGGGGGGGGGGGGGGGGGGGGGGGGGGGGGGGGGGGGGGGGGGGGGGGG
>NZ_JAELTV010001102.1 GCF_016429005.1 Pedobacter sp. ASV19
GATTATTGTTTTAAAGATTTATTTAATCTTATAGATTCCTTTTTTTTCGGTCGTTAAAGCTTTGAGTTGACTCATCAATATGCTGATGACTATAATGGAGAATTGGTGCCCGGTATGCCGGCATTGACTGAATATGTTTTTTCAAGAACGCTGAAATCTGTTAAAAAAGGGGCTGAATTGATATCAGAAAATAGTATTGCTGAGGTAAGAAGAATAAAAGAACTGCCTGGCAAAGACATTTGGTTATTTGGTGGTGCCTCGCTTGCGGATACTTTGTTAAAAGCAGGTTTAGTAGATGAATTATGGCTGTCGGTGCATCCGATACTTCTTGGAAGTGGCAAGTCTCTATTCTATAAACACAACAGCCGTATCAAGTTAACTCTTTTGGAAAGTAAGACTTACGAAACTGGTTTGATATCGCTTCGCTACAGTATTGATAACAAGTAAAATGCTATTGGGAGAGGAGGTTAGTCATCATTGCTCATTAGG
>NZ_JAELTV010001103.1 GCF_016429005.1 Pedobacter sp. ASV19
AACTCATTTTATTCCTTTTTATGTATTACTGGATAAAGAAGGAAAGATTTTGGTTTATTCCGGAAATGAAAAAGATATTGATGCAAAACTTAAAGACCTTTTGATGTAATCCATTTACCGTGTTATAAATCCATCTATTTATAACACGGTTTTTTAGAGATTGTGTATTTAATTGTGACCGTAGACTGGAAAAAAAGTCTATTTTTAGGCCCCGGTCTAGATAACGGCGTAATACATGAAACAAACGAATTTCCTCTTCCTCTTTTTTCTTGCTTTCCTTTTTATTCCCGAGCTGTTTGCACAGCAAAAATATACTTTAAGTGGTACTGTTCGAGACGCTTCTACGGGAGAGACGTTGATTGGTGCTACTGTAAAACTTCAAAATGCAGACCAAAGTTTCGGCAAGGCGGCTAACGACTATGGCTTTTATTCTTTAAGTGGTGAAGGAGGTGAGTATACTATGACAGTTAGTTATGCTGGCTACCTG
>NZ_JAELTV010001104.1 GCF_016429005.1 Pedobacter sp. ASV19
TTTAAATCTGATGGAGAGAAATTGTCTTTTGGAGTTTATGAGCGCATCAGGATGGCGCTTGAAGAACTTGGTCCCACTTATGTGAAATTTGGGCAGGCCTTTAGCAGCAGGGAAGATCTTTTGCCAAAAGATATGATTGTTGAGTTTCAAAAGTTGCAGGATAAAGTAGAACCGGAAACCCTTGATGTTAGAGGATTTATTGAAACTGATCTGGGTGTTGATCCGGATCAGTTTTTTGAGCATATTGAATTGGAGCCATTCGCTTCAGCTTCCATTTCCCAGGTTTATAAAGCTACATTGAAGGATGGTTCTGCAGTCATTCTTAAAATCAAACGTAGCGGTATCCGGGAAGTTGTTGCGTCTGATATGCTCATTATGAAAGATGTAGCTAAATTGTTGGTCAGTTACAGTGTAGTATTCAGAAAAGTGAATTTAGTTGAAGTGCTGGAAGCTTTTGAAAAATCCATCTTTCATGAACTTTCATTTC
>NZ_JAELTV010001105.1 GCF_016429005.1 Pedobacter sp. ASV19
AACGTTCGTCGGCAGCGTCAGATGTGTATAAGAGACAGGAAACAATACGAGGCGCGTGATCTTTATAATCTTCACGAGGCTGCTCAATAGTTTTCTTCATTTCATTCAGAATATGCAAACGGGCTTCATTAGCTTGTTTCAAGGCAGCAGTTAACACTTCCCATTTCAAACCATTGATCTTTAAGTCCATTTGACAAGCAACAATACCTTTTTCAGTACCAGTTACTTTAAAGTCCATATCTCCCAAGTGATCTTCATCTCCTAAGATATCAGAAAGGATGGCATATTTACCAGTTTTCTCATCAGTGATCAATCCCATAGCAATACCCGATACAGGAGCTTTGATTTTAATACCGGCATCCATCAGTGCAAGTGTACCTGCACAAACTGTTGCCATAGATGATGAACCGTTAGACTCCAGGATATCAGAAACAATACGGATAGTATATGGATTTTCTTCCAGTCCAGGTAATACTTTCTTTAATG
>NZ_JAELTV010001106.1 GCF_016429005.1 Pedobacter sp. ASV19
GTGAGTATTCTGAATCAAACACCAGCTTCCTTTTACGTACTTCAAAACCATATCATCAACCACCCAGATCGTCATCTGCTTCAGGTTAGATATGTGATTTTTGGTGGCGAAGCCTTAAATCCTGCAAAATTACTTCCCTGGTACCAGTTATATCCTGAATGCAGGCTAATTAATATGTATGGAATCACTGAAACAACTGTTCATGTAACTTACCAGGAACTCTTGCCAGAACATATGCACAGTAGTAAAAGTGTCATAGGAAAGCCAATACCAACATTATATTCTTATATACTGGATGAGCAGCAGCAAATCTTGACTGAAGACCAGCAGGGAGAGTTGTATATTGGAGGCGCTGGACTTGCCAAAGGTTATTTAAATCTCCCTGAATTAACGGCCAGCCGTTTTATTACAGACCCCTTTAGCTCTATACCTGGAGCAAGACTGTACAGAACAGGGGATCTGGCCAAGAGGTCTGTTGACGGAAC
>NZ_JAELTV010000111.1 GCF_016429005.1 Pedobacter sp. ASV19
AGATGTGTATAAGAGACAGTTCCATACCTGTATACAATACAGGTTTAAGATCTGCACGGGCAGCATAAATTGCAGCCGTATAACCAGCAGGGCCGGAACCAATAATCAGACAGGGAACGTGTTCTATTTCTTGCGACATATTTTTATATAATTCGTTTGTTTTACAAATTTAATCATAATAGATCAAATCCACCAATAGCATCCAGCTATTGTGATCTGTAGATTATAATCCTTTTTTCTTAGATTCTTCTAATTGCTTCAGTTCTTTTTTAGTACGCTTCACATCCGAAACCACCTCATCCATTTTGAAAGTAACAACCCGTAGCCCTCCATTAATCACCCACTCTCCATCCTTCTTGTCCTGTACGTACTGGCCGGTTTCTATCAGCTCTCCTTTATCATCAAAAGCCTTAAACGGTCCCTGCGTTACACCTCTGTCGTAAGTAACCAGGGTCTTAACCAATCCATTTTCATAATAGCTCAGCCACCGGCCCTGCTTTAAACCATTCTCAAAATCTCCAGAAAGCACTTTATAGCGATCTCTCCCCGTATTCAAGGCCTCATAGCCCGTAACACTTTTGTTTGGGTTGATCCAGTCATAGTATACAAACCTGCCCTGTGGCACCTCCAGCAAAGAGTCTTTAAAAGACCCGGTTGTGGCAATGTACCCATCCATATCATATTTTTTGAATACCCACAAACTGTCTCCAGATACTTTACCATACACCGCATAGCTTGCGGCATGTACAGAATCTGCAGTCACCTTATCTTTAATGTCAAAATAAACGGTTTTAACCTGGCTGTAACCACACAAAGCGGAACACAAGATCAGCAAGCTTGCAATGAAAATCTTCTTCATATACAAAAATATCATTCTAGGTTTGAATAATCCCTACATTGAAGCGCTTTTTTACAGGACTCTGATTTGCCGCCTCAATCCCCATAGAAATTACCTTGCGAGTTTCCAGCGGATCAATGATTCCATCTACCCATAACCTCGATGCTGCATAAAAAGGCGTTGTCTGGCTATTGTACCTTTCTGTAATCTCTTTAAGCAGTTCAGCTTCTTTTTCGGGTGTAATGGTCTCACCTCTTGATTTAAGAGAAGCCTCCTGAATTTGTAACAAGGTTTTTGCAGCCTGAGCGCCCCCCATCACCGCAATCTTCGCACTTGGCCAGGCAAAAATCAGTCTTGGATCATAAGCTTTACCACACATCGCATAATTACCGGCACCATAAGAATTTCCTATCACTATGGTGAACTTAGGCACCACAGAATTAGCCACCGCATTTACCATTTTAGCCCCATCCTTGATAATTCCGCCCTGCTCCGATTTACTGCCCACCATAAAGCCCGTCACATCCTGCAAAAAAACCAATGGAATCTTTTTCTGGTTACAGTTCATAATAAAACGAGCCGCCTTATCAGCACTGTCCGAATAAATTACCCCGCCCAACTGCATTTCTCCTTTTTTCGATTTCACAATCTTCCGCTGGTTGGCCACAATCCCCACAGCCCAGCCATCCACACGGGCCAAACCGCAAACAATGCTTTTTCCATATTCTTTTTTGTATTCTTCCAGCTCCGAATCATCCACCAGGCGCTTAATCAATTCTACCATATCATAAGGCTTCTCCCTGTTTTCAGGCAAAATCCCATAAATCTCCTCTTGCGGAAATTTAGGCAAGGCAGGCTTGATCCGATCAAAACCAGCAGATTCAGGCGCCCCCAGCATACTCATAATGTTCTTAATGCTGTCTAAGCAGGCCTGGTCATTTGGCTGTTTATAATCCGTAACCCCCGAAATTTCACAATGCGTGGTTGCACCACCCAAGGTTTCATTGTCTACATCTTCCCCAATGGCAGATTTAACCAGGTAAGAACCCGCCAGAAAAACAGAACCCGTGCCCTCAACAATCATCGCCTCATCACTCATGATCGGAAGGTAAGCCCCTCCTGCAACGCAAGAGCCCATAATAGCAGAAATTTGCACAATGCCCTCCGAAGACATGATCGCATTGTTCCTGAACATCCTTCCAAAATGTTCCTTATCCGGAAAAATCTCATCCTGCATGGGCAGGTATACCCCTGCACTGTCTACCAGGTAAATGACCGGCAAGCGGTTCTCCATGGCAATTTCCTGTGCCCGCAAATTCTTTTTAGCCGTCATCGGAAACCAGGCCCCAGCTTTAACAGTAGCATCGTTGGCCATAATCATACATTGCCTTCCGGAAACATAACCAATCCCACAAACTACCCCTGCAGAAGGACAGCCCCCCTCCTCATCATACATCCCCTCAGCGGCAAAAGCACCAAGTTCAAGAAATTCACTTCCCTCATCAATCAAATAAGAAATCCTTTCCCTTGCCAGCAATTTCCCTTGTTCTTTCTGCTTAGCAGCAGCCTTCTCGCCCCCACCCGCATATATTTTTTTCAGACGTGTTTTTACCCCATAAACCAGTTGCTTATTCACGTCTTCGTTCTTATTGAATTCTATATTCATTCGGCCAATGTAAATGTATTTTTTTTGAAACTATAGTCCATTTCAGGATTCGGTATAGGGAACCAGATCAATATACCAGTAACCCGCAGGCTCATCCGTACTGCCAGAAGGAGAAGGATAGGTTTTAAAGACCTTTTCGCCAGTAACAAAACCAACAGGCTGTTTAAAAAGCGGTCCGTCAAACACAAAAGTGTGGAATTCTCCGTTCTCCCCGCAAGGATCAATCCCTTCGGGAAGATCATCCACAAAACGTTCATCAATAACCCTGCCGCAGAAAGCCTCCAAACCACGTTGCGCGCAAACCACCACGGTTTTATAGCCAAGTTCCAGAAACTCCTTTAAAATAGCACGGGTATCCTTTTTCCATAGCGGAAAAACGGCTCCCATTCCTATTTCAGACAATTTCTTCTCCCTGTAAATTTTAAGATCTTCCAGAAAAATATCCCCAAAAACAGACTTTGTAATCCCCTCCTGCTTTAATTTATTTAAATGCAGTTCCATCGTTTTCTCATATTCATCCATCTGCGGAGATTCAGCCAAACGGACCTGATATAAAGGAATTCCAATACTTTCTGCCTGGGCAACAAGTAATTCCTCCCGTACCCCATGCATACTGACACGGTTATACGCATCACTCAAGGTAGTCAGCAGATAATTGACCACCAGTTCCTTCTCCTCAAGAACTTTATGAAGGGCCAGGGTGCTGTCTTTCCCGCCGCTCCAGTTAAATAAAGCCTGTTGTTTTTCCATTCCCGATAAATGTAAACATTTGCCGAGTACTGGTGGTTACAGAAATCTTATTCTTGTGTTAAAATATCCGAAGAATTTTTCTCCCTGATCAAAATCTGGTCCCCTGCGGGTTGCTCCATTTGTATGCCAAATAACTTTGCACCATGTACATCCTCCAGCATTATGGCATAACGGCCATCTGGCTTTTCAAAACGAAAGGAACAATTTTTCAAGCTAAGGCCCTTCACATGCCTTGTCCAAAGCCCGTAAGAGGGCTGAACTTTAAGGTTCGACGCATTGTATTGCCCTACACCCAATTCAGGAGGCACATTTGAAGTGTCACTGGCCGGATTTCCACCCTTCACCAGTACGCTTACATCTTCAAAAGAAATATTCCTGATGTAACCAGTATGCTTCCCATTAGGCAATTTAAAATCCAGGCCGTTCTTTACCACTGCATGCTCCGGCAACTGATATCCGGACACAATTGGTGTGGAACGGGGCTGACTGCCATCAAAACTCTTCCATCTGGCTCCATTATAAGAGCTCCCGCTATACACCTCCAACACATCAATATGTTTTAAATGAACATCTTCCACCTCACCAATATTCACATTTTTAACCAGCAGCTCATCATGTTGTTTTCCATTCTCGGTAAATTCATACCGGCCAACTTCTGCACCTATAATCCTGCCCCGGTTAGAAATAGAAATAAAAAATGGCGCCATGGCCCTGTACATTTTAGATCTGGAATGCAATGGTCCGGTATGTCCACAGTTCAGATGAACGTCACTGATATGCCCGCCATCATTGGTCGATATAGAAAATCCAGCTTTATTGGCCCCAAGCACATAAATATTATCTACACAAACATTTGTAATGTCATCGGCCGTTTCCGAACCAATTTGAAAGAGGTTACAATTGGTATCCCCGATCACATTTCTCACCTTATAATGACTTGCCGGACGGGTGAAGCCCAGTGCACAGTCAGAACCTGGCTTTACAATATCATCAGAACTCACTTTAGAATAAATATTTTTTACCCAAACATCATTGCAGGCCATAAAATCATAAATATCCCTGGCATTTGTAGTGTGCTCTTTTCCAAAATAAGTATCATGAACGCTGATGTGATCTGTACCTGTAGCCAATAACACAAAATGCCCTGCACGTTCTATTTTGAGCATCTGATCATCCTCAAAAAGCTTTTCTCCATTTTGGCCGATATAATAAGGCGCATCCTTTTTTTCATCATACCATAAATCCTCCTGGCGTTCCACACCCCCGATCTCCAGGTTGGTACACAGCTTCAGGCTAAACATCTTATCCGCCCGGTTATCCGGGGCATTGTTCATCACCTTATCGCTGTTCACCAGGCTACCATCACCCGTAATCATTCCGGCACCAATAATTTTCACATTGTCCAGCCGCTCGCCAAAAAACATCGCATTACGGAAATAATGATGGCCAACATCCTGCTTGGTCAGGTAGTTTTCCGGATCGGCATAAGGCCCCATATCCGTAGGCGACAGGCCCGAGCGGTATTTCTTGTCGCTAAACCAGGTCGTTTCAGGTGCATCAGCCCCTTTAATCGCCTTAATAACCGCGCCTTTTTCCAGATAGAGATACACGTTACTCTTCAAATGAACCGTTCTTACCCTATACTCTCCGTTTTTAAAAACAAGAGTCCCCCCACCTATATGGTTCAGGGAGTCAATAGCTCTGTTGATTCCATCGGTATGATCATCAGTACCCGCAACAAAAGCACCCACATCCATTCTACCAGAATAAAAAGAAACCACATTAGAAAAGCCCTTATACTCCCCAGACAAGATCTTTAAACGGAACTTGTATAAACGGTCAGGTAGCAAAGCCTTCACTTCAGCAAACCCCTCCCCAAATTTTGCAGACAAAGGACTCCAGGTTTTTCCATGATCCAAAGACTGCATCAATTGAACAGCCTTCTGCGGCACCGCAGATCTCCATTTAAAACTTAGCCTGGTAGAACTATTTTGACCTTCTTTATAGTGCAAACCTTTGTCCAGAACCCGCACAAAATCTGCAACCCTGCTCCGAACCTTTAATACAGCAACTTCAGCCCCTACACCCGCACTACTCAACACTTCCGGCTGAGCAGTTGTATAAACAGCCTTTAAATGATAATCACCTGTTTTGGCCAAACAAACATTTTCAATACGCACTTTCAGATCCGGCCCGTTCGCCGGCCTTAAATCCAGACCGGAAAACAAAAGTACCGTACCCGTTGCGTCCTTAGAAATCCGGACCTGTCCAACTTTCTGATAAGGATAAGCACTGCCCACCCGTCCAACAGACTGAGTACTCAGGTCCTTCAGTTTCACAAAGCCCCGTCCAATCACATTAACAGCGGTATTTTCTAAAGTCACCCCAAGATCAGATGGAATATAAAATTTAACACGGGCATCCGGGCTTCTTTGCCCTGCTGTATAAGAAAACAACACATCGCCCTTTGTGCCACGGGTCATTTCAGCCGTGTCTAAAACCAACCGGCCACCCAAAGCCATTTTCCTGACCTCAATGAAATAGGTTTGAACTTTACCAATCTTTGAAGTTACCTGCAAACGGTCGCCGGTAAACAGTTCAGTTCCATTTTTAATTTCCCCCTGAATATTCCTTACAAGAAATCCGGGCAACAAATCACCTTTGCTATTCAGTATCTGAAAAAGTCCATTCGCATCTGCCCCGGCCGAAACCAGACCCTGATCTTCAGGCGTATCCACCGTAAAACGACAGGTAGTTCCTTTAGCCAGTACAATCGTATCCTTTTTAATTTGCACAACAGGAGTCCCCTGCCCTTTAACAACAGCAGCGGCCAGTAAAAGAATACCCGTAACCAACGTCAATTTGTTCATGCCCATATTTAATTTAAAAATAGGAGCAATCCTGCCGAAAAGATGAGCCTAATCAGCAGAATATTCAGTAATTACAGCAAGAAAGACTATTTAAATTCTTTAATGTCTACAATTCTATCCGGATCCTGCGCTTTAAGAAAAGAAATTCCTTTGGCATTTTTAACCCATTTACAATTTTGTTGTATCCAATCATAAGTGCTCTCCAGGCTCGATGCTGTTTCGGCCGGAACCGGTTGCAGAAAAACCTCGCCAGTTGGATAATGCAGCTCATATAAAGAATTACCCACCAAAAACACGAAGGTAGAAATATCAGAAGAATTGATCACGAAGTCACCCTGTATGCGCTGGTCTGGATTTTGTCTTTTCAATAGATAAGCTTTAGCGTATACCCTGGTTACATAAAAATCATTGTTGATGATGTAACCTGCATTACCAACCCGGGTAATCCCTTTGGTGAACTTAACATCAGCAGGGCCATTAGAAGGACGATATAAGCTCACCACTTCCACCTTATTGTTCTTTACCGTTACAATATATACCGGAGCTGCCAAACCAGACTGATCTGCAATTTGTACCAATGCACAGGTTTTAGCGGTATTGATAAACTCTGCAAAAGCAAACTTATCCGTTGCAGATTTCGGATCGTCTGGATTTACCTGGATTTGAACCAGTGTATCCAAAAACTTAACACTATACCATTTTCTTATTCCATCACCCTCTTTTTTATCCAGCTGACCGGAGGAGTCTTCCATTTTACTAATGGCCAGCGAATCGCTGCCTTTACCATATTCATTAAAGCTTTCCATAGCCGTTAATACCTTCGGCTTATATACTTTAGAGGTTTCGTTTTTGCTGCAGCCAAACAGAACGGCTGCGAGGAGAAGTGCGTATAGTGTTGGTTTCATATCAATATAAAGACCTTAAAGGCTAATGTTTTCAGGTAGGCGAATATAATAAATTTAAGAGAAGCTCTTTAAACGAATTAGGCGGAAATAAAAAAAGCGGAGCACATCTACATCTGCTCCGCTCATCGCTCTCCTAACCACAGGAAACCTTAGTTTCCTATCCCGATAACTTTATAGGTTACTTTGTTGTTGCCATCTACTTGTTTTTCGTAGTAAATGCCATCTTCAGTTACATAATATTGTACGCCTTTGATCATCACGTCTCTGGCACCATCAGGAAGCTGATCTACTGTATCGCCAACCTGAGGAACATTAGCCGGAGTATCTACTGCGTTGTTGCCATCACCGGTGTTCAACACACCATCTTTACCTGCAACCACATATACTGTTTTACCATTCGCATCTTGTCCTATTGTATAGTAAACGCCTTTATATTCGTAGTAAGTCTGGCCATTGATGGTCACCTCTTTAGCTGCTGAAGGCAAGCTTGGAACTTGTGCACCTACCGGAGGAACTACCACTTTATATTCGTTGTCATATTGTCTGTAAAAGAATCCATCAGAGAAATAAAACTGATCTGCACCGAAATAGAAAGGATAATATCCATAAGGCAATACGCTTAAACTAATGCCTAAAAAAGGCCTGTAGAAACTGTAATACCCGTAATAAGGTCTGTGATATCCCCATCCCGGACGGTAACCCCATCCCGGACGATAACCCGGACGACCTGGACGATAGCCGCTAACAGGCCTCGAAGGACGGGAACCGGCATTAAATGAAGGCCTGCTTCCTGATGAAATATGTGCACCTGCTGACATCCCACGGCCACCGCCGCCAGACATATGGCCGCCACCGCCTCCACCACGACCGCCTCTTTGTGCAAGGGCGCTGGTAGTAGTAAAGCCACTGATAAGGAGGATGGTTCCTGCGACAATTAACGATTTAAACCTTAGAGTTTTCATTTGCTTATTATTTAGTGTTCTTGTTCATATGCTAATCATGTTGCCATGAGTATATTAACTTCTGTTAATTTAGCTATATGACAATTGAAAAGCAAAAAGGATTAATCCTTTCTTAACATTAATTAAAGCTGACAATTGGATGATAATTGGAGCCTATTTTTCCCGTTCAATCCCTTTAAAATCTACTTTTAACACGCATTTATCTTTCCGTTCGCTTAGCAAATCTTTTAACGGCGCCTTTATCAGAACCGCAGATACCTTTCCGATTCCCGGCATACGCTCCAAAGTATCCATCAATTTCACCAATTCCACATAGCCCCCATAAAAATGAAGGCTTTGATTGACCCCAACAGCGGTAGAATCTCTTTCTATGGAAGGCTGCGTTAAAGTATAATCAATAGACACATTTCTAGCCCCTGCAACGGCAGACACTTTCAACCAGATGTCGTTGTGCCACTGCTCCGGGTTTACCCTGTAGGCTTTGATAATTTCATTCAGCGCATTCAACTTTTTCTGCGCATGTACAGGGTTAAAAGAAAGGTCATTTTGCGCCAGGCCAGCAGTTTCCTGCTCAAAACTATGGTGCAAACAAATGGCATCAAAAGTTTTGCTAAACGCAAAAAACCAGCACAGCAATAAGCCAAAGGCCGCCAGTGGAAGCAAAAGCTTGTTTCGCTGTCTATAATTGAGCTTATTCATTAGATCAGTAATTTAAAGTAATGGTAAAAACCTGTGCCTGCTTCTGGTCATCAGCGGTATACTTTTCCAGCTGCACATCCTTCACCCATGATTTCTTCTTAAAAGTGTAAATACAGTCATTGATGGCATACACATTCTCTGCAATTCCCTTCAATTTAATCAGACCGGATTCCACAGACATTTCGGTCAGCGTAGCAGAACCGGGTAAGCCAGCTCCAATCTGGTCGCAGATATAGGCATAACCGAGGCCCTTATTCCAACCCAGTTTCTTCACCAGAACTTCCTTTTCCTTAATTTCCGTTTCCATTTTCTTCTTATTGGCCGAGAGATCAGATTTCCTGCCCGCCCGGCCTTCCATTTCCTGGTTACTGGAATTGTAAAAACCAAACAACAAAAAATTAAGGAGCAGGAGCACAAAAAAAAGGCCCAGTACCAGCACACCTCTTTTCTCAAATTTCAGCTTCGCGATATACTCCGCCCTGTTTTCCCCGATCTCCGGAGCATCTACCTCTATGGGCTCCAGAACTTCAGCCAGGATCAGCTGGAATGCCGTAGCATAAGTTAACAAAAACGGCTCAGGCATGGTTTCCAAATCAATTTTAAGCGCAAAGCCCGTATCTGTTTCCATCTGCTGGGTATAACTCTCCCAGCTCTTATCCTCCCTGAATTTGATGCGGTGCCCGTCAAAATTCAATGAATCCTGGTATACGTTGAGTTGCGGCAGTACCTGATCTACCACAAAAGGCCCCAGGCCCAACATCAAGACCTCCACCCCCTTTTTCTTAAAAGTAGCGATCATTTTATCAACAATGTCTTTTCTAACCACCGTCAAAAAAGAATCTTCTCCCGAAATAAAATTCTGAACATAGAACTCCGTCAAATTGAAACCAGGAAACACCTGCTGTAAAGCAGCCTCTGTAACTTCATCCAACTTTTTCGTTTTCTTAATCAACACCCCACGGCCGGTTACCGTAATCGCCAGAGGACCGCTCAGCCCATCGGCAATCTGGCCCAGTTCAGCAATATACTGTTTCTTAAGCCCGATCCGGATCATCTTACCTTTCAGCGAAAGTTCAACCAAACGCACATCGATCAAACCATCGGCCTGAAGTTTCAGTTCCAGCCCCTTACTATCGCTCAGCCCCGATTTAAAATTGAAATCAAAAGCCATACTAGTAAATAATAGTTGGTTTGATAAACACCACAGTCACTACCTTATTATTCGATTTACTGCGGCTGCTGAACAACCATTTCAAGACTGGAATCCGAGACAAGATCGGCACACCAGAACCACTTTCGCTGCTCTCCGTACGCTCCAAACCACCCAAAACAATCATGTCCTCATTTTTTGCACGCACAATAGATTCAAACTTACTGGTAGAGGTTGGAGGCGGCGCATTCAAAGGCGGATCACCAATAAAATCAGAAATATCCACTTTAATGTTCAGCGTAATCTGGCTATCGCCCGAAACCACCGGTTTAATATTGATGTTCAAATTCGCATCAACCGCCGTAAACTGCTCCGTAATCACCGTCTGTGTGGTTAAAGACGGAATCACATTCTGCGTCTTCGTACTGTAATAACGCTTGCTTCCAATACTCAGGTTCGCAGAATGGCCGTTCAGCGTAGACAATTTAGGTACAGACCGGACTTCTACATTACTGTTGTTCTCCAGCGCACTAATATTGATATAGAAATTAGGCGTTACCCTGCCCAGGTTAATGGAATTGTTCCGGCCCAGTTTGGATAAAAAGCTATTGATTGCTCCGGAACTAAAGGTGTAATCAATCCCCGGAAAGATCTTTCCCGGATTGGAAATACTGTCAGATACCCCCGCAGAAATTCCGGTTTTAACGCCATGACCTTTGCGAATATCGATCAGCGTCACCTCTATTAACACCATGGGAACCAGCTTGTCCAGCTGTTTAATGAAACCTTCTATTTCGGTAATCTGAGGCGCCGATCCTGATAAAAGAATGGTATTCTGTTCCCTGAATTCCTTAATCTCCACGCCCCGTTTCCAATCATTAGGAATCATATTCTGTACGGTGTCCAGCGAACGGTTCTGCAACTGGATAATTTTATGCGCCCTTAAGCCCTCCAGTTTCCTGTCACCGATCATATAAATTCCGTTTTCCAGTTTAAAGGTGTAGTCTGTACCCTGAAAAACAGCCGTTAACAAATTATCATAACTGATATCGTTGACCCGCATCGTGATGCTTCCTTTAATATCCGAATACAGAAAGTAGTTCGCATTCAGTTCCTGGGCCGCATTTTTGATTAGATCGATCATATTTACATTCATGGCATCCACAGTCAGCAATTTCTTTCCGCCTACCACTCTGCTCAATAGACTGAAATTAGCACCACCTCCCGGATTTCCATTCGCCACATTGACCGGCTTCAGGTTTCTTTTCACCGCTGTGTTCTTTTCACTGTCAATATACAATTGCTCATCCTCGCCCAAAGCCTGGAAAACAAATACATTGTCATTGGTTTTAACCACCTTCAAGTCATTGGTATAAGCCAGTTTCTCCAGGGCGGTTTCAAAAGGAGCATCTGCCATAAAGCCCGTTACTTTCTTTGTCAGTAAAGTATTCGGCACCACCACATTCTTCCCGGAAACCATAGTGATCTTCCTGGCCACCTGCGCCAGCGTATCGTTGTCCAGTTCTAAACTCAAGGTATTGTTCTGTTGATTGTAACGCACATTGATCTGCTTTACCGGCACCACAGGCACAGGATCTTTGGCTTTGGTTATCGACATAATAGACCCAATCAGGTTAATGTCCAGTCCATACTCCTTGGTTAAAAAGACCAGTACATTTAAAGCCGTTTCGTTGGTAAAATTATTGAACACCTTGAAATTCAGCTGAGGATCAATATTGATGTTCAGGTTATTGGATTGGGCCAGGGCACGTAAAAACTCCTGAGCAGAAACGTTAGACACGTTCATCTGCACTTTCTGGTTTAAACCAGGAACCGTAATGGCCAGGTTATTCAACCTTTCTTTAACCAGCCTTAGCCGTTCTTCGGCCGCCGGGCTCTGCACCTGGTTGGGTTGCTGCCCTGGCATAGGATTTTGTGCAAATGCACCGGTTAAACCGGCTGTAAACAGTCCCGCACACAAGAGCACCTGCTTCAATAAGCGATGGATTAATTTTGAGTTCCGCATTAATTTGTAAATAATAAAGGGTAAATTTCTTCTATAGTTGTCTGGCCTGCGGCGAATAAAGCAAAGGCATTTTCACCTAAAGTTTTAATTCCGCGCAGATCCAGTAAAGGATTGATATACATGTTTCCTTGTTTAATTTCCTGTGTCAGTTCATGATCCAGAGGGATCACCTCATATACAGCCTTCCGGCCACTGTAGCCCGTATGATAACATTGCTCACAGCCACGCGCCACATAGTGCCGGTGCACTGGTGCAAAAGGCTTAAATTGTTTGGGGTAAAAAGACGGATCAAAATCCTCCTCCGTTTTGCAATTGGGGCAAAGCAACCTGACCAGCCGCTGCGCCACAGAGGTGTTCAGCGTATTGGCCACCAAAAAGGAAGGAATACCCATATCCATTAACCTGGATACCGTTCCCCAGGCAGAATTGGTATGGACTGTAGACAACACCAGGTGTCCGGTTAAAGCCGCCCTGATGGCCATGTTAGCCGTTTCCGGATCCCGGATCTCTCCCACCATAATCACATCCGGATCCTGCCTTAAAAAGGTACGCAGTGCCGATGCAAAGGTAAGGCCAATGCTCTCTTTCAGCTGAACTTGGTTGATACCCTGAAGGGTGTATTCTATTGGGTCTTCAATAGTTAAGATGTTTCGGGTCTCTTTGTTCAGATACTTCAGCGTAGCATAAAGCGTAGTGGTTTTTCCTGAACCCGTAGGCCCGCTGATCAGGATAATACCATTGGGTCTTTTGATGCCCTGCATATAATTGGCCAGGTCAAATGCAGAAAAGCCCACCTTTTCCAGGTCGATATTTGCTGCGTTATTGTTCAATAAACGCAACACCACTTTTTCTCCATGTAAAGTAGGCAATACCGATACCCGGATATCAAACTGCTCTTCCCCATTTCTGAAATTGATCCTTCCATCCTGGGGCAAGCGCTTTTCAGCAATGTCCAGATTGGCCATAATCTTGATCTTATTGATCAGGGCCGGATATTCCGTTTTCTTCAGCACATAACGCTCCACCATCATACCATCTATCCGGATCCTCACCCTGCACCGCTCTTCATAAATTTCAATATGAATATCACTGCTTTTTAAATTGCGCGCTTCCCGGATCAGTTCATTCAAGAAACCATCCCCTTCTATGGCCACAACAGATTTTTGAAACTGGTGCTGTCCGTTTTCTTTGAGGTAGTGAAGGTTCAGCCATTCATTGATGGTATCCGAAGGAATTCCTTCCAGGCGGATGCGTTTTCCAAGTACAATTTCCAGCTCATCGGTCAGCATATGCTGCTCCGCGTTCTCATCGCAAAACAAGACCATATTGCCCTCATCACTGTCTTTAGGAATGATCCTGTAATGCCAGGCCTGTTCTCTCGTTACTGAAGAGATAAAAGCCATATCGAGTTCTATAGGTATCGTTTTCATATTTCCCGGGTTAAATGCCATTAAATAAATAGGTTTTGTAAATCCAGGAATCCTGGCAGAGTTGTAACTGCGGCTGTACCAAATCCCAAAACAAGAGTACAGCCAAAAAAGCAGCCTGCAGGCCAGCCAAGGGAATATGGATATGATCCATGCCTTTGATCCTTTTCGTTACCAGTACGTAAACCAATACCAGGATCAGGCTCAGCAGGTAAAACGCCACATAGTTCAGCGGAGAAAGGTAAAAGGCCAGTGTCACCAGGAACAGAATATCCCCAAGGCCAAGGTAGCTGTCTACGATGTTGAAGAGTTTCCGGTGTTTAACGCTGAAATAGAGCCAGACCAGCAGCAACTGGACCACCAGGAAAGTAATGGCATAGCCAGCATCCTGAAGGGTATTGACCCAGCCTACCTGTTTAAACTTCAAAAAGAAAAATAAAGCGCTGAGTACAGGAAAAAAAATCCAGTATACACCACGGTAACGCATATCCTGATAACAGACAGAAACCAGCGCCAGTAAAGCGAGCAAATTGAGCGTTGCGATCATGATGATAAACCCTTAATCTGCAACCACTTCTTTCAGGTTTTTATCCTGATCGATCTCCCAAATGTTAAAAGTACCGTCGCCATCAAAATCGGCTACGGCTGTTGCCCTGGCCAGGAAACCAGTGTTATTGGCGCGTACAATTTCAATCCTGTAGTTCGCTTTTCCGTCTTTACCATCGGTCGAGAGTTTTTCCTGGATAAAGCCCAGTTCATTCAGGTCCGAACTGTATTTGGATTTTTCATAGAAATAACTTTTCTCGAGCGTAGCAAGATGTTCCAGCTGCACTTTAGCTTCTGTACTCTTTGCTTTGGTGATTAAAGGAAGAAGGTTTGGAAGTGCAAGGAGCACAAGAATGCCTATAATTACCAGAACCACAAGGATTTCGGTTAAGGTATAGGCTTTTACTTTTTTTGTTAGCGCGCGTTTAATTGCGCTGGATGGTTGGTTTGTTGTTGATTCTGGCGTTGTTGAGATTTTCATATCTTCCTTTAATTGTTAATTGTTAACGTTGAAAGGACAATGTTAAAGAACTTCAGTGCAGCCAGATTGCACTGAAGTTTTTTTTATCAACAAAATGAAAATAAATTTTGAGGTTGTATTGAGAGTGTCAAGTAAAATTCCAAAACACACTGGTAAGATCTAATAGGATGTCTTATAGCGACTAAAATCAATTGCTTCTGACATCTATTGTGGGAGTGTAACGTGAACTGTGTCAGTTAATAAATTAATGCCTCTCAGAAGCCTCTATTCTCCTGAAGAATTCTGTCCCCAAATTGCCCATTTAAACTAACATGGCTGTCTCTTATACACATCTGACGCTGCCGACGAACGTTAGCCGGTGTAGATCGGGGTGGGGGCGGGGTCAGTAAAAGGGGGGGGGGGGGGGGGGGGGGGGGGGGGGGGGGGGGGGGGGGGGGGG
>NZ_JAELTV010001107.1 GCF_016429005.1 Pedobacter sp. ASV19
CCCCCCCCCCCCCCCCCCCCCCCCCCCCCGCGATCCACACCGGCTAACGTTCGTCGGCAGCGTCAGATGTGTATAAGAGACAGTTACTAATGCCGACAATTTACTGCCCAACCGGATTAGTTTTTGAATGCGATCTTCTCCTGCTAATTGTAAAAAGTGTTCTTCCAATAAGCGGTTCAGAAAAACAACCTCTACATTAAAGAAATCAAGGTCAGTTTTCCACCTTCTGGCGTTGATATAATACTCCAGCGACCTTGCAGATAATTTGGTTAGCGTTTCCATCAGTTTAAGTTTAATTACACCGGCAGCAAGAAACCGCCGGTATAAGGTTTTAGTCTATGCTTATTTCTTTTTTTCCGGCAAGGCTTTTTGCAGCTTTCTCAAGTTTTATTTTAAGTAAGCCGTCTTCGTATTGTGCTTTAACATGCTCCTCTTTAATATTATCGGGCAAGACAAAACTTCTGCTGAAGGAAGAGCTACTGAAC
>NZ_JAELTV010001108.1 GCF_016429005.1 Pedobacter sp. ASV19
ATTGACGTCTCTTATATACTGGACGGGAAGTGTTCCGTTGGCGCTGGTGGGTCAGTTCCAGTAGGTTGCAGTACATCCTATACGGGTGGGCAACGTACCTATATGGGATCTCCTGCCTATGATCTTGACATTATGGCAGGACCACCTCCAACATGTACATATCCCTTAAGACGTCCTTAATATTTCAATTTGCCAGGGTTATTTATAACTCTGGCTATACTTTTTATTTATTATGTTTAAGAGAATCTTGCTGTTGTTAACATGCCTTTTAGGGGGCGTTTTGACAATCACTTTATTGTGCTTCTTTTCTGATGGTTTTAGGGCTAACAAGAATAATTTTATTCGTTTGCTTCCTCCTTCTAAAGCAAGCCCTGGAAATATTCTGGATTTTAAGACAGATGGCTGGCGTTTGGCAGGTTATAGGAATGATTCCATTTATATAGGAAATTTGTATACGCCTGATAGGCTAGTCAGAATTGATTCTA
>NZ_JAELTV010001109.1 GCF_016429005.1 Pedobacter sp. ASV19
AGGCATTTTTTGGATTGGGTTACAAAATATTTCTATATGGTAATTATGCTAGAAATCTAATGATTAAGGAAGGATTTGATTCTGAAAAATTGATTTGTGTTTATAATTCATTAGACTATTCTAAACAATTGCTTTTCAGATCCAAGCTAAAATTTACAGATATTTATAAAGACCATTTTAAAAATGAGTTTCCCGTACTTATTTATATTGGAAGGGTTCAAAAGAGTAAAAAACTAAATTTGCTAATAAACGCCCTGTCTTTACTGAATAAACAGGGTGAAAAAATTAACTTAGTTATAATTGGAAGTATTGTTGATGATCCAGCAATTGAAGATCAGGTAAGCCAACTTTCACTGAACGAATACGTCTGGTTTTACGGAGAGTCTTACGATGAAGCTCTAAATTCCGAACTAATTTTTAATGCTGATGTTTGTGTTTCTCCAGGTAATGTTGGCTTGACTGCTATACATTGCCTAGGTTATGGT
>NZ_JAELTV010001110.1 GCF_016429005.1 Pedobacter sp. ASV19
TTACACACACCCCCACCCCCTCTATCTACACCGGCTAACGTTCGTCGGCAGCGTCAGATGTGTATAAGAGACAGTTGTAAAGGTCATCACTTCACTTCTTTCTAATGTAAATGTTGCTGTAGAGGTTCCAGATCCATCAGTTGAATAGCGCCGAACTAACGTTTCCGGATTGTATTGTATAATCGCTTCTTTCTCTTGTTTCCCAGGCGTAGAGCCGTAATCATTTAATTCATAGGTAAATTCACTAGAACCTCCTAATGGATAGATTATTTTTGTCAGGATACCTGCTTTTGCATTATTAAATACTGGTTCCCTTGAAGCATTACCAACATACTGCGCACCTTTCCATATCTTGGGGATCAATGTCGTATTTAATGCTCCATTGTAATACCCCCAATGGTCTAATGATTTACTATCAATGGCTGGAGTTTCTGCCATATCGTATTCAAATTTATATATGCCTGCTTTTTTTCCAGCGGAATAT
>NZ_JAELTV010001111.1 GCF_016429005.1 Pedobacter sp. ASV19
GGGTGAACTTGGTGCTGCTTTTGGGGTTAGCAATAACGCAAAAACCGGCTTCCTGTATTCTCCGGCAATTGGATATTCCTGGAGTAATGGCTTAGATCTTGGTCTGAAATATGAAGGGATTGCAAAAGGAACAAAAATCGGACCTGAGAATATGAACCAGGTTGCTTTACGTATTGCTTATGGCTTTAAGCTTTAAGATTTAGAAATCAATCAGATAGGGAAAGCCTTGCAGGAGTACTGCAGGGCTTTCCTTCTTTTGGTAGATCTGGTTCGATTTTTTATTTTGTAATAATTAGCTCATAAATGCCTTTAACCCTCTAAAAAATGATGTTCTTTTTTAAATATTCAAATTTAAAATGCTATTTTGAGCAAAAAACAAAACATATGAATAAATATATAGGAGCAGTACTTTTATTTGCTTTGTTTTCCTGCCAGAATACAGAGCCTGTCTCTTATACACATCTGACGCTGCCGACGAACGTT
>NZ_JAELTV010001112.1 GCF_016429005.1 Pedobacter sp. ASV19
ATCATATTGTGCCCCATAATTGACAATACTGGAAAGATCGCTTAAATTTGGCCTGTATTGATTGTATTGCGCTTCCAATCGAATACTGCCGTTTTTCAAACTCCTTTGTACAGATAAATACGGTGAAAAGGTGGAAAATTTAAACTTATCCCTTCCTTTTAGATTGGAAATATCATCATCGCTATAATCCTGTTTAATGACGGTTCGCAAAGAAATCCCTTCAAAACTCTTACTCCAACTGGCCAGTAAAGCCCCGTAATTATAAGTGATATCATTGCTTTGAAATAGATTTGCAAGGTTGCCACCAGCATCTGTTTGATAAGTGTAATTGTAACTTTGATCATTTTTCCGGCTAAAATAACGAGCTACAAATTCAAAATCACCAAGTCTTTCATGGTTAAACTCATATCCTAATAAACCAAAAACGTTTTTCATTTTTCCGGCATTACTACTGATATAATTACTATTGGGTAAGAATACGTT
>NZ_JAELTV010000112.1 GCF_016429005.1 Pedobacter sp. ASV19
CCCCCCCCCCCCCCCCCCCCCCCCCCCCCCCCCCCCCCCCCCCCCCCCCCCTTTTAGATGTGTATAAGAGACAGGCATACGGAAATCTAGGTGTTGTGATCAAACCGCCAAGCGCATTGTAAGAAGCATAATTATAGGTGGTTTTAGAATTATCATAATAACCGTAACCAGCTGTTGCATCAAAACGGCTGCGGATACTGGGAACGTCTTTTATATAACTGAAATAGAATTCAGAAATTTTGCTACTTGAAGTACTTAGAGACTGAGTTACTGATCCGTTAGTTGAAGAATTCATGGCAGCATAAGCTGGAACAAAAATACTTCCTGAGCCGTTAGAAACATCATACCCCAAATTCAAGTTGGCGTGCAATTCTGGCAGAAAGTGAAAGGAATAATCAAATTTCGCATTTCCATAACTCCTTTGCGCCTTACCATTATTATTTTTCAGATTGATTAAAGCCAGTGGGTTACGTGGTGCGTTGGGATTTAAGCTCCCGTCTGCCCTTAGCCATTCAAAGTAATTGCCAAATTGATTGGTGGCATAAGGAGATTGTGTTGGGTCAAACTGCAAAGCCGCGCCAATAGCATCCGAATTTCCAAAACGGGATTCCGTTAAAGCTCCTTTTAAATTCAGATCAATTTTCAGGTGATCGGTAAATAATCTTGGAGAAATGGTAATCCCACCCGATGCACGTGTAAATTTATCGGTCAACAACAAACCTTGCTGATCTAAATACCCCCCGGAAACCCGGTAAGGTACACCATGGAAATTTCCAGACATGCTCAGGTTATTATCTGTTGCAAAAGCATTTCTGTAAATCAGATCCTGCCAGTCGGTATTGGCATTTCCCAATAAGGATACAAAAGTTTTACCTGTTGCATATTCTGCATTTGGATTATCATTTACAAAAGACCTGATTTGGTCTGCAGATAGAACACTCGCTCTTTTAGCTACAGTGGCTACAGAGTTGCTGGTACTGAAGTTAATCACCGGCTCTCCAGAACCACCTTTTTTCGTGGTGATCAAAATTACCCCGTTAGAAGCTCTTGATCCGTAAATCGCCGTAGCATTTGCATCTTTTAAAACGGTGAAGGTTTCAATATCATTGGGATTGATCAATGATAAAGGGTTTGGAGCGTTGTCAATCGTTGTACCACTAAATGGAACACCATCAACAACAATCAAAGGATCGTTGCTGGCATTCAGTGATGCACCACCGCGAATACGGATCTGGCTACCTACCCCGGGCTGACCGCTGTTGGTAATGATATTCACCCCTGGAACTTTACCCTGGATCAATTGCTCAGGTGTTGTGGCCGGCCCTTTTTGAAAATCTTTGGAACTTACCGTTGTAATGGAACCGGTAAGATTCTTCTTTTCTGCAGTACCATAACCAATCACCACCACCTCATTCAGGTTTTGTGCATCCGGCTTTACTGAAAAATCTGAAGTGGTATTTCCAGACACAGAAACCGTTTGCAGCGTTGGAGTATAGCCGATATAGCTTACTGTTACCTCAAACGAACCATTAGAAAGCCCTGTTAAGCGAAACTTCCCTGCGGCATCAGTTACTGTACTTTTATTCAAACTTTTGATCTGAACAGATGCGCCGGGAAGAGGTAGCCCCGTCTCATCCAATACTCTTCCAGCTAAGGAGCTGGTTTGTGCCTTTGCTGCAAAAGTTGACAAGACAATTAGCAGGAGTAAACAAGGCTTAAGGAGGTAAAAAACTTTCATATTCTGAACTCGTTTTTAAGTGTAAATATTTGGTTAACAATCAGAGTGTATAACACTTAGGGTAAATTTACATTAGGCATCGAGAATTCAAAATTTTATATTTTATTTTTTTAAAGCACCATATTTTATACTAAAAACAACTCCAAAAAACCGAAAAAATTCGAAAACCAATTTAATCAAAAAATACACACCTAATATTTTTACTTCTGAATATCAATCAATTACAAATTAAAATTGAGATTTTAAGTGTACGTGATACACTAAGGTGTTTTTGAAGGCATTTTCGGGAACGATACCGGGAACGTTCCCGAAAATACTGACCATTAAACCGAAATGGTCAGCATAAAAAACACCAAATTCTGCGCGTTTTAACAAAAACATCAAAAAAACTTAACAATAAGTGGTAATTTTGAGGGCTAAAAAAACATCATTTTTAAGCCTTTTTTTCAGTCGATTTTCGCTTGATTAATTTAGAATCCAGGACCACTTTTTTATTGACATCTACCGACTCCGGAGACTCCAGCATTTTGAACAAAAGCATGGCAGCTTCTACCCCTATTTCGGTAGCCGGTTGGGTAATTGTGGTTAAGGATGGATTGAGTAATGGAGCGATCTCCAGGCTCGAAAAACCGATCACCTTCAGATCATCAGGGATTCTGATATCCAGATCATAACAGGCATAATAAGTGGCAAATGCCAAACGCTCTACTGAGGTAAAGACCCCATCTGGCTTCAGCTCCTTCAGCATTTTCTTTAAAATGGTATTGTTCTTTTTATAACTGTTGCTGCAGTCTACAATCAGGCGATCATCAAAAGGGATATGATACTTCTCTAATGCATCAATATAGCCCTGCATTCTGGTCTTTCCTATGGAAAGGTTTTTATTGATCACCAGGTAAGCAATTCTGGAACAGCCTTGTTTGATCAGGTGCTCCGCAGCAGAAAAGCTGCTGTCGTAGTCATTGGTGATAACACGGGGGGTTACAATATCTTCATAAACACGGTCAAAAAAGACCAGGGGCAGGCGTTTTTGTGCCAGTTCATTCAAATAAGTATGATCATTGGCCTCACCAGACACCGACATAATAATACCGTCTGCCCGGCCATTATGCAGGTGATGGATAAAAGAGACCTCTTTCTCATACTCATCCTCTGTGGCATAGATCAGGATATGATAACCCTTCTCCCTTGCAATACGTTCTATTCCATGAATGGCCTGGGAAAAAAAGTTATTGGCAAGTTCGGGCACGATAACCGCAATTGTCTTGCTGCGCTGCTCCCGGAGGTTACTCGCATAGTGGTTGGGCTGGTAATTAAGTTCTTTGGCTTTCGCCAGTATCCTTTGTTTTGTTCCCTTGCTGATATCACTGTTGTCTCTAAACGCTCTTGAAACTGTTGAAGTAGACAGGTTCAGTGCCCTGGCCAGTTCCTTTATATTGATATTATGCATGCGTCTTCTTCATCCCCCGGTTTGCTATTTACTTATTTAGAGGTAAATATAGTAGAAAAGTTACCTGGCAATAAAAAATAATGTGATATAATTTTCAGAAACCGGTAACAAACAGACGATGCTGGGATAAGTATGGTTCTTCATAAGGAAAGGACTCCTTCACACATTAGCCATTAACCAGGACTAGTCAGTTCTACAATTATTCCACTATAAGGCATAATATTCTCCATTGCATCTGTACAAATATTTCTTCAAATGATAAATATTACGTATACCGCTAAATATAAACCAATTATAATTGTAAATTCAAAAAAATGGGGGAAGAAATAGTTTGTAAAATGTCCTATTTAACCTCATCCTCTGGCTTAGTCCTTCCACTTCCACTCGCCGGCAATCTTCAGCGGAAGTTCGAGATTATTCTCCTTTAAGAAAGCTTTAAGTGCCGCATCAGATTGACGGCTAACCGGAATTTCCGGTGTATTGGCCAGCGCGTAAGCGAGCATTGCACTGTAACGCACGGTATTTTTTAATCCCTGTTCATCCACCAGGCTGAATACATCCCCATTTGAATGATAAAACTGTCCGGACTGGTTGGGCAATTCGCCGCCAAAACCGCCGCCTACAGGGATCCCCATCAGCATAAAGGGTTCGTGATCACTATGCAGACCGGCTTCCGACAGGAATCCGTTCCTGAAACCAGTATCCAGTTTATTAATATCGCTTCCCCATGAGGTGAACAGGTCTTTCATTTCCTTTCTGCTACTCAAAAAGCCCTTAGGATCGTTGGTCATGTCATAGTTTAGCATAAATTTCAACTGGTCCAATGTATTGGATTTCAAGGCATCGGCGATATAAGCCTTAGAGCCCAAGAGTCCCTCTTCCTCTCCCATAAACAACACAAACTCTATGGTTCGCTTGTTTTTCAGCTTCAACGCTTTAAAAGTGCGGGCCATATCGATCACAGCAAAAGAACCGATCCCATTGTCAATAGCGCCTGTAGCCAGGTCCCAGCTGTCCAGGTGTCCGCCCACAACAATCTTTTCTGCCGGCAAACTGCTTCCTTTTAAACTGGCCAATACATTACGGGCTTTGATCATTCCCGAGAAATTGGTCATATGCAAACGGGCAAACTGCCTTTGTGTTTTCAGACTTTCCTTTACTTTCATCCCATCTTCCAGGCCGATACAGACGGCAGGAATCGGGATCAGCTTCCCGGTAACGGATGCAGTCCCGGTTAAAAGCACATTATTTTTTACCGTATTGATCATAATAATTCCAACCGCACCATATTTGGTCGCAATAGCGGTTTTTTCTGAGCGGTGCAGGGAGGCTGTTCCGGCAGGAGATCCAGGAAGAACACCAAGATACACCAGGGCAATTTTTCCCTTGACTTTATCTGCCTCCTGCTGATAATCGGCTTCCAGTCCATTGCCCATGTCTACCAGTTCTGCCTTTACATCGGCTTTGACCGGGGAATGTGCCAGGGCAACAGAAGAGACTTCTTGTAATTGATCGGAACTATTTCCTATCGTGGTTTCGTTGCTGAGCCTGCTCCAGCTTTCTACTTCGAAAGGCTGATATTTCACATCATATCCATAAGATTTTAACAGATTATAAGCATATGTTTCTGCCTTTGCTCCATTAGCCGAACCGGTTAAACGGTGTCCAATGGTTTCGGTAGCTTCTTTAAGATTGGAGTAGGCTTTAGAGTGGCTTTGAACTTCAGTATTAATAGCAGAAAAAGTATTGGAAAAATGATCCTGCGCAAAAACAGAGATACCGCTGCATAAGAACAATAAACTAAACAAGTATTTCATAGATCAAATTTTACGAATTAAGATTTTAAATGGAGACTGTATGGGCAAAAATTATTTTTTGCGCTCCGTGGTATAACGAACCAGTTGCTCCAGGCCGGTTCTGGCATCGCCAGGTTCAAAACTGTGCAGAATATCAAAAGCTTCCTTCTGGTATTCTTCCATCTTTTCATTGGCATAGCGAACCCCTTCTTTTCCGTTCACAAAATCAATGATCTCCTGGATCTTTACCGGATCGTCCTGATGATTTTTAACCAGGTTGATGATGCGTTTCTTTTCTGCTTTGTCTGAACGGTTCAACGCATAGATCAGCGGAAGGGTAACTTTCTTTTCTTTAATATCTATGCCTATAGGTTTGCCTACATCATCGGTTCCAAAATCGAAAGTATCGTCTTTGATCTGAAAGGCAATACCTACCTTTTCACCAAAAAGGCGCATCTTTTCAATGACTTCATCGCTGGCTCCGGCAGATGCAGCACCGCAGGCACAGCAGGAAGCAATTAAAGAGGCTGTTTTCTGACGGATCACGTCAAAGTATAAAGCCTCACTGATGTCCATACGCCGTACCTTTTCGATCTGGAGCAGTTCACCTTCGCTCATTTGCTTTACAGCCTCTGAAACGATCTGAAGTAAGCGGAATTCATTGTTATTGACCGAAAGCAGGAGGCCTTTGGCCAGGAGATAATCACCTACAAGTACAGCAATCTTGTTTTTCCATAAGGCATTGATGGAGAAGAAGCCTCTTCGCTCGTAAGCGTTATCTACTACG
This sequence comes from Pedobacter sp. ASV19, assembly GCF_016429005.1. Lineage (GTDB taxonomy): Bacteria > Bacteroidota > Bacteroidia > Sphingobacteriales > Sphingobacteriaceae > Pedobacter. The sequence continues at coordinate 5,772 of NZ_JAELTV010000112.1, forward strand.
TCATCGTGTACCAGAGTGGCTGTATGCAAGAGCTCTACCAGTGCAGCCCCCCGATGCGTGGATTCGACGATACCACCGCACAATTTGGCGGCAAAGAAAACGAACATTGGACGGATTTGTTTCCCTTTCCTTTTAACGATATAATGCGTTATACGGTCAAGTAATGGAGCATCACTGTGCATAGAAGCTTTAAACTTCTCCTCAAAAACCGTAATATCGGCAGCTATGGGTTCTTTAATCTGATCTATTCCCGGCATGCAGGTTCAAAAATGTTGTCCACAAACATAAATTAAATTCCTCTAATATGGGCAAAAATCTGCTCTGCATGTACTCTTGAGTTTTCTATGAACCATTTATGGGTGTCTTTTCCTCCGCAAACCACACCTGCCAGGTATAACCCGGAGAGGTTAGTTTCCATGGTATCAGCATTATAGACTGGAACACCGCCTTTATCATCTTCCAGTTGGATGCCAAAACGCTTTAACATCCCGAAGTCAGGTTTATAGCCAGTCATCGCGATCACGAAGTCATTTTCGAGTTCTAAAAGTCCTTCTTCCGTACGGATTTGCACAGACTCGGGCGCAATTGACAACAACTCGGCATTGTAATACGCCTTGATCTCCCCTTCTTTAATCCGGTTTTCAATATCAGGGCGTACCCAATATTTCACATAAGAGCCGATCTCGTTATTCCGGATCACCAGAGTTACCTTTGCCCCTTTCCGATAGGTTTCCAGTGCTGCGTCAATTGCCGAGTTGTTTGCTCCTATGACAACAACATTCTGGAAAGCATATAAATGGGGGTCTTTATAGTAATGGGTTACTTTGGGTAAGTTTTCTCCGGGAATGTTCATCATTACCGGTACATCGTAAAATCCGGTAGCAATCACTACATATTTTGTACGGTAGTTGCCCTTGGAAGTTTCCGTATCAAAATAGCCATCGTCCTGTTTAGAAACTGTTTTAACTTCTTCAAAAAGCCGGATATTTAAACTGAATTTTTCAGCTACCCGACGATAGTATTCTACCGCTTCGTTCCGGTTGGGTTTAGGATTGATGCTCACAAAAGGAACACCCCCGATTTCCAGGCGTTGCGAAGTGGAGAAAAAGGTCATGAAGACCGGGTAATTGTACAAACTGTTGACCAGGGCACCTTTCTCTACGACGACATAACTCAGGCCGGCTTTTTGGGCTTCAATGGCACAAGCCATTCCGATAGGTCCGGCACCAATGATCAGTACATCAAATGTGTTCATAAGCTTTAAAGGTTTAAGCCTTCATGGCTTTTGATGGACAGGAAAAATCTGTTCTTTTTAATCCAGTGGTCTTAATGGCACCATAGCCGCCTGCGATATCGATCACCTGATCTATTCCTCTGGCTTTTAAAATGGAGGCTGCGATCATAGAGCGGTAACCGCCTGCACAATGGATATAATACGTTTCGTCCGGACGCATTTCACTGGTCCATTCATTGATATAATCTAATGGCCGGGTTAAAGTGGACTCCAAATGCTCTGCTTCATACTCCCCTGGTTTGCGAACATCCAGTGCATGGATATCAGGTTGCTGGGTCAGGATATCTTCGAAGGCTTCGGCCGAAATGGAGGTAATGGTATCGGTATCTTTACCCGCTGCTGCCCAGGCGCCAATGCCACCTTGAAGATAGCCAATGGTATTGTCGTAACCTACCCTGGCCAGACGGGTCAGGGCTTCTTCCTCTTTTCCTTCTTCTACGATGAGCAATAAAGGCTGCTGCAGGTCGGTGATCAAAGCACCTACCCATGGAGCAAACTGGCCGTTTAAACCAATATTCACAGAGGAAGGGATAAATCCTTTGGCAAAAACCTGCGGATCCCTGGTGTCAAGCAATAAGGCTCCGGTCTGATTGGCCAATGCTTCAAATGCTTCGGGACTCAGGGGGTTTAGACCTTTCTCAAAAACCTGGTCTACACTTTCGTACCCATGCTTGTTCATGGATGCATTTTTTGCAAAGTATTGTGGAGGCGGCAAAATGCCGTCGGTGACTTCTTTGATAAATTGTTCCCTGCTTGTGGCTTTTAAAGCATAATTGACTTCTTTTTGATGACCCAGGGTATCGAAAGTTTCCTTGCTCATGTTCTTCCCACAGGCAGAACCCGCTCCATGGGCTGGGTATACCAGTACTTCATCAGGAAGATTCAGGATTTTACTGTGCAGGGAATCGTATAAAGTACTTGCCATATCTTCCATGGTCATATCACCTTGCTGTGCCAGGTCTGGACGGCCTACATCTCCAATGAACAAGGTATCTCCGGAAAATATACAATAGGGCTTTCCTGTTTTATCTTTGAGCAGATAGGTGGTCGATTCCGGGGTATGGCCTGGGGTATGCAGGGTTTGTATAGTGAGTTCGCCTATTTTGAACTCTTCCCCATCAGCAGCAATATGTGCAGGGAAAGAAGTTTTGGCGGTGGGACCGTAAATTATCGTTGCCCCTGATTTTTCGGCCAGGTCAATATGGCCGGAAACAAAATCTGCATGAAAATGAGTTTCGAAGATATACTTAATGACCGCGCCATCCTTTTTTACCTTTTTCAGGTAAGATTCTACCTCTCTGAGGGGGTCAATGATCGCGGCTTCTCCATTACTTTCAATATAATAGGCGGCCTCTGCCAGACATCCGGTATAAATTTGCTCTATCTTCATAGCATCTGAATAATAAGCCGTAAAAATACAGCTTATTATTCAGGAACATGGCCTTCTGAAAACGAATTTACAGAAGTTTTACCTATACAGTAAGCTCTCCGCGAAGGGATTGCTCCATGAGTTTGGTGATTTCAGTCATCGGTAAACCAAGGCCCATCAGGTACATCAATTTGGTCACTGCGGCTTCAAAGGTCATGTCATAACCACTAACCACGCCCATTTGCTGAAGCTTTTTACTGGTCTCGTATTTACCCAATTCTACTGAACCTACCTGGCACTGGGTGATGTCTACGATGACCTTTCCAGCATCTACAGCTTCCTGCAGGCTGTCAATAAACCATTGGGCTGTAGTGGTATTTCCTGAGCCGAAAGTTTCCAGTACAATAGCATTAACTGAAGAACGGGTTACCGCCTGCACCGCCTGAGGGGTAATGCCAGGGTATAATTTAATGACCCCGATATTGGCATTAAAATCTGCATGAACTTTAAAGGCTTCTTTGGGCTGCTGCTGAATATAGTTCTTATAAAAGGTTAAATGCACGCCTGCTTCTGCAAGTTTTGGATAATTTGGTGTCCGGAAAGCTTCAAATTTTTCGGAGTTGTATTTGATGGCACGGTTACCTCTGAAAAGCTGATAGTCAAAATAGATGCAAACTTCAGGTACCATGGCTCTGCCTTGCTTTTTGGTGGCAGCAATTTCAAGGGCGGTGATGAGGTTTTCCTTGGCATCGGTTCTGATCTCTCCGATAGGCAGCTGAGATCCCGTCAGCACAACGGGTTTGGCCAGGTTCTCCAGCATAAAACTCAGGGCTGATGCAGTAAAGGCCATCGTGTCTGAACCATGGAGGATTACAAAACCATCGTACTGGGCGTACTTGTTCTCAATGATCCGGGCCAGTTTGGCCCAAATGTCCGGATGCATGTTGGAGGAGTCGAGGATCGGATCAAAAGAATGCACATCGAGCTGGTAGTTTAGGCGTACCATTTCGGGAACATTTTGCTGGATCTGCTCAAAATCAAAAGGTATAAGCGCACCAGTCTGCGGATTATTGACCATGCCAATAGTTCCGCCAGTATAAATAATAAGTAGTTTAGTCATTAACTGCTAAACTAAAAAAATCTTTCTGGAATTAAGTGTAGTAATATCAGCTATTTCATCAACAGAAATACCATAAATTTCCGACAGCTTTCTGGCCACATAAATCAGATAACTGCTTTCATTTGGTTTACCTCTGAAAGGTACCGGAGCCAGGTAAGGTGAATCCGTTTCCAAAACGATATGCTCCAGGGGAACATATTTAAGCACCTCATCCAAACCGGCCTTCTTATAGGTTACTACACCACCAATTCCCAGGTAAAACCCAAGTTCAATGGCTTTGAGCGCCTGATCCAGATTTCCGGTAAAACAGTGCAGAATTCCACGGAGCTTATCGTCTTTTTCTTCTTCCAGCACTTCAAAAACCTCATCAAAAGCTTCCCTGCAATGGATGACGATAGGCAAATCCAATGTTTTTGCCCATTTAATCTGTTCTTTAAAGGCTTTTTGCTGGATACCCAGTGTGGTCTTATCCCAATAGAGGTCAATACCGATCTCTCCTATGGCATAGATCTTCCGGCCAGCTATACTGGCATAGATCTCTTCCAGTACCGTTTCAAAGTCCTCCTTTACGTCACAGGGATGCAGACCGGCCATAGCAAAACAATTTTCCGGGTAACGCTCTACCAGTTCATTGATCATGGCAATGGAAGCAACATCTACATTGGGCAGGAACAGGCGTTCTATGCCCTGATCAAAGCAGCGCTGCAAGAGTTCGCTTTGCTTCTGCTGATCTCTTTCGTAATAAAGATGGGTATGGGTATCGGTTAAAAGCATGGGGCAAAGATACAAAATAAAAAAGCCCTGTCTATACAATAGACAGGGCAATGGGTTATAGCCCGAAGGCGAAGCCTGATTATTTTTTAACTGGAGCTGGTGTAGCTGCAGCTGGGTTTACTGGTGCTGGCGGAGCTGGTACAGTAACCGCTGAAGGTTTTTTAATGTCTGTTAATTCTACTTCAAATACCAATGGAGTATAAGGACTGATACCACCCTGAGGCATACCATTCTCGCCATAAGCTAATTTAGAAGGGATAATAAAAGTGGCTTTACCACCTTTACCGATCAGTTGCAAACCTTCGTCAAAACCAGGGATTGCTCTTCCTAATGCAAATGCACGCGGACCGTACTGAGCCATCGGGTTAAATTTACCGGTTTCCTTAGCAATTTTAGCATCGCTGGTATCAAATACGTTGTCTTTTCCGTTTGATTTTTTGGTGGTCAGTTTACCTGTATAGTTTACCATGATGGTATCTCCAACTACTGGTTTTTGTGCGCTTCCAGGAGTGGTGATTACATATTGCAAGCCAGAAGCTGTTGTTTGCACTTTCAGGTTATTGTCTGCAATATATTTTTTAATTTTTCCTTCTTCAGATGCTTTGTGTCTTTCAACTGTTGCCTTATAGTCCTTCTGGAAGAAATCTTTGGCTTTGTTCTGGAAAGTAGAATCTGCTTCTTTTGGATCTTTGTGTAATACTTTTTCAATCTTAACGGTAAATACCAGGTATTTATCATTTTTCAGATTAGCTGGTTTTGGCTGACCTGAGTGTTTTGCCATCGTATCTAAATCCAATTTGAAAGTAGCACTGTCACCTTCACCAAAAAGGTATAACACATCGTTCATATCACCTGCATATTGTTTTTTACCTACAGGGAAGATTTGAGGTTGCTCAAGGTCATAGGTATTCGCCATCACTGAATCTTTTTCATTTTTTTGAATAAAGTTCAATTTAATAATATCACCTTCTTTGATTTTTTCTTTCCCTTCTGATTTATGTATCATGTACATTAAACCACCCGGTCCTTTTTTGTAGTTATTACAAGCAGCTAAACCAAGCGTAGCTGCAAAAAGAAGTACTAAAGTTTTTTTCATTGCGTTTTTTGTCGTTTTATTTTTTTTCGTTTTGTTTATTTGATCTCAGCGGTCCTCAAGAGGGCTTCGCCGTTTTCGTTTATTTATTTTTATTTCAGCGGTCCTCAAAAGGATTCTGCCGATACTTTTATTGCAATAACTGTGTTTTATACTCTGTCAAAATAGATTTAAATTTCTCCACAGTATCTGTTAAACTCTCATCAGAAGCACCACCTGCTGCATTTCTGTGCCCGCCACCATTGAAATACTTTTTACAGATCTCATTGGCAGGAAAATCTCCGGTAGAACGTAAAGAAAGTTTAACGCGGTCGGTTCTTTCAATAATGAAAGCAGCCAGCCTGATGCCGTTTACAGACAATGCATAGTTTACAATCCCTTCGGTATCTCCGGTAACGATATTATATTTTTTAAGTTCTTCAGCTGTAACTGTAATGATCGCTGTGTTGAACTCCCTTAAAATCTCCAGTTTGTTGGTTAAGCAATGTCCTAAAAAGCGTAAACGGTTTTCAGTAGCATTATCGTATACCAGCTGGTGAATTCTCCAGTGTTCCGCTCCTGCATCAATCAGGTCTGCGCCTATCCTGTACACTTCCGACGTTGCCGAAGGAAAGCGGAAAGAGCCTGAATCCGTCATGATCCCTGTATACAAACAAGTTGCAATATCTTTAGACATGAATGCGCCATCTTCAAGTTCGTGCACAATAAATTCGTAAACCAGTTGGGCCGCTGCACAGGCATTGATGTTCCAGCACCGGTAATCGTCGAAATCTTCCGGTTCCAGGTGGTGGTCGATCATGATCTTGTAAGCTTCCGAAGCCCGGATCACTTCTCCAAGTTCGTTGATCCTGCTCAGGGTGTTAAAGTCCAGGCAAAATATCAAAGAGGCTTCTGCTACATGCAGCTCCGATTGTTCCTTTTGTTCTGTATAAATAATAACATCTGAGTTATTAGGAAGCCAGTGCAGAAAGTACGGATAATCTGTCGGTGTAATCACCTTAACGTGGTGTCCTTTCTGGATAAGATAAGCATACAAACCCAGGGACGAACCCATTGCATCGCCATCTGGCTTATGATGCGTCGTAATTACAATTTTCTGCGGCGTTGCCAGCAAAGATTTTAGTTCTGAAAGAGATAACATATATTTCGCTGCAAAGCTAACAATTTAATGAAGAAATGAATGCCTTTATATTTCAAGCTTTAATATTACCAGTATAAAACGTAATTTTGCAAAAAAATTAAAACAAAAATGGCTACAAACAGAACTTTTACAATGATCAAGCCTGATGCTGTTGCTAACGGACATATCGGAGCAATCATCAACGACATCACTTCTGCAGGTTTCAAAATCATTGCATTAAAGTATACTAAATTAACTCCTGAGACTGCAGGTAAATTTTACGAAGTTCACAAAGAGCGTCCTTTCTACAAGGATCTTGTTGAATTCATGTCTTCAGGTCCTATTGTTGCTGCGATCCTTGAAAAAGACAATGCAATTGAAGATTTCAGAAAATTGATCGGTGCAACTAACCCTGCAGAAGCAGCTGAAGGAACTATCCGTCAGAAATATGCAAAATCAATTGATGCAAACGCTGTTCATGGTTCAGACTCTGACGAAAATGCTCAAATTGAAGGTGATTTCTTCTTTACAGCAGACGAACGTTTCTAAGCAATACACGAAACAACTTATAAAAAAAGCACCTCATAAGGGTGCTTTTTTTATGCTTATCCCTCAGACCGTACCTAAACTATCCCTCTGCTACATGCCCGGACTCTCCTCCCGGTTAAGCACCCGGAAAAAAATCAATGATACTCAGGAAGAGACCTCAGTTTTCGAAGCAGTCCGCGCAGCGGCGAGCAGAAAGCGTAGTCTCGGAAGAGTACATTGATTTTTTCATTAGAAAATAATTTGATTTTAATGGTTATGAAGCTATCATGAGTTTTATTCATTGTTTTTAAGTGTAAACTCATGATGGTTCCACCAAGCTTATTTCTCTTCTTTTTCTTTATGTTTCAAAAATGTATAACTTTCCGCTTTCAAATCTTAGCACAGCTACACACTTAACATTTAAACACATAATGAAAACAGCCTTTATCGCCCTGTTGCTCCCTTTAACAACGTTTACTGCAATGGCGCAAACCAAAAAACACCCCGTAAAAAAAGCAATTGTAAAAGCTCCTGCCATCAAAAACGGCCTTGACTCTGCCAGTTACGCTTTTGGAACCAGTATGGCAGCGAACCTGAAAAACAACGGTGTTACCGCTTTAAACTATGAACTTTTTATCCAGGGACTTAAAGACACCTTCACCGGCAAAGCTCCCCTGATGTCAGGTGAGAAAACACAAACAGCCATCAATAACCTCTTTGCCGGAGCAAGCAAGAAAAAATATGCCGGTATCATTGCAGAAGGAAAGACATTCCTGGAAAACAATAAAAAAACAGCAGGTGTAAAAACTACGGCCAGCGGTTTACAATATATTATACTTAAAGAAGGTAGCGGCGCACATCCGGCTGCAACAGATACCGTAACTGCACATTACAAAGGCACCCTGTTGAGCGGCAAACAGTTTGACAGTTCTTATGACAGAAATGAACCTCTGGCTTTACCCTTAAACCGTGTTATTCCAGGATGGACAGAAGGGATACAACTCATGCAGCCAGGCTCTAAATACAAATTTTTCATCCCGTACAATCTGGCTTACGGAGAACGCGGTGCCGGACAGGATATCCCGCCATACAGCACATTGATCTTCGAAGTAGAGTTGCTTAAAATAAACGGCAAATAGTCCTTCTCAAACCATTTTCATAAATCATTGTTATCTAGGAAAACAATGATTTATGAATCTTAAAAAATATCTTCCTCTTGGAATAGTTGCCCTTCTTGTGACCACCTTAAGCAGTTGCTCTGTAATAGAAGGCATTTTTAAAACCGGTGTATGGACTGGTGTAATTATCGTCGTGATTATCCTTGCCCTGATCATCTGGGTAATTGCCAAAGTGTTTGGTGGTGGTGGAAAGAGCTAAAAGAATTAAAGAAACACGATTTCCGTGATCACCTCAGAACCGGGCTCTTATACACATCTGACGCTGCCGACGAACGTAAAAAAGGGGGGGGGGGGGGGGGGGGGGGGGGGGGGGGGGGGGGGGGGGGGGG
>NZ_JAELTV010001113.1 GCF_016429005.1 Pedobacter sp. ASV19
TCAAAGGACCGAAAGGAGATGCAGGTGCAACGGGTACAAATGGTACGAACGGCACGAACGGTACCAATGGAGTTGATGGAAAATCTGTAACCAGTGGTTCTACTGCTCCAACGGGTACAGGATCTACTGGTGATACTTACATTAATACCACTACAGGTGAAACTTATGTTTATAATGGCACAACCTGGATTTCTAATGGCAATATTAAAGGTCCACAGGGAGATGCAGGTGCTGCTGGTCCGCAAGGTGCAGTTGGTCCACAAGGGGTTCAAGGTGCTGCAGGGACAAACGGCACGAACGGTACCAATGGAGTTGATGGGAAATCCGTAACCAGTGGTACTACTGCTCCGACAGGTACAGGATCTACAGGTGATACTTATATCAACACGACTACGGGTGAAACCTATGTTTATAATGGCACGACCTGGGTTTCAAATGGTAACATTAAAGGTCCACAGGGAGATGCAGGAGCTGCTGGCC
>NZ_JAELTV010001114.1 GCF_016429005.1 Pedobacter sp. ASV19
CCCCCCCCCCCCACTCACCCCCCCACCCCCGAGACCTACACCGGCTAACGTTCGTCGGCAGCGTCAGATGTGTATAAGAGACAGGAGGAATGGTGCTTGAGTGGCTATTTGTTCTTTTCTTTAGGATGCAGTTCAAATGTGTTTAAAAGTTTTAATACTGTAGAGTGCAGTTTTTCTTCCGCTTTTATTAGTTGATTCTTTGCCTTGTCTACTTCGTTAATGAGGCCTGTTATAAGTGTATGTGGATATAGTAAGGTAAAATTATGATATTCTTCGAGACCATATTCTTTGTACCGAACTTCTTCCTTGGAGTCTAAGAACTCTCGCGGTGTGTATATATTGCTTGTATCCTGCGAAAATATAATGCTGCCACTGGAGTATGCAGTCATAGCGATTTTCAATCTGGCGGTGTAATGAGCTGTCTCTTATACACATCTGACGCTGCCGACGAACGTTAGCCGGTGTGGATCGGGGGGGTG
>NZ_JAELTV010001115.1 GCF_016429005.1 Pedobacter sp. ASV19
TTTAACTATTGGAGGTACTTCATGATAGAATTTATTAAACATCTTTGCGACTTCATAAAGGTAGTTAGATAAAGTAGCGGGAGTAGAGCCTTTGGCTGCTGAAGCCAATTCCGAAGGGTACCTGGAAAGCAACATGATCATCTCCAGCTCTGTTGCAGATAAATCCTTAACTTCAGTTGCTTTTGACCATTCTGCATATGCTGCCTTGCTTAAAAGCGATTTGATACGCGCATGGGTATACTGAATAAACGGACCGGTATTTCCCTGAAAATCAATAGATTCAGAAGGATCAAACAACAGACGTTTCTTAGGCTCTACTTTTAGCAGGAAGTATTTTAAAGCTCCCATACCTATATCATAATACAAACGTTCCTTTTCTTCATCAGAAAAATCATTCGTTTTACCTAATGCTTCTGTCTTCTGTCTGGCTGTTTCTACCATTTCTGCGATCAGATCATCTGCATCTACCACTGTACCTT
>NZ_JAELTV010001116.1 GCF_016429005.1 Pedobacter sp. ASV19
CTATTCTACTTTATATACGGTGTGGTTACACATTTTTAATTCATGCTATTTTAGACTTTTAGCCCAAAGGTTAAAAATGAGACAGAAAAGGTATCAAATAAATTAATCATAAAAACATGAAAAAACTAAACTATTTTTTTTTAATCGCATTAGCAGCCCTTCAATATTCCTGTACAGCTATTAAACTTGTCAAAGGTGATCCTACAAACGAAGTTTCAAAAAAGATAGCAAAAAATATTGCAAAAGAATACAAGGTAACGGGGCCGGACTCTTCATTATCTCGACTTAATTTAGAGGATGTAAATGGCAAGAAAAAAACTTTTGAACAATTATTTTCTGGAAAGGTGCTCTACGTTGGTCTGATTCAGGACCTTAAACAGCTAGATGAGTATAAATTGAGTTTGTTGGATCTTAAAAAAAGATTTCAGGATAATCCAAAGATAATGTTCGTTAACTTATATGTTGGTGACAATAAGAC
>NZ_JAELTV010001117.1 GCF_016429005.1 Pedobacter sp. ASV19
GATCAATGCATAAACCTGCTGAGTTAAATATTGCATATTTTAATTGTTCTTATTTAGACTAATTATTAATTTGTGGCAAAAATAGAGTAATCTGTGTACAGAATGTGCAGGGATTTGTACTGATTTAACAGGAAAATGCATAAGATTGAGATTAAGAAAACGGACGAAAATTTGTTAAAATGCGACTTAGAAACCGCTGACTATCCAGTAGTTAATTTACAAATCAGAAATGATGAACTGAAGGCTAAACTACTCTTCAAAAAAAAAGAAAGCAGTGAACAGGAAGAATCGACACACAATAAATTCTCTCTCGAAATTACCATTTCAGAAGATTCCCTCCTTCAAATGATGGGAAAAATATTGATCACAAGTGATTTTTTTTCCAACCTGTATATTGAACAATTATCCATGCCTGTCCGGATGATTATCCATGATATTATGAATTGTTCATGCGATCCGAAATTTAAACGTCTTTATC
>NZ_JAELTV010001118.1 GCF_016429005.1 Pedobacter sp. ASV19
TTACTGGAAATATAAAGACACCGTTAAGAGCAAGTCTTATCTCCTGAAAGGAAAGCAACTGGCCCAAAAATATCCATATTACAACGCACTATCGTTCTTTTATGAAGGGCAATACTATTTTAACTGGAACCAGGCCAAGGCATCTGTGGCCTTTAAGAAAGCAGGAGAAGCACTCGCAGAATTTAAAACCAAAAAGGCCTATGGCAACCAGGCTTCCTCCTGGTTCAATTATGCCTTGATGAACAAAGACAAAGAAGGATATGAATTTATAACCCGCATTATACTCGATAAAGCCATTCCAAATGCAGAGAAAGGAGGTAATAAAAAACTGATCGCCCATTTTTACACCCAACTTTCTACCATTTTAATGAACAACTATCAGTTTGCCAAAGCTGGATCTTATAATCAAAAAGCTATTGACTTACTGGAAAAAGAAAGCCCTGGATCAACCACCCTTTTATTTGCTTACTTGAATGG